>CAMAVY010000112.1 GCA_945861675.1 Klebsiella pneumoniae | reverse complement strand
TCGGTTGGAATCCGCGGCACAAGCTTGGCCAGGCCGTTGCCGCGGCGCTCGTCACACACCCAGCCGGTAATGCCGATATGGCAGTCGAGTGCCAGCAGCGTATCGAGCGAATCTGCGTCACCGGTAAAGCAGTGCACAACGACATCGGGCAGCACGTTACGGTAGCGGGAGAGGATAGCGGCGACCTGTCCGTGACTGTCGCGATCATGCACAAACACCGGAAGTTGCAGTTGCGCGGCCAGTTCCAGTTGCGCCTCGAAGACACGCTGCTGCACCAGACGCGGCGACAGATCGCGATTGAAGTCCAGCCCGGTCTCGCCGATCGCGCGCACGCTCGGCGCCATGTCGACAAGCTTGCGCAGTTGCACACAGAAGTCGTCGGGGACCTGTGCCGCGTAGTGCGGATGCACGCCGACACAGCAGGACAGCAAACTCGCGTCGCCGGCGCTCATCTGCACCGCCGCGTGGCTGTTGGCGAGATCTGTGCCCGTGACGACGATGTGCGTCACGCCTGTCGCGCGGGCCCGTTGCAGTACGTGCGGAAGGTCGCTGCTGAACTGACGGTCAGTCAGATTTGCACCGATGTCGAACAGCACGAGCTCGGGTGCCGGAGGCGTGCCCGAGCCCTCGGCGATCCAGGTGTCAATGGCGCTTGTCCAGCAACGCGGCGGCGTCGTTGGCGAGCAGCAGTGCCGTGCGGTAGTGCTCTTCCATGAATTTTGGTGTTACGCCAAGACTGGCCAGCGCCCACCAGCGTACTTCGCTTAAGGCACCGCGTTCGTAGTCGATGCAGGCACGCAGCAGCGCGCCGAGCTTGCCTGACTGGCCGACCACGGCGCGGCGTATCGGCGTCGACACAGGTAGCTCTTGTATCACGTCGGAGAGTTCGCGGTCGAAGTACGCATCGAGCGTAGACAGTAACCCTGCGACGAAGCACTGCCCTGCAGTCGTCTCGGGAATCGCCGTGCGTCCAACAGCCTCGCACAGGTGCGCGCGCACCAGCGTCGTGAGCGTGAGCGCCGGCGACTTGTCGGACAGTTTCGATAGCGCCAGCAGGCTTGCCCAGCTGCGCACGCGGTCCAGGCCCAGCAACGCGACGGCGGCCTGCAGCGAGGTGATCGTGCTGCTCGGCCCGAGTGCCGCGGAGTTCACCAGTTTGATCAGCTTGAACGATAGCGGCGGATCGGTGGCAATCACGTCGCGAATCTCCTCGAACGTAGCGTCCGGCTGTTGCAGCGCGGCCAGCAGGCGCAACACATTAAGGCGCGATGCCGGGATGCGCACGCCGCTGATCTGCTCGGGGCGCGCAAAAAAGTAGCCCTGAAAGAGATCGAAGCCAAGTTCACAGCAGTACGCAAACTCGGCGTGTGTCTCGACCTTCTCGGCCAGCAACTTGAAGCTGCTGTTCGGTCCGATGGCTTTCGGCGCACCCGCCGCACACTGCGCACGCGCTGCACGCACCAGGGCCAGCTGCTCGCGTAGACCTTGCGGTGTGTGCGCGCGGGTATCCAGCTTGATCACATGGGCAAGATTGACGAGTGGCGCGAGCTCCGGTCGGAACACGAAATCATCCAGCGCGATGGTGTAGCCCTGGCTGCGCAGCTCACTGATCTTGTTCAGCAGTCGTACGTCGACCTCCACGTCCTCCAGCACTTCGATCACGATTCGTTGTTTATCGAACGGCGGTGGCGACAGGATCAAGTCGCGTGTGAAGTTCACGTAGGCGGATCGGTCGCCCACGACGGCCGCGATGTCCAGCTCCTCGAAAGCGTTCAACAGCACTTGTGATGTGGCGATGTTGCCGGCCTGGCCCTCCGGCCGCAGCTCCGGCGCCCAGTCGGCGCTGCGAAACAGCAGTTCGTAGGCCACGACCTGGCGTGCCCGATCCAGGATCGGCTGACGTGCCAACAAGACTTCCATTTGCGACATGAGCGACCCAGCACGAGACCCGGAACGAGACAGATACGGATGCGAAGGACGCGCGGCGCGGTATGTGTGCAGTTGCAACCGCCGGCGGGCCGACCCGTCGTCGGATTTGAGTCTAGCCAGCTTCAGCGCGAAGTCCCGTTCAAAGCGCTGCCTGACTGCAACGGCGGTGCCCGTCGGGCTAGCGTTCGTGATCGAACAGGAAGGGTTGGTGCGTGCCCAGCAGGCGACTGTATATGTGCGAGTACAGCAGCACGTTCTGCACGTATTGCCGCGTTTCCTTGAATGGAATCAACTCGATCCATACATCGATCGGCGATGCGGGTCGCAAACGCAACCACGCACGCACCCGACCTGGCCCCGCGTTGTAACTGGCCGTTGCCAGCGCGCGATGGAAGCCGAAGGTCTGGTACATCTGCGCGAGATAGCGCGCACCTAGTTTTACGTTGGTCTCAGGCCGCAGCACCTGTTGAGAGCCATTGAGCGCAATGCCGACTGAGCGGGCCGTGACTTCTGCCGTGGCCGGCATCAGCTGCATCAAGCCCAGCGCGCCTACTGGGGATCGCGCGTTGGTATCGAACAGGCTTTCCTGGCGGGTGACGCCATAGACCCAACTCGGGTCAATGCCTTGCGCAGCAGCGGCCGGGAACATGATGTCGGCATGCGCAGTCGGGAAGCGCAATTCGAGCGCGTCCCAGCGCCCGCCGTCGATCACCGTCTGGATGGCCAGGCGGTGCAGGCCGACCCGGCCCGCGACTGCGCCCGCGGCCAGTACCTGCGCGAGCGTCAGGTGCTGGCTGAGGTACTTCCATTCGGCCTTTGCATCTTCGTTGCGGCCGAGGGCAATGAGTTCGAAGGTCCGGCGTACAGCGATGTGGTCCTGCATTACGTTCACTTGCGTGAGCTCGGGCACGCGAATGCGCGGGTTCAGTGACGGGCGTTGCTGCAGCCGATCCGCCGCCAGAAAGCCGTAGTAGCTGCGGTCGAGCGCCACGCCCGTGTACAGATCGCGAACGTTCGGGCCACGCACTGCCGCGTTGGCACTCGCCCCCACGGCGGCGGTTGAATTTACGCCAGAGAGTTCTGTTGCCCGGGCGTGCCAGTAGCGCCAGCGAATCTCGGGCTGCTTGAAGCTCGGCACGAGGCGGAGCGCGGTCGCGAGCTGCTGCCAGCGGCCGCGCGCAATGGCCTCGCGAATGACCAGTTCGATCACCGGCGCATGAGCGCCGTCGGCGAGCTCTGGAATGGGCTCGGCCGGGCGCGCTCGACCTTGTTCGATGGCACCGCGGATCAGTGCGACGAGCACCTGTTTCTGGTCGTTGGCGTCAAAGCGATAGTGCAGCTTGAGACGCTGCCATTGGGCCTCCGCCGCCGCGACGTCGGTACGTGCGTAGCGCTCTATCCCATGCGCAAGCACGCGTCTGCCGCGTGCACTGTCTTCCGGCGCAAGTGCAGTGACTATGCTGGGCTTCGCATGAACTTCGAGAAGCTGCAGCGCCAGCGCACCGGCACCTGTAGGGATGAACCTGATGGTGTCGCGCGCCAGCGTTACTGCGTTGGCACTGATCGCCGCATCCAGGCGTTGTTCTGCGAGGCCCTGCGTGGCGCCGCCAGCGTCGATCCAGGCTTTGACCACCGCCGTGCAGGCTGTCGGCAGCACCTTCGCGCTGCTCCACAGCAGCGCGATTTCCTTGATGGCAGTTGCTGGCTGGCCGTTGCGTAGACGCGCTTCGTACTCGCTGCAGCGCAGCCCGAGGTCGGCGCTCGCAGGATCGTAGAGTGTCTGGAAGTCCGCCCATGCGCCTGCTGTCGCCGCTCTGCGCAGCCATGCGTTACGCAGTTGCGGCGCCAGCGGTGAATCGCGATACACGCTGACGAAGCGCCCGATCTCCACGGCGGTGACGGTTGGCAGCTGGCGCTGCAGCAGAGCGAATTCGAGGTAGGGCAACAGCGGATAGTGGGCAAGGCTTGCGCGCGCGGTATCGATGTTGGTGCGGGTGCCACGCTGCACCTCATTCATGGTGGTTTGAAAGATGGCGCGCTGCACACTCAACGCAGTGCTCGCGAGGGCCGGATCTACTGCGGGCACCGCGGCCCTTGAGGGCATGCTTGAGACCAGCGCGAGTAGCGCCAGAAATGCGAACGCGCTGCGCCTTCTGATGCGTACATGCGGGTTCCATGTGCGTGGGCCTGGCAGCTGTGGGTGTGTCAGGCATCCTCCGCGTGGAGCAGGTCGTGCCGCAAACGACGCAGCGCTTGCCGGGCGCGCGGCGGTGTTATTCGGACTTGCCAACACGAATTGCAAGGACATCGCAGCCCGCGCCGTGTAGCACACCATTGGCAGTTGATCCGAGCAGCAGCGACAGCCCATGGCGACCGTGACTGCCGACCACCACGAGGTCCATCGCTTTGCATTCGGCCACACGGTGAATTTCTGCCTCGGGTCGTCCAAAAATCAGGTACTGCCGTTCAGGTGCGACATCGATGTCTTTACAGAATTCCGCAAGATGCGATTTTGCCTGCGCCTGAATCTGTTCCTGCACGGTTGAGAGATCCATTGGGATATCCCCGCCGTAGGAGAAGCTCAACGGCTCGATCACGTGGATGACACTCAAGCTCGCATTGAATGCCGTTGCAAGTGCCTGCGCCTGGTCGGCAACAGTGCGTGATTCTTCAGTGAGGTCTACTGCCAGCAGGATGCTCTTGTATCCACTCATGTCTGTTGCCCTTCTATCTGAAGATGGAGCCGGCGCGACGAAGCAGTCTTCGTTGAGTCGTGGCGGCCAAGCCGCTTTTCCAATTCGCTATGCGCGCCCAAAGCGCCGTGTGTGCACAAATTTCTGTGCGCGCATAAATTGTTGCTGGTGCACGAGGCGTTGCGTATGCACAAGACGTTGCGCGTCGGCAATGTGTTCCTGGTCCTACGCAGCGGTCATTTCACACTGCTTCTGCACGCTACTCTCCACGCTGTTTCTTCACATTCTGATGCTTGGGGTTTGCGCATCGGCTGCCAGGATCGCGCGTACTGGTCTTTATCCGACGCGACCGAACGTGGAACACTGCGTTCCGCGAGCGCACCGGGTCCCGGGCGCGCGATCGCACGGTACACCTGTGCTTTGCGCACGTTCAATCGAAGCCTGCGTGCAAAAGTGGAAGCGGGGTCCAAAGAACAATGGAACGAACGTGGAGAAGAACCATTAGGAAATCTGCGCTCAAACGTGCTCCCTGCGTGCGCATCGGTGCGCTGAGCGCTCGATCTGGTCGGCACAGAGACGGGGCATTCTCGTGACCGTCGCCATCATCGTTGGCATTCTTGCGCTGGCCATTGCGCCCCTGTTCTGGGCGATGCCTTCGCGCCGTGAGCGGCAGTTGGCCGCGTTGCGCACCGCGGCACGAAAACGTGGCTTCACGCTGCAGCTCACGGAGGTCGATCATCCAGACCCGAGCGCAGAGATGCAGGTCAGTGCGGGCGGCAGAAAACGCCGGCCAATGCAGGCTTGTGTAGCCTATCGGTTGCAGCGACCGCCGGCTTCGAACGGCGCAGATTCAGCGGCGCGCAGTGCTACAACAGACCGGCTCGCGGCAGGCATGGCCGACACCGCTGACGTGCGTGCTATGGCGCGTTCGCGGCTTGAACGACGTACTGGCCTGCAGGCAGATGCACTGCCCGCTGGCTGGGGGCTTGCGGTCGGTTTTGAGCATGCGGACCCCGCGCTGTGCGCATTGGCGTCACGCATTGGCGATGACGTGCTTGCAGTCGAGTCAACGCACAGCAGTGCAGCGGTGTTCTGGTTGGAGCGTGGTGGCGAAACGCGTCTGGCAGCGCTGGAATCGATGCTGCGCCAGTTGATGAACGATCAGGCAGCTGCCGCAGCAGCTTCGACAACTACGGCAGCGACCTGAGCGTAGTCAGCGTTCTTCGAAGCTCACGCGGCCGGAATGGTTTTGCGCAAGCGCCTGTTTCGCGCGTGCCTCCGCTTCCTTGGTCTGAGCGGCTTCCGCACTGATCCGCGCGCGTCGGACGCGTTCGGCATTGAGCTGTTCCTGGCGTTCTTTGAGCGCAACGATGCGCTGCGCGAACTGTGCGTCCAGGTGCAGCGACTTGCTCAAGGCTTCCTGCGCATCTCGAAGGTACGAGTCGGCGATGTTGGGCTCGATGTCGGGGGCTTGTGCCCAGCGCTCCAGCGACTCGGCCCGTATCAGGGCGGAGAGGCGGGTCAGGTCCTGAACCAGCTGCGTGCGATCGCGGCGGCTGACGCCGCCGGCGCGCTCAAGATCGCGCAAGTGGCGGCGCGCGCCCTGCAGCTCGCTGAGGATGTTCGCCAGCACCTGGGGCGATTCGGCCATACGCATTGTGTTGTGCGCGCTTAGTGCAGCGGGCTCTGGCGGCGTGGCGACGTCAAGGATGGCGCGCAGCAGACGCTCTCGCTCGCTGCGCAACAGGCTACGGTAGGCGGTCGACAGGTCCAGCCTGCCAATGCCCTCGATCACCGCATCGAGGGAGAACAACTCGCCCGTGATCCGCTGGTTGTGTTCGTTCCTGCGCTTGTTCGAGCGCGCCCGCGCGTCAGCTAGGGTGGTCAGCAGCACTGAACCCACCATGATGGTGAGCAGCAGCAGACCGACAATCAGGCTCATATCCATTTGCACACACTCGCGGGGCCCGATCCGTGGGCCGCGCGTGGCGGGAGTGACTCAAAATATAGCAACTGATCCGGGATCGGCCTCGGGGCTTTTGCTTTGATGTAACGCAGATGTAACGCAGATGTTTGTTGACAGGCCGGGTTAGCACTCGTACATAGCCGCCTCTTTGCGCTGGGTCACCAGTGCTGAACGGACTGCAGCAACTGGCAGCAATAGGTAGCAATAGATAGAAGGAGGTCGTGGCAGGGCATGGCAAAGTCGCTCGTAATTGTCGAATCGCCCGCCAAAGCGAAGACGATCAATCGTTATCTGGGCCGTGAATTTACGGTCAAATCGTCTGTGGGCCACATTCGTGACCTGCCTTCGGGTGGTGCCCCGACCGACGTCAAGGACCGGGCAGCCAAGGCTGCGGCGACCCGCAAACTGAGCCCGGAGGCCAAGGCCGCCCAGCAGCGCGACAAGGCGCGCGCCCAACTCGTGCAGCGCATGGGCGTCGATCCGGACAACAACTGGACCGCCCGCTACGAAATCCTGCCCGGCAAGGAAAAGATCGTCGAGGACCTGCGCCGCCTGGCCAAGGAAGCCGACGTGGTCTATCTGGCCACGGACCGCGACCGCGAAGGGGAGGCTATTGCCTGGCATCTCCAGGAAGCCATTGGTGGTGACCGGTCGCGCTATCGGCGGGTGGTGTTCAACGAAATCACGAAGCGCGCAATTCAGGAGGCGTTTGCGAACCCGTCGCTGGTCGACGAAAACCAGGTCAATGCGCAACAGGCCCGGCGTTTCCTCGATCGGGTGGTCGGCTTCGAGGTATCGCCGCTGTTGTGGGCCAAGGTGGCGCGGGGGTTGTCTGCGGGTCGCGTGCAGTCTGTCGCCGTGCGGCTGGTGGTCGAGCGCGAACGCGAGATCCGGGCCTTTGTGCCTGAAGAGTACTGGGAGCTGTTTGCTGACCTGCACCGCACGGGCGAAACGGCTGTGGGCAGTCGTTTTCAGGTCGTCAAAGAAGGCGATGTCACGTTCCGTCCGGACAACCGCGAGCCGGTCGATCGCGCCGTTGCGTATCTGCAGACCGCGTCGTTCAGCGTTGCCAGTCGCGATGACCGCCCCACGACCACGCGACCTGGTGCACCTTTTATTACTTCGACCCTGCAGCAGGCGGCCAGCACGCGCCTGGGCTTCGGGGTGAAGAAGACCATGATGATGGCGCAGCGCCTCTACGAGGCGGGCTACATCACCTACATGCGAACAGACTCGACGAACCTCTCGCAGGAAGCCGTGGAGGCCGTGCGTGGGTATCTGGGCAAACAGTTCGGCGACAAATACGTGCCGGAAAAACCGAATGTGTACACCTCCAAGGCGGCGGCGCAGGAGGCCCACGAGGCCATCCGTCCATCCAACGTCGACGTGCTGGCCACGGCGGTCGACGGCCTGGACACAGACGCCGTGCGCCTGTATGACCTGATCTGGCGCCAGTTCGTGGCCTGCCAGATGCCGCGTGCGGAGTACACCAGCAGCACGATGGTGATTCAGGCCGGCCCGTACCAGCTGCGCGCGCGTGGCCGAATTCTGCGCTTCGATGGTTTCACGCGTGTGCAGTCCACGGTTGCCCGTTCCGAGGAAGACACGCCATTACCTGATCTGCGCGTTGGCGAATTGCTGGTGCTCGAACTGCTGGATCCAAATCAGCATTTCACGAAACCGCCTGCGCGTTTCGGCGAAGCGAGCCTTGTGCGCGAGTTGGAAAAACGCGGTATTGGCCGGCCGTCCACCTACGCCAACATCATTTCGACGATCCAGGACCGCGGCTATGTCAGCCTGCAGGACCGCCGCTTCCACGCCGAGAAGATCGGTGAGCTGGTCACCGACAGGTTGGGCGAGAGCTTCAGCAACCTGATGGACTACAGCTTCACCGCGCGCATGGAAGACGAGCTCGACGAGATAGCGGGCGGCCGTGCGAAATGGAAAGCGGTGCTCGATAACTTCTACGGTGACTTCAGCGGCAAGCTCGAGCGTGCGCGTGCGGTGGTCGGTGGGATGCGGCCCAATCAGCCGACCGAGACATCACTTGCGTGTCCCGATTGCGGCCGGCCGATGCAGATCCGCACCGGCAGCACGGGTGTGTTTCTCGGCTGCTCCGGGTACACCTTGCCGGCCAAGGAGCGCTGTACCAAGACCGTCAATCTCGCGCCCGGTGAAGACATGATCGCCGTGCCGCTGACGACGCCCTCACGCTCTGCAGGTGTGACTGACGATGGCCCGCCGGATGATGCAGAGGCGGAAGTTGCCGTTGTCGATCAGGGTGACGAACAGGAATCGCAGCGCCTGCTCAACAAGCGCAAATGTCCGTTGTGCGGCACGGTGATGGATGTGTATCTCGTAGACGATACGCACAAGCTGCACGTGTGTGGCAACGGACCGGACTGTGCCGGCTTCGAGGTCGAAGAAGGCAAATTCAGGCTGAAGGGCTACGACGGTCCGACTGTTGAATGCGAGAAATGCCAGTCCGACATGCAGTTGAAGTCAGGGCGCTTCGGGCGCTACTTCGGCTGCACAAATCCCACCTGCAAGAACACCCGCAAAGTGCTGCGCAACGGGCAGCCTGCGCCACCGCGCGCAGATCCCATCCCGATGCCGGAGCTGCGCTGCGTCAAGGTCGACGATCACTATGTACTGCGTGATGGTGCAGCCGGGCTGTTTCTAGCGGCGAGCCAGTTTCCGAAGAATCGCGAGACGCGTGCGCCCAAGGTCGCCGAGCTCACCTCGCACGGCAACGAGCTGGATGCAAAACATGCCTATCTGCTGACTGCGCCCGTGGCGGATCCGAACGGTCGGCCGGCCATCATCCGTTTCAGCCGCAAATCGGCCGAGCACTATGTGATGTCGGAGGTCGACGACAAGGCGAGTGGCTGGCGTGCGGTGTACCGGGATGGGCGCTGGGTGGCGTCCGTTGGCGATCCGAAGAGCGCGCCTGCGGACAAGGACGGTGATGAATCTGCCGTGCCTGCGGCCAAGGCAAAGGCCCGCCCTGCACCGCGCAAGGGTCGGCGCGGCGGCTAGCCGCGCGGCGCCTCTTTTGTGCGGGGGTGCTAGATGCGCGTGCGCAGAACGCCGACCGCAAGCCCTTCGATGTGGAAGGCTTGGCGCGTCAGGTCGACGACGATTGGCGCAAACGCCGGATTTTCTGCGAGTAGCTGCAGTTGCTTCGGCGAGCGGCCAGGTGCGAGCCGTTTGACCGTCACTTCGTTGTCGATGCGCGCGACGATGACCTGCCCCGGTTCGGCCACGGCCTGAGCGTGTACGGCCAGCAGATCGCCATCGAAAATGCCGATGTCGATCATGCTGTCGCCACGTACACGCAGCAGGTAATCCGCATGCGGACGAAATGCCGCGGGCGCGATGTCGAACTGCGACTCGACGTTTTCCACTGCGAGAATGGGCGCGCCTGCTGCAACGCGACCGATGATCGGGAGCGATTGAGGCTCAGATTTCGATCTTGATCCGAGTTGCGTGCGTGGTGCGCGCGCGGTCGACGGCATGCGTTTGTCGTTGAACGATGCGCTGCTCGGCGCTTCGTTTGCGTCCCACTCGCCTGCATCGTGGTCTACGCGTTCATCTGCGAGCCCGTCGGCAAGCCCGTCGGCAAGCCCGTCGGCAAGCCGTATCCCCCGCGACGTGCCTTTGGCGATTTCGATTGCGCCTTTCTTCGCCAGGGCGCGCAGGTGTTCTTCCGCTGCGTTGGCCGACCGAAAGCCCAGCGCGCGCGCAATGTCTGCGCGAGTGGGTGGGTAGCCTGTGCTCGCGATGTGGGCGCGGATCACCGCCAGAACTTCATGTTGTCGGGGAGTAAGCGCATCCATGGATAACTGATCAGACGTACAGTGCTGGGATTCTATCCAGCAATGTGTGGGCATGAACAGCGGAACTTGTGTGATCTGTGCGGCTGCTGCTCAGCGCGGCATTGCGCGCAGCGTGGCCGGCCACATCGCGCGTGATGCGGCCGCGTGCTCATGGGTAGCCAGGGGGAACAACGGCGTATCGCTCGGACTAACCGGGCGGCTGTGCTTAAAATCCCGGCCGCCCGCGCAATGGACAATTCAGTGGCACAGCCTGTGCGCAGCACGCTCGTCAGCGGGCATGTCGGGAAACCCTACTGGCTTCGCATCGTCCTGCTGCGGTCAGTACTGGCGAGCCTGGCCGGGCTCGCGGCCATGCCGTGGAGTGCAGCACAAGCGGCGGTTGCCGCGCAGTCCTCGCCAACGGATCCAGTCGCGCGCGGTCGCGCCATCGCAGCGGAAGCAGCAGGGCGCCTGCAGGGCTTTCGCGATTACCAGGTATCGGTGCGGATGCTGCTCGTACATCCGGGGTCAGGGCAGGACGTGCGCGAGCTGCGGGTGCGCAACATCGAAATGCCCGATCTCGGCGAACGGTCGCTGGTCGACTTCGATTCACCGTTGGACCAGCGTGGTACAGCGTTGCTGACGCACTCGAAGGCGAGTCAGGAAGATGAGCAGTGGCTGTTTCTGCCGGCGCTGAAACGCGTCAAACGCATTGCCGGGCGCAATCGCTCAGGTCCGTTCGTGGGCAGTGAGTTTGCGTTCGAGGATCTGACCGAACAGCAGTTGGGTCGGTACAGCTACAGGTACATCGATTCGCAGCGGCTGGCGGATGGTGTGCTGTGCGAGCGCGTCGAACGTGTGCCGCTGGACGCCAACAGCGGCTATTCGCGGCAGATTGCCTGGTACGACGTGGAGGCGCGACGGCTGCGCCGGATCGACTTCTTCGATCGGCGCGATAGGCCTGCAAAAACCTACACCGCCAGCGAGTTCCGGCTCTATTCGGGGCGCTGGTGGCGGCCACATCGCATGCGCATGCAGAGCCTCAATTCGGGCAGATACACAGAGCTTGTGTGGGGCGAGTTCCGCTTCGGCGCCGGATTGTCTGCAGAACAGGACTTCAACGTCTCGACACTGCAGCGCACCCGCTGACTTATGACCAGCGATCGAATGCCGCGCCGTTCGGACATTGCCTGCACAGCACTGGCCGTGTGTCTGCTGTTGAGCCTGCTGCCCGTCGATGTGGCGCAGGCGCGTCCACCGCAGTTCGAAAATGAAGTGGCCTATGCCGTGCGCGGCTTTGCTGCGGCATCAAAGAGCGCTGCGGCGGCATCGAAGAGTGCTGCTGCGTCACCCGGAAATGCGCACGCCGATCACAGCGACCGGTGGCAGCAGACGCTCAGCGTGCGCACGCAGTTCGATGCAGCCAGCGAAGACGACACATGGTCACTGCATGGCGATCTGGCATTGCGTGGCGATGACCTGGACGACCATCGTTCGGTGTTCGATGTGCGGGAGTTGTATGTCAGCTATGCAAGCCACCCGCTGCAGGTCAGCGTGGGTGCGCGCCGCGTGTTCTGGGGCGTTACCGAATTCGTGCACCTGGTCGATGTAATCAATCAGGTCGACGTTGCCGACAATATCGATACCGAGGACCGTCTCGGCCAACCCATGTTGCAGATCGAGGTGGCATCTGACAGCTGGTCCCTGCAGGGCTTCCTGCTGCCGGGTCTTCGCGAGCGCAGGTTTCCTGGCGCAAACGGCAGGTTGCCTGGCGGCATACCGCTACGCGGCGACAGCAGTCTTGCGCCGAGCCTGCATGGCGAGAATGTCAGCCTTGCGGTGCGCGCGGAATGGCATGGCGGCGGCGTGGATATCGGCGTTGCGCACTTCAATGGCGCGGGTCGCGAGCCGACGTTCGACAGCGCGCCCGGCAGCGGCGGCCTGCCACGTTTGCGGCCGCGCTATGAACATGTGCAACAGACCAGCATCGACGCGCAGTGGCTCCGCGGTGACTGGGCATGGAAGCTCGAGGCCTACGCGAGCAGCGGACAGGGCGAGCGCTATGCGGCGGCCGCGGTTGGCCTCGAGCGCACCTTTGTCGGGCTGTTGAACGATGTGTTGCCTGAGTCTGCCTGGCTTGCGCGGGCAGACCTCGGCGTGGTGCTGGAGTTTCTGTACGACCAACGCGACCGCCGGGCGCCGGTGGGACACTACGAGCACGACGTGGCACTGGGCCTGCGGCTCGCCGCCAACGATGCCGCGGACACCAGTGTGCTGTTAGGCTTTATCCAGGATGTGCGTGCGGACGAACACACGCTGTCTGTCGAAGGCAGCACGCGTCTGGCGCCGCGCATCAGACTTGAAATTGAAGCGCGGGCATTCGGCGGGCAGTCGATTCAACCGGCCTTGTATGCACTGGCCGACCCTGATAACAAGACCGGCTTCCTTGATTCCGACGATTATGTCCAGGTTGAACTGACGACGTTCTTCTGACCTTGCGTTGAGCTGCGCATCTACAGTGTTTTCATTGCCGGGGCCGCTGTCTGTGGCGTGGCAGCGTCGACTGTTTCATGGCCGCATTCCTTCCGGTCAGAAGGAGAGTAGCCAAATGGAGAGCAGCCAAATGGAGAGCAACAGTGTGTTGAGTGTCGATGTCCTGCAAGTGGGTGAGCATTCCGACATGCTGGTATCAGCTGCAGGCGTTCAGCGGGCACTGGACGCATTTGCTGCGCGCATCGCCGCCGATCTTGCTGCTGCGAATCCACTCTTGATCTGCGTGATGAATGGCGGCTTGTTCACGACCTCGGAGCTGGCCCGGCGCTTGGCGTTTCCATTGCAGATGGATTACCTGCAGGTGTCGCGTTACGGCGCCGCTGTGCAGGGTAGTCAGTTGAAATGGCTGTCACGTCCACAGACACCGTTGATCGGTCGTACGGTGTTGCTGACGGACGATATTCTCGACCGGGGTGAAACACTCGCGGCCGTTTGCGCGTGGTGTCGGGAAGCGGGCGCCGCGCGCGTGCTCAGCGCCGTGCTGGTGGACAAGCAGGTCGCCACACAACGCGCCGTTCGCGCGGACTACGTCGCGATCACGTGCCCTGATCGGTATCTGTACGGCTGCGGTATGGATTACCGCGGCTATTGGCGCAACCTGCCTGCCATTTATGGTGTGCGTGAGGATTATCTGCAGGCACTCGAAGCGGCCCGGGCGGTTGCGGCGACCTGATCACACCGCGCACAGCCACGCGAATGCCGCAGCCGCGCCAACAACACGAACAAAGACGTCAAGGAGCGCGAAGCAATGAGCCGCATAGCCGTTATCGGTGGGACCGGATTGAACGCCATCGCAGGCGCTGTTCGGCCTATCTCCGGGACTGACACACCCTATGGCCCCGCGTCGTCGGCTCTGCAGCAGGGTGAACTGGGCGCCCATGAAGTTGTATTCCTGGCCCGCCATGGACAACCACATCGCATCGCGCCGCATGCCATCAATTACCGCGCAAACATGTGGTTGCTCAAGCAGGCGGGGGTGGAAGCCGTACTTGCGGTCAACGCAGTGGGCGGTATTCATGCTGCATTTGCGCCCGGTGTGATTGTGATTCCGCATCAGCTCATCGATTACACCTGGGGCAGGGAATCCAGCTTCAGCGACGCAACGCAGTTGTTGCACGTCGACTTCACCTATCCCTACGACCAGGCCTGGCGCAGTCGGCTGGCGACGGCCGCATCGGCCGCATCGGCCGCATTGACCGATGGCGAACGTGTGTACGACTTCGGTGTGTATGCCTGTACACAAGGCCCGCGGCTTGAGAGCGCGGGCGAAATCGAGCGACTGGCGCGCGATGGTTGTGATCTCGTTGGCATGACGGCAATGCCGGAAGCTGTGCTGGCACGCGAACTGGGACTGCCGTACGCGGCGGTGTGTCTCGTCGTCAATGCGGCAGCGGGTCGCGGAACGGGCCTGATTACGCACAGTGAGATCGAAGCGGTGATCAGTGCCGGCATGGCGCGTGTTGAAACGCTGCTCGCACGGGTCATCGGCGGGCTGTAACGATCCCGCGTTGTCTCAGCGCCTGAACGGACCACGTGTACGCGGCGGTGGCACGCGTGACTGCGCGCCGCGCGTCGTGGCAGGCGACTGAGTACTCGTCGACGGGCCGATGCGCGAACGTGCCGGCTCCTGTCGAGGCGCCGTCAGCGGTACGGGTTCTTCCAGTCTGTTGAGCAGCGCGTTCACGAGTTCAATCCGGCGTTCAGGGTCAGCCGAGGATTCGAGCACGCGCAAGCGCTGGCCACCGCCATCCAGGCGGTAACGATTCGACTCCGTCTGCACAAGGTGCACCAGCATCATCGGGCTGACGCTGGTCGTTGGCAGGAACTCGAGTGCACCGCCTTCGACGCCGAAGTCGATGCGCTTGAGTCCGAGTCGGTTGGCGACGAGTTTCAGCGCCGTGACCTTGAACAGCAGGAGCGCCTGAACGGGCAAGGCGCCAAAGCGGTCGTGAATCTCCGCGCGCAGGTTGTCCAGTTCGGTGCTGTCGGCGGCGCTGGCAATGCGCTTGTACAGAATCAGACGGGTATGCACGTCTGGCAGGTAGTCGTCGGGGATCAGCGTGGGCAGACGCAGATTCACCTCGATGCCGCTGTCCAGTGGCTCGTCCATGTTCGGGGTCTTGCCGGCACGGATGGCGGCCACCGCGCGGTGCAGCATGTCCATGTACAAGGAAAAACCCACGCTTTCCATTTGTCCGGACTGATCTGCGCCCAACAGTTCTCCAGCGCCGCGGATCTCCAGATCGTGGGTGGCCAGCGTAAAGCCGATGCCGAGTTCGCCTGCAGCTTCGATGGCCTCCAGCCGCTTGACGGCGTCGGTGGTCAGGACCTTTGGCGGGGGCGTCAAGAGGTAGGCATAGGCCTGACGGTGCGAGCGACCTACGCGGCCGCGTAACTGGTGCAGTTGCGCCAGCCCGAATTTGTCAGCGCGATCGATGATGATGGTATTGGCGTTCGGTATGTCGATGCCGGTTTCGATGATCGTGGTGCAGACCAGCACGTTCGTGCGGCGATGATGAAAGTCGGCCATCACGCGTTCGAGATCGTGAGAGCGCATCTGGCCATGGCCGATGGCGACGCG
>CAMAVY010000111.1 GCA_945861675.1 Klebsiella pneumoniae | reverse complement strand
GCGATCACTGGTATCGCGACACTCTCGCGTACGTCGTTCACGCGCTGCCAGTACGCAGGCGGGCGATAGCCCTGCGCTTTGGTGCGTGCATGTACCACCAGCTCACAGGCGCCTGCAGATGCGATGGCGCGCGCGCAGTCGAGTGCTAGCGCATCGTCGTTGAAACCCAGCCGCATCTTTGCCGACACGGGCACCTGGGCGGGCACAGCGCGGCGTACGGCGCAGACCAGCGTGTGCAGCAGTTCCGGGTCTTCCAACAACGCAGCTCCGCCGCGATGCCGGTTCACGATGTTGGCCGGGCAGCCGAAGTTCAGATCGATACCGGCCGGGCCCAGCGCGGCCAGCTTGGCAGCGTTCTCGGCCAGGCAGTGGGCGTCTGAGCCCATGAGTTGTGCTCGCACCGGCACACCCGCAGGCGTGCGTCCGCCATTGCGCAGTTCGGGCACCACGCGCAGGAAGGTGCGATTCGGCAACAGCGTGCCCGACACGCGGATGAACTCCGAGACACAGCGGTCAATGCCGCCCACACGGGTCAGGATGTCGCGCAGGGTGCAGTCGAGCAGACCCTCCATGGGCGCCAGCAGCAGCATTGGCTTCATGCTTGCCGGCAGCATTGGCTTCATGGCCGCCGGCAGCATTGGCTTTGGCGCGTCCGCATGTGTGGTCACGCGTCCTGATGCAGATTCGGGGTCCGGCAGGAACATTGGCGGCGGCTTGTCTTGCGAGCGTTGAGGTTGTGAAAGAAGCGGTTTGCGAGCGTTGTGCGGAAGATGAAGCTCGGCGAGCATGCCGCAGTGTCAGAGGGGGCGGCGCGTCGGATCGGGCGGCAGTGTACGTGCACCCCGGTGTTTTGAAACCAGCGCTGGAGTAAGGTTCGCGCCCCGCGCAAACAGGCGGCTATCGCCATGGCAATGGATCTCACAGCGCAACTCGAACTGCTTGGTCGCGGCGCGGCAGCGCTGTACTCGCACGACGACCTCAAGTCCCGCCTGCAGTCGGGCAAACGACTGCGCGTGAAACTTGGCCTCGACCCAACCGCGCCGGACATCCATCTGGGCCACACGGTGGTGCTGCGCAAGATGCGGCAGTTCCAGGACCTCGGCCACAAGGCGGTGCTGATCGTCGGGGACTACACCGCGCGCATCGGTGACCCGACGGGCCGCAACACCACCCGCCCCGTGCTCTCCGAGCAACAGATTCAAGCGAATGCCGCCACCTATGTGGCGCAGGCGGGCACCGTACTGGACACCGATCCGGACAAGCTCGAGCTGCGTTTCAACAGCGAGTGGCTGGCGAAGCTCAGTTTTGCAGACGTGCTGCATCTGTCGGGGCAGATGACCGTGCAGCAGATGCTGCACCGGGACAACTTCCGTACCCGCATCGCGGCAGAGCAGGAAATTGCGATCACCGAGTTCCTGTATCCGCTGATGCAGGCCTATGACTCGGTGGTCGTGCAGGCCGACGTGGAGCTGGGCGGCACGGACCAGACCTTCAACAACCTGTGCGGTCGCGACCTGATGCCGCGCTACAAGCTCGCGCCGCAGATTGTGCTGGTCATGCCCATCCTGGTGGGCCTGGACGGCATCGAGAAGATGAGCAAGTCCAAGGGCAACTACATTGGCGTGCACGATTCGCCCAACGATATGTTCGGCAAGGTCATGTCCATTGCCGACAACCTGATGCCGAACTACTTCGAACTGCTGACGCACACGGCGAAGGCGCAGTACGAAGAATGGCTGGACGTAAGCCGGCACTCGCCGCGCGACACGAAAGAGCGCCTGGGCCGGTCGATTGTCGAGGCGTTTCACGGTGCCGACGCTGCAGCTGCTGCGGCAGAGGAGTTCCGCAAACGGTTCACTGACGGGGCGCTGCCCAGCGAGATCGAACTGAAGCACGTGCCTGCGGGTGAACACCTGCTGGCGGTGTTGCTGTCGCGCCTGGATTTTGCGTCGTCCAACTCAGAGGCGCGGCGGTTGATCACGCAAGGCGGCGTGCGCGTGGATCAGCGCAAGGTGTCCGACCCACATGCGAAGGTCACTGTCGAAGCGGGCACATGCATTCTGGTGCAGGTCGGCAAGCGCCGGGTGTGTAACGTCACCGCTGAATAGCGCGTTCTGATTCATTCATCTGGAGAGCACAGCAATGAACAAGGTTGACGGACTGCATCACATTGCCATCTGCACCGCCGACATGAAGCAGCAGATCGAATTCTTCACCGATGTGCTGGGCATGGAACTGGTTGCCCTGTACTGGATGCATGGCGTGGCCAACACCTGGCACGGCTTCCTGCGCTTGAACGATGAAAGCTCGGTGGCCTTTGTCTGCAATCCCGCGATTGCGCAGATCCCCGTGGAGTTCGGCAAAACGCATGCAGGGAATCCTGCGGCGAACGTGGCGCGCGGCGTCATGCAACACCTGGCGCTGCGGGTGAAAGACGAGACCGAGATGCTGGCGATGCGTGATCGCATCCGCAGCAAGGGTGTGCCGGTGCTCGGGCCGATCGATCACGGTCTGTGCAAGTCGATCTACTTTGCGGGGCCCGAGAACTTGTCGCTCGAGCTGTCGTGTTCAGACGAGCCGATCAATGCCGAGGCCTGGATCGATCCGGAAGTGGTGGCACTTGCGGGTATCAGTGGCGCCGACCTCGCACGCTACAAGCGCCCGGCCGCGTATAAAGATTCGAGCGGTGCCATCGCGCAACCCCTGGCGACCGCGCCCGGACCGCACATGACCAACTACCCGGCTGGCGCGTATGAGCGTGTGATCGCGACCCCGGATGCGGCGGTTCGCAACAGCGTAGACAACAGCCCGCCGGTCCATCTGGCCCGAACCTGAGGAACAGTAGATGAAACGTGAAGACCGCATGACCGGCGTGGCGCAGCGCTATGTCGACGGCAAAATGTTCGCCGGCCTCGAGTGGATGGTTGAACACCAGGGCAAGTCACTTACCCGTGGTCGAACAGGCGTTGCCGACAGCAGCACGGGTGCAGCGCTTGCTGCCAGCCCGCTTTATCGCATCTATTCCATGACCAAGCCGATTGTCTCGGTGCTTGGCCTGATGCTGATCGAGCAGGGCAAGCTGCGCTTGTCCGACATGCTGCTGCAGTTCAATCGTGCCTTCGCGAACATGAATGTGCTGCATGCCAGCGGCCGTCTTGAACCGGCCGTACGGCCGATCAACGTTGAAGACCTGTTCACGCATCGCGCGGGCTTCACCTACGAGTTCATTCATGGCTGCCAGATCGCGCCGTACTACCGCGCCGTGAACCTGAGCAGCGATGGTTTGTGTTCGCTGGACGAAACCATGCGCCGCCTGTCGGAACAGCCGCTCGCGTTCCAACCCGGCACACAGTTCCGCTACAGCGTGGCTACCGACGTGCTGGCGCACGTGATCGAGAAAGCGGCCGACGCGCCCATCGATCAGCTGTTGAAAGAACACATCTTTGCGCCGCTGGGCATGGATGACACGTCGTTCTGTGTGCCGGCTGCGAAGCGCAGCCGCATTGTGCCGATGCATGGTGTTGCAGACATCACTGCGCTGCCGGCACTGGCCATGCGGCCGCATACGCTGGAACGCGTGGATGTGGACACGATGTACCCCGCAGACAACGAGGGCTTCCGCCGCGGCGGTCACGGGTTGTTCTCAAGCATGGATGACTACGCGAAGTTCGCGCGCATGTTGCTTACCGGCAAGTCGGCAGACGGCAAGACGCTGTTGTCGCGCCCGATGCTGACCATGATGCGGGCGAATCGCATTCCGCCGGAACAGTTGCCGCTCACCATCGGTCTGGGTCCGTTGCCGGGCTACGGCTGGGGACTGGGCGTGCGTGTGATGTTGGACGTCGGCAAGGCCATGGCAATCACCAACGTTGGTGAATTGGGTTGGGCGGGTGCTGCCAGTACCTACTTCTGGGTTGATCCGGCGGAACACATGATCGGCCTGGTCATGACGCAGTACCTGGGCAGTGCATTGCCGCTGTCTGATGACATGCGTGGGGCGGCCTATCAGATGCTGGGCTAGGGGAACGCTGACAAGGCAGCGCTTCCCTGGAGATCTTGTCAGGGCTGTCACCGGAGAGCCACGATGCGCGCGCTGCTGATGTTTTTCGCTTCGGCATTGATCTGCGTCACCACCGCCGCGGCACCCGCAAGTGACGCGTCGATCGAGCAACTGCTGGGCCTCAACCGTACTCAGCGTTTTCTTGAATCGGTCTTCGCGGGTGTCGATCAGTCGGTCAAGCGCGGATTGAACGAAGCGACGAAGGATTCATCGCTCACGCCGGCGCAACGGGGCGTCGTCAACGCGCTGCCAGGCAGGGTCGAGGTGCTGCTGCGCGAATCTATGTCCTGGGACAAGCTTCGGCCCGAGTTCATTGCGTTGTATCGCCAGACATTCGATCAGGAAGAGATCGACGGGCTGATTGCGTTCTACAGCAGCAAAACCGGTCGCGCCTTCGTGCACAAGATGCCCGCGCTTCAGCAGAATGCGTTGGTTATCAGCCAGAAGCGCCTGCAAACTGTTTTGCCACAAGTGCAGGCGCTTGTGCAGCAGGCGTTGAATGACGCAAAGATTTCGCGCCCCGATAGTCAACCTCCGCCGGACGCGACAACAGCTCAGCCGCCTGGCGTCTGACTTCGAACGGCTGAACCTGGAAGAGCCCGTGCCGATCGCACATCGGTTTTAGCGTTGCCCTCAAGCGGGAGCGCAGGTCCGGTTGCAACGGTTGCTCCAGCTCGTCGAATACATGGGTGACGCGGAACTGGCGAATCAGTGTGTCGAGCTGCGCCGTGCGGTAGTTGTAGGGCGTGCCCAACGTGTCAACCGCGTACAGCGCGCCGAATCGATAGGCATGTTCGTTGTTGCTGGTCAGGAACAACACGCGAGCGCCCTTTGCACTGCGCACACACTTCGCCAGATCTGCGTAAGCGTGCAGGTCCAGCGGCGGACGCGCGGGGTTCAGCCAGGGCCTCGCAGTGGGTACGACCAGCAGAACGCACTGCAGCAGCACCGCGCCTGCTGCGTAAGGCATGAGTCGTGATGTGGTGCTCGCACGTGTATCCGTAGCTGCGCTGCTCGCCAGCAGACTGCTGATGCGGACGAGCAGGTACAGTTCGAGCGGCAGCGCATAACGAATACTGGCGAAGCCCGCAAGCAGGACGCTGCTCAACTGCGCGGCCATGGCCAGGTCCGCGTACAACCACACGCGCTGTGGACCCCACAGGCCGCTGCGTGCAGCGTGCTTCAACGCGCTGCGCCTGCGCGCCGCGAACGCAAGTGCGAGCGCAGTCGCGAAAGTAAGTAGCAGCAGATTCACCAGCATCGGTCGCAGCAGCGCGGCGGCGACGGCCAATGCACCGTGCGCGGTCTTCGCAACCCACTGGGCGGTTGCATCGAAGATGTTCGGCAAGGGTGCTGTGTAGTATTCGTCAACGTGGGTCGCGACCGCGGCCAGCACCGTGCGGCTGTTGTCGCTGACGAATGCCTGGCCGAAATGGCCCAGCCCATACATGGCCCAGGGCAGCAGCCAGATCAGCAGCACGGCCCACCAAACCACGTAGGTCAGCGCCGTGGTCCGCAGCGGCTCGCGTTGGTTGCCTTGCTTCTGCTCACGTAACAGCAGCCCGGGTACCAGCACGCTCAGCACGAGCAGGGCCGGAAGAAAGTCGAACCGATTCAGCGTGGCCAATGCGACCGTGGTGGCCAGCAGCACCGTCCGCCCGAGCCGTGTCAGCGACGTGGGAATTCCGGACAGGGATGCACGGGACACAGATGCCGCAGGTTGCACGCGCGCCGCGCTGTGCAGTTGCCATAGCAGTGCAACGAACAACAACAGCGACAACGGCATGCTGCGGCCTGCAAACAACTCCTCGCAGTAGCTGCGATGCGCGAGCAGCGCGCAGGCGATCAACAGGCCGAAATTGCCGGCCGCAATCGACAGGGTGCTGTGACCAGTGGCGTCTGCACTTCGCGCAAAGCGCGCGCAGAAGCCTTGCAGCGCAGCTGCGGTCAGCGTTGCGATGAGCATGTTCAGTGCGATGGCGCTGCGGTAAGCGAGGCCCAGCACGTTGTCGGCCGCGGCAATCATGATCGGCCACAGCGGTGGAAACGACACGCCGTAGGGTGCTTCGAACTGAAACTGTCGCCAGGTGTGAATGCGGAAGAACTCGCGCCCGACGGATTGCGCAAGTTCCCAGTACGACCATGAGTCTGGCGAGAACGGCGGCGCGGCCCAGAACTGCAGGCAGCGCGCGCTGAGCAGCAGCGCAAACAGCAGCCACAGTGCTGCTCCCACTGAAGAGGGGCCCAGTGAAGAGGCGCTCAGTCGAACCACGTGCTCAATTGCACTGCTGGGTTATGGGTAGGGTGTACTCACGCATGCCATTTGGCGTAGCTGGGCCAGCTTGCCGGTGTGCCCCAGTCGGTCCAGCGCGTGTGCAGCGCGGTGGTCAGACGGCAGCGGAACAGGTGCTCGAACTCGTGCTGGCCCTGACGGCCGCCCGTAGTTGCAATTACTGTGGCGCGCAGGCTTTCGTCTTCGATGTGTTCGGCGTGGCCCTGCACCGCGAACTCTTCGCCGCCCGCTGGTGTCGGCAGGCTGTGCAGAGCAAAGCGATGCGTGCGGATCAGATCGCGATACTTCGGCGACATCTGCACGATGAACAACCACAGTTCGCCCGCCGACAGCACGGGCATCACGGGATGCAGCCGCGGTGTGTTGTGTGCGGACACGGTGGCGAGAAAGGCGCCGCCCAGATCGCCGCTCTGATACAGCAACCGACGCCCGTTTTCTGCCAGCTCAGCGTTGTCGTTGGCGAGCTTGTGCCATGCGGCCGTACGCGGCGTCATTGTTTTGTCCTTGTGGTGAGCGCTGTGCCTGTGTTGTTGGTACGCGCGTCCGCAATGCAGCTGGCCAGCACCGGGATGCCTTCGCGAATCAGCGCAGTCGGAATGTGGCCAAACGCCAGTCGAAGGAACGGCACGTCGGCGTTGTGCACGTGAAAGCTTGAGCCTTTGGCATAACCGAAGCTGCGCTCCTCGGCGAGTTTGGCGAGGCGTTCGCGATCAACGTCGTCGGGCAGCCGAATCCAGATGAACAGTCCGCCTGCAGGCTGTGAAATCTGGCAGACGTTGCCAAGCGATGCTTCCAGCGCCTCCATGGTGGCGTCGCGCTTTTCCTTCAGCGCGGTGTTGGCCATCTCGATGTGTTGCCACATCCGGCCGCGCAGGTATTCCGCCATGATCGCCGCAGCAAGACTGTTGGGGCCGCAATCAAAGCGCCGGCCCACGAGCTTCTGCAGCATGGGTGGGCGCGCATACAGGTAACCCACGCGCACACCGGGCGCGAATATCTTGGACAGCGAGCCGATGTAGATCGACTCGGGGCGTGGGTCCAGCGTGTACAGCGCGGGCTCCTTGTCGCCGTCGTAGTGCACATCGCCATAGCAGTTGTCTTCCACCAGCACGCAGTTGTAGCGCGTGGCAATTTCTACCAGCTGCAGGCGCCGCGCTTTCGGCATCACAGTGCCGGTGGGGTTCTGGTAAGTGGCCAACGTATAAATGAAGCGCGGTGGCCGGTTTTCGCGGTGCAGTCCGGCCAGGCATTCCTCCAAGGCATCCATGCGCATGCCTTCGTTGTCGACCGGAATGCCGATCATCTCGTAGCCCATGCCCTTGAACGCCGAGATCGTGCCGGAGTAGCTGAACTCCTCCATGATCACGATGTCGTCTTTGTGCTTGCGGAAGTAGTCCGCAACGACCGTCACCCCCTGCATGGAGCCGTGCATCAGTGCGATGTGCTCGGGGTTGACTTCAACACCCTCGCGCGTGCTTTCACGTTCGGCCATCTGCGCGCGCAACTCAGGGTTGCCGTAGCCGCCCGGATAGAAGCTCAGCTGCGGGCCTGACTTGCGGATCGCCGCCGCTGCGGCCTCGGCGAACAGTTCGGTCGGAAAGGTCTCGGGATTGGTACTGCCAACGGCAAAGTCGTACTTGGGCATGCTGTGCTCCGTGGGCGGGGGCCGAGTGTGCTGCGGATGCGCGCCGCATCTGCGGGCGCAATTGCGAGTGCTGGATCATGGCGAGTGCCATGGGGACCGCGCAACCTGCACGCCTGCAGTGCTGCGTGTTTGCGAACGATAGGGCGCGGTGGCTAGATGCCCGCCCACACGCCATTCATGGAAAGCGCGCATGCGCATCGGCCTGTTCAGCTTTCACACCGAATACACGATGGCACCCGATCGGCTGGCCATCGAAGCAGAGGCGCGCGGCTTCGAGTCGCTGTGGCTGCCCGAGCACACGCACATTCCGGTGCCGGAAGACGGCGGCGATGTTGTGCGCGACCCGACGGGTGGGGTGCTGCCAGTGGAGTACCGGCATATGTCCGATCCATTCGTTGGTCTGGCGGCGGCAGCAGCGGTGACCAAGCGTTTGCTCATCGGCACGGCAATCTGTCTGGTCAATCAGCACCATCCCATCGTGCTGGCGAAACAGGTGTCGACGCTGGATCGCATCAGCCACGGCCGTTTCATATTTGGTGTCGGGGCCGGCTGGAACAAAGTGGAGATGGGGCATCACGGTATCCGCTTCGAGGATCGCTGGGCGCAGGTGCGCGAGCGTGTGGATGCCATGCGCACGCTCTGGCGTGAGCCGCGCGCCGCGTACGACGGTCGGTTCGTGCAATTTGCGCCGTCGTTCCAGTATCCGAAACCTGTGCAACAGCCGCATCCGCCGATTGTGCTCGGCACACTGGATACGCCGTTCGGGCGTGATCAGGTGGCGAAGTATGGCGACGGCTGGCTGCCGCTCACATTCGACGTAGAACGGACCCGCGCAAGCGTCGACGATGTGAAGGCGCGCATGCGCGTGTTGGGGCGCGATCCTGACTCGCTGCAGGTGTCGTTGTTCATGCTGGAAGACCGCGAAAGATCGCTTGCCGAGTTCGTGCAGGCGCGCACCACGGGTGCGGTGCGCTCCATCGTGCGCTTGCCTGTGGCGGATGACGATGCGGTGTTGCGGCAGCTGGACGCGCTGGCGAAGATCAGGAACGCGCTGGATGTGGGCTGACCAATGCCGTGCCCGTGCTGATGAACGCATAGCTGCATAAGCGACACGTGCCTGCATTGATCAGTTGGCAGCAGGTTGCAACCCGAGGAAGCGCCGCGCGGCGCCGTGGCGCAGCGATGCCCGCGCATTTGCATCAAGTGCGGCCAGCGCGCCACCATCGACAAAGCTGCGCAGGTCGGTCTCCATGATCGCGTAGGGATAGTCAGTGCCACCGAATACCTGGCCGGGTGCAAATTCGCAGAGCAGGTGGCGCAGGTAATCGCGTTCGTAGACCAGGCTGTCGTAAAACAATCTGCGCGCGTAGGTTACGGGTGCCTCGGGCAACGCCCCATTGAAACCGTTGGTGATGTTCCAGCCCTGACCGAGCCTGTGGACCAGCGGCACGATGGCGCCGCCACCATGGCTGAAGCCGAGCCGAAGGCGTGGAAAACGCAACGGTACGCCAGCGCGAATCAACGACACCGCCGATAGCGCGGTGTCGAGCGGAAATGCCGCAAAGGGCACAAGGTCAGGGAAGTCCTGCTGCAATCGATCGGCCCCGATCGGATGCAGTGCATGCACGAACACAGCGAGGTCGAGCCGTTCGGCCTCGGCCCAGAATTCGTCGAAGCGGCGATCACCCAGCACAACGGTGTTGATGTTGCTGCCGATCTCTACGCCGCTGAACCCGTCAGCCTTCAAGCGCGAGAGTTCCTGCGCGGCAAGGGTCGGCTCCTGCATCGGCACAATTCCGAGCCCGCAGAAGCGCGCAGGTGCCGTGCTGACCATGTCGGCGATCCAGCCGTTCATCCAGCGCGCCATCGCCAGGCCGTCTTGTGGCGTAAACCAGTAGCTGAGCAACTCCGGCATGGGCGACAACGCCTGCATGGTGATGCCGTTGCGGTCCATGTCGTCGATACGACGCGCGGCATCCCAGGACCGATGGTCGATGCTGCGGAACGGCTTGCCCGCAATGTCCACCGTCGTCTGGGTTTCCTCGTGATTGCCATGCAACGCGCCCGAGCCCGTGGCGGAACACATGCATGGCCAGCGCGCATTGGACGCCGGCGACGGGTTGGCGGGAAAGTACTTCGGCACCACGTGCGCATGTACGTCGATCAGATCCATAGGCGTGCTTCCTCTTGCTGGCATCCACTGGCGCGCTGGGCGTGCAGTTCAACGTGGGCCTTGACTGGGGTCCCACGCCCAATACTTCGACACTGCGCCGCCATCGATGCGCAGATCGATCCCCGTGATCATCTCGGCATCATCAGACGCGAGAAACACAGCGGCTTTGCCATAGTCGCTCGGCTTCGGCAGGCGCTGCATGGGCACAAGACGGCGGAAGCGCTCCATTGCTACCGCTAGCGCTGCGGGTACCGCCTTTGCCTCGCGGCCCCAGCGTGCGGCGCGCTCGAACGATTCGGCGGGATCTGTTGCGGTTGGCGTGAGTGAGTTGACACGAATGCCGTGTGGTGCAAGTTCCATGGCGACTGAGTTGGTGAAGTTCTGCAACCCCATCTTGGCTGTTGAATAGGCAACGTTGCCCGGTTGCCCTTGATGGCCAGCGGTGGAGATGATGTTGATGATGGCGCCTCGCGTTGCGCGCGCGACCATCGCGGCGGCAACGTACTTGGTGAACAGAAACGCACCGTCGAGAATCACGCCGGTCTGCGCACGCCACTCATCGAAGGGCATGTCGAGCACGCCCTTCTGATTGAAGAATGCGGCATTGTTCACCAGCACATCGATGCGTCCGAACTTGTCCAGGGCAGCATCGACGGTGCTGCGCACTTGCGCTTCGTTGGCCACGTCACAGGCGAAGCCTATTGCGCGCCCACCACTGCGCGCGATGTATGTCGCACAGTCATGTGCGTTCTGTGCGCGCAGATCCACAGCGACAATCGCTGCACCCGCCGCGGCAAGGCCCTCGGCAATGCCGCCACCGATGTTGGGGCTCGTACCCGTCACCAGCGCAACCTTGCCTTCGAGCTTTCTACGGTCAGGATCCATAACGTGCCCCTCGGGCGGCGTGTTCAGGCTGGCGGGGCGATGACGAATACCTTCGAGGAGTTGAAGACCCAGGTGTCGACGAAACCCGACTGCGCGGGCGTTCGCGCAAGCTCACTCAAAGCGCCCACGAGGCACGACCAGTTGAGGATCTCCTGCTGGCCTGCATCTTCGACCTGGGCCGAGGTGTAGTTGCGCCAGACATCCCAACGGCCTTCCAGCATGGCGCTGTACATGGCTCGGTCGGCCGCTGTATCTGGGAAAAGGTAGTGATGTTTGGCTGTGAGAAATGCATGCGACCAGCCGGACGACGCAATGAGCGCAACGCGATACGGCGACGCCGCAAGGATGCGCGCGGTCGCCGCACCGAGATCGAACAAGCGCCGCGGCGTGGGCGCCGGTGGATCGAGATCGGCGTCGGTGAGCACGCGGTCGAACACTGGAAAGCCGCCGCGTTGGGCCACAACCTGGCGGCCATAGCAATTGATCGAAAACGGGATCAATGGATAGGGAAAGCCGCGCGTACGGTTGTAGTCGAGATACATGACCCCGTTGGCGAATGCGTGGCCGAGCGGATGGTGTAGTGGCTTGTAGGCGTAGGCAGTGTCGAAACCTTCTTCGATCAGTTCCTTCGCGAGTAACTTGGCGACAGCAGGTGCGCCAGTCACTTTGAAGCGCGTGTCAGTCGACTCGTTCCATACATTGTTTGCGGGCGGTGCAAACTCGAACTCACTGTGTGCAGCAATGCAATACGGCGGAATGATGTCTTCGCGAAAGTTCTCGTATTGATCATCGCCCCACATCAACACCAGGTCTGGCTTGAACGCATCCAGCGCGGCGCGGGCGCGATCCAGCCACGTGACGAGTTCCGCGCGGTGTCTCTCTGCACTCGCCGCGCCCTGATCGTTTCCCCACTCAAGCTGCATCGGCGTGGGCCAGCCGTCGCTGCTGCGCAATGCGGTTGGGAGCGCCGGGTTCTGCAGCATGCGCTTGAGGATGTACGCCATGTTGGCGTCTGGACCCGCGAGCGGCGGGTAGTGTGATATGCCGAGCGCGAGTATCTCTGCCATATGCGTTCGCCTGGATGGGTGGGCCGGAACTAGATGATGATGCTGACCTTGCCCTGGGCGTATATGTCGTCCGTATCGAGGAACGAGCGTTTCTCAAGAATGCGGATATTGCCGTCGTGTATGCACAACCTGTAGTTGTGATGCCCGAGATACGTTTCCGTGATATTGCGCTTGCTGCGGTAGGTGACGAAGTTGGACGTCGCGCGAAAGCAGGCTTCATCGCCGCCCAACAGGCGCACATTGCTCACCATGTGCCGGCAGCGTGAATGCGGAAACTCCACATGCGCTGTTTTCTTGCCGAGACGCTTCACTCGTTCTGTCAGGCGGTGATAGTCATCGGCCACATAGAACAGCGTGCTGGCAGGGTCGGCATCATCGTTCGCGCCTGCGGGCGGCACGAGATACCGCGCGCCCGGCATGAACAGCGCCAGCCATTCGTTAAGCTTCCAGTCATCGAGCAGTGCTGCTTCCTCGAACAGAAAATCCTCGAGGTCAGCGCGTGTGATGCGCAGCTTGGCGGCCTGTGCCGCAGGCGCGCTCACCGTGCGCCACCGTTTACGCGGCGCTGCCACTCGCGCCAGAACGTACGCATCTGCGCTTCATCTTCAATGACGGGCGCGGGCTCGAGCATGCCCTTCGAGATATCGTTCCAGGCCGCCATCGCAACGTTGTTGTAGCCGCGCTGACAAAGCGCAAGCGCTTCGCAGTCGTCCGGTGTGGCGAAACCGCCGGGTCCGAGAAACTCCAGGAAGTTGTACAGCCGCCGCTCGCGCATGCTTGCATCTTCTTCCTGCGGCGCCAGCGCCCAGGCGTTCACCTTCTGGCTACCGGGCGAGTCCGGGAAGAAGGTGCGTATGGTCACGGCCATGATGTCGTTGATGACCAGGTTCGGGAAGATCAGCATGTTGCGATTGCTGTAGGCGATGCGTTCGGCGCGTTCGCGGCCGAAGCGCGCCTCCAGGCGTGCGCGGATTTCTGCGGTGTCCTGTTCGCCCTTCTCGCCCCAGGACTTAACCGATTTCGCAACCGGCCGACCCCAGGGCGCACCGTATTCGATGACGGTGTGACCATTGCCGAGATCGCGGGGCTTGTTCACCGTTGTCAGGTTTTCCCCGAGTTGGCCACCCGACGCCATCACATAGTCGAAATAGGTCGAGTGGGTAGGCAGGCCGTGGTAGCCGTCGATGCTGTTTTCTGCCAGCAGCTTCCAGTTCGCGGCAAAGCCGTACTCCTGTGTACCGCCAACAATTTCCATGGCCACCTCGGACTGATCCAGCACCAGGTCGATGAACTCGACTGCGCCGGCGAGATAGCTGACAAGATCCTGAGCACCGCGCGTGAAATTCACGAAGTACAGCCCCCGGTAGTTAGCAAGGTTCGCTACCGGCACGAGATCGTGCAGGCCATTCTCCTTGGTACCTTCTGCGTAGCGCTCGCTGCCTGGACGCGCGATGAGCTTGCCGGTCAGATCGAACGCCCAGGCGTGATAGAAGCAGCGAAACATCTTGTCGTTGCCGTTTTTCTCGCGGCAGACCATGGCGCCGCGATGTGGGCAGGTGTTGAAGAATGCGCGCAGTTTGTCGTCCTGCCCGCGCGTGAAGATCAGCTCTCGGCCACCCACGGTGCGCGTGAGGAAGTCGCCGCGTTTGCGCAGTTCGCTCTCGTGGCAGCCATACAGCCAGCAGGTGTCGAAGATGTGCCGCCGCTCACGCTCGAGCACGTCGGCGTCGACGAACGCGCGGCGATTGACGCGAAACACGCCGCGGTCGCGATCTTCGACGACATAGGGTTCCAGAACTGCACGTTCTCCCGGAGTTCGGCTAAGTGCGCTCATGCGGGCCTCCACAAGTGACCGTTCGAGTGCCTTGTAACATGTGTAGTCGTGGTTGGTAACGTGTAAAAGACTGGTAGTTTCTCTATCGGACACGCAGTAACCGTGTAATCGAACTGTTTTGTTGTGTGTTCCCTTGGAGCCCTCCGTTGTGACAGTGGTGGTTGATTTGGCAGAACGAGGCGAACGGATGTCGCAGGCGCAGCGGACTGCGAGTACCCGGGCAAAGTTGCTGCGTGCGGCGTTCGATCAGTTGCGCATCAACGGCTATGCGCAGTTCCGCACGGCGACGGTGGCACGCAACGCGGGTGTGTCGCAGGGCGGTCAGCTGCATCACTTTCCCTCCAAGGAGGGGTTGGCACTTGCCGCCGTCGAATTTGCATACGACAGCGCACAGCACGCCACGACTGACGCTCTCGACCGTCACGACCACATGCAGTCACAGGCCATGGACACTGTGCCTCGGGAAACCTTGCGGGCGCTTGTCGACGACAGCATGGGGTTCTATTTTTCGAGCACATTCGATGTTGCGTTGGATGTTGTAAAAGGCGCAGCTGGCAATGCCGGATTGCGCCGTCAGATCGCACAGCTGAGCCGCAACTACCGGGGCTTCGCCGAACAATCCTGGTGTCGCCGGCTCATGGCGCATGGCTGGAGCGAGAAAGAGTCGGGTGAACTTATCGAGCTGACGACAGCGCTGGTGCGCGGTTTCGCGATTCGACGCTGGATTCAGCGCGATTCCGGGCAGTTCAAGCAATTGCTCGAACGCTGGTTGGAGATCATTGAGGCGGGTGTGCCGCGTGCGGGTGCAGTGGCTCCGCCTGCGGATGGTCTGCGCCTCAAGCCGACGCGCCGAACAGTGCCGGCGCGTGATGAGGCTGGCCGCAGCCGGGACGCCCGCAGCCCGAAAGCTCGACGCCAAAAAGAAGTTCGCGAAAGCGACGACAGTCGCAGAGGCGGGGGAGCTGCACGATGAGCGAGGCCCAATTGCCGTCTGCGCTTGCAGCCGTCGTCGCTGACCCAGGCGCTTATGCCGACTGGGATGCCTTGCACGACACGCTTGGCCACATTCGCCGCGCACATCCGTTTGCCCGCGCTGAGCTCCCGGGCTTTCATCCGTTCTGGGTCGCAGCCAAGCACGCCGACATCCAGCAGGTTGCTCTGGCGGGCAGTATTTTTCTGAGCGGGCTGGGCGGTCTGCAGGACAACGCCACACTTGCGCACGCGGCGAAGGCTGGTGTCGGCCGGCAGTTCCGCAGCATTGTTGCGATGAATGCGCCCGAGCATATGAAGTATCGGCAGCTCACTCAGGCATGGTTCGCGCCGAAGAATGTGCGCAAGCTGGAGGATGGCATTCGTCTGCTGGCCCAACGTCAGGTGGCCCGGCTGCGCGAGCTTGGCAGCGAATGTGACTTTGTCGCTGTAGTGGCTTCGCACTATCCACTGCTGGTAGTGATGTCGATACTCGGCGTGCCCGAGCGCGACGAGCCGATGATGCTAAGGCTGACGCAGCAGTACTTCGGCAGCCAGGATGATGAGCTCAAGCGTGGCGGTGCGCAGCAGACAGCCGACGAGGCTGCGCGTGCACTCGCCGATGTGGTGGCGGAGGCCGATGCCTACTTCCGGCCGATATCGCAGGACCGCCGCCAGCGTCCACAGGATGATCTGATTTCCGTAGTGGCCAACAGCGTGGTCGATGGTGCGCCAATCAGCGAAGTCGACGCGATGGGCTACTACATCACGGCTGCATTTGCCGG
>CAMAVY010000110.1 GCA_945861675.1 Klebsiella pneumoniae | reverse complement strand
GCTGACATGCGCGGTGATCTGGTGCGCCCGGGCATTGCGTTGTACGGCGGCAATCCATTTGCTGATCACCGCCCGGTGCCGTTGCGCGAAGTGGTGCAGCTGCGGGCGCCGGTGTTGCAGGTTCGCGAACTGCAGGGCAACGAAAGTGTTGGCTATGGCGCGAGCGTGACAACCCATGGCAGCACGCGCATCGCGACAGTTGGCCTTGGCTATGCCGATGGCTACCTGCGCAGCCTGAGCAATTCGGGCCGGGCGCTGGTGGCGGGTGTCGAGGTGCCCGTGCTGGGTAGAGTGTCGATGGACCTGGTGATGGTGGATGTCACAGCGCTTGCCTCGCCGGTGACACCCGGTACCTGGGTGACCTTTTTGGGTGGAGGTATTGGCCTGGACCAGACAGCGGCCGCTGCAGGCACGATCAACTATGAGTTGCTGGTGCGGTTGGGGCCAAGGATTGCGCGGCGTTACATCGACACGAGCCAAAACGAGCAGGCGACCCCGGACGAGCAACTCTGAACCGATCAACAGCGCAACTCTGCGGTAAAGCGCTGCCGGATTGCCCCCCCTTGCCGTCTATAATTGCTGGCCCGTGCCTTACTGGTTGCAGTGCGGAGCGGGTCGCGGCCCCAATTTTCACTACCGGCCCTTCGGGTAGGTATTCGCAATGAGGAGATCAGTTCGTGCGGAGATCCCTGGCTGTTCTATTGCTTGTCACCAGCGCATTCGGATGTGCATTGGCGTGGGCTGATGCCGTTCCTCCGGGCAGCGATGCCGATATCCGTACGCGCCTCAAGCCCTTCGGTACGCTTTGCAAGGCCGGGGATGCCTGTGGGGCGCCGGTGGCTGCGGCCACGGGCACAGGGCTGTCGGCGGGGGAAATCTATGGTCAGTACTGCACTGCGTGTCACGGCACGGGCGCTGCGGGTGCGCCAAAGGAAGGTGACAAAGCAGCGTGGGCGCCGCGCATTGCCCAAGGCATGGACGCACTGTTCGCCAGTGCGTTGAATGGGAAGAACGGAATGCCGGCGCGCGGTACGTGCGGCAATTGCTCCGACGACGAAATCAAGGCCACCGTCAAAGATATGGTCGGCAAGTCGAAGTAACGCGACTGTTGTGAAGCAGCGGCCGCGTTGCCATGCAACAAGGCATTGCCCCAGCGAGCGCCACGTCTTCTGGCGTCAACCGGAAGAACGTGCGTCCAGCTGACGGAAGCTGAGCGCCTGCAATATGTCCTGCTCCTGCACTGCGTTGCGGTCCGCGAGGTCTGCCAGTGTGCGGGCAACCCGCAACAGGCGATGCACAGCACGCGCCGACAGACCCAGCCGCTCGGCAGCTCGCTCAAGCAGCCTTCTCGCGACGGGCGACAACACGCAATCGCATTCAAGCTCGGCGGCCGTGAGGTCTCTGTTCAACTTTCCGCGCCGGGCCCACTGTGTTGCCTGCGCCGCGGTTACGCGTTCTCGGAGTGCGTTGTCATTGTTGTCTCGCTGTTCGCTCAACAGCGCGGAGGGCGCGACCGGCGGCACCTGGATGTGCAGATCGATACGATCCAGCAGGGGGCCGGACAACTTCGCTCGGTAGCGTCGAGCCTGTTCGGGAGTGCATTGGCAGTGCTCTGGCCCCTTGCAGACCTGGCCAGCGGGACACGGGTTCATTGCTGCGACCAACTGGAAGCGTGCGGGAAAGCGCACGGTCATACGCGCGCGCGCGATTACGACGTCGCCAGCCTCCAATGGCTCTCGGAGCACTTCCAGCACGCGCCGGTCGAACTCCGGCAGTTCGTCGAGGAACAGCACGCCCTGGTGCGCGAGTGAGACTTCGCCCGGCCGAGGTGGACGCCCGCCGCCGACCATCGCGGCCGCCGACGCTGTGTGATGTGGATCGCGAAAGGGACGAAGTCCAAATGTCGGTGCGCTGCCGAACCGGTTTGCCACCGAATGTACCGTGGCCACCTCGAGTGCTTCGCTTTCCCGCAACATCGGCAGCAGCCCGGGCAACCGCCGTGCAAGCATCGTCTTGCCTGTACCCGGGGGGCCGAGCATGAGCAGGTTGTGGCCACCGGCGGCCGCAACGACCAACGCCCACTTGGCGTCCTGCTGCCCGACCACATCGTCCAGTGACAACGGCGGCACAGCTGGCGGAACCGGTGCTTCGGTCGCATCGGGCGCGGGTAGCGATGGCGCGCAAAGCAGCGCGCATGCTTCCAGCAATGTTGCGCAGATATGCCCTGCGCCGCTCGCCAGCGCGGCTTCCGCTGCGTTCGCCTGGGGCAACAACAGTTGGCGGCCAACGGACAGCGCTGCTCTTTTTGCCGAGAGCACACCTGGAACGCCCCGCACTTCACCCGACAAAGCCAGTTCGCCGAGCATCTCCAGGTTGTTCAGGTGCGGGCTAGTAAGTTGCTCAGATGCCACAAGCAGGCCGATGGCGATCGCCAGATCGAATCGCCCACCATCCTTGGGGAGGTCAGCAGGGGCGAGATTGATGGTGATGCGGCGCTGTGGGAACTGGTACCCCGAGTTCAGCAGCGCACTACGCACACGATCGCGGCTCTCCCGGACTGCGCTATCGGGTAGCCCGACCATCTGCAGGCTGGGAAGGCCCTGAGACAGGTGGACCTCGACGGCAACGGCGGGCGCATCGATGCCGAGCGAGGCGCGTGTATGGACGACGGCGAGAGCCATGCTGTGTGGTTCTTGAGGACGATGGCCAAAGCTGCTCGTGGCTGCGCACAGGCGGAAGCAGTCGCTGCCGATAGGACGCGTGCGCCCCAACGCACAACGAGCTGCGGTCGGGACCATTGCGCCGGACCTTCACCTGGGACCCTGTCTGCACAAGCACGGCGCGCAATGGGCACTGCAGCAGCGCGCAACGCCAAACGTTCGCACATTCTTGGTGCGACGCTAGGCTGATCGAAGCCGCGAATGTGGCCGGGCGCCCTTTCAGGGCCATCCAATGTGTGTGGCATGAAACATGCTATAACCGTCCTGCACGTATGCACGCGGCCGTTGGCTGCCATGCGCGTTCAGCAAGAATGCCTCGCCGCGACACGGGTGCTCGCCGAGGTTCCAAAAGCCCATATGGAGTGTGTACCCATGATTTGTGAATCGTTTGGCAAGGCGTCGCTTGGCAAAGTAGTGCGCGGTGCCGCAATGACTGGACTGTTGGCCGTCTGTGGTGCGACCTCTGTCTACGCCGATATTGCCGGCAACATTGGCATCGGAACCGACTACCGCTTCCGCGGCATCTCGCAGACAGACCGCGATCCGCAAGTGTTTGGCGGCTTCGACTTCACGGCGGAGAACGGCCTCTACGCTGGTGTGTGGGGCTCCAACGTGCAGTTCGGTGGCAGTCTTGAACTGGATTACTACGGTGGCTATCGCGGCAAAGTAGGCGAGGACGTTGGTTATGACGTCGGGTACGTCTACTACAACTACCCGTCCAGCAACTCGGATCCTGATCTCGACTACCAGGAGCTCTACGGCAGCGTGACCTACGGCGACTTCAAAGTCGGCGTGAACTACTCCGATGACTACTTTGCTGAGACAGACACCTACTGGTACCTCTACGGCAGCTACTCGCATGCCCTGACCGAGAGCATCTCGGTGTCGGCCAGCGTGGGCTACAACGCGTTTGACAGCTCGGACGCAATGGCAAGCTTCCTTGTGACCGCATCCGACCCGGGCGACAACTACGTCGATTGGAAGATCGGCGTATCGACCACCTGGCAAGGCTTGGGCTGGAGTCTCACCTACGTCGACTCCAACCTGTCGAAGGAAGACTGCGGCGACACGAAGATCTGTGAAGCAACAGCCGTGGCAGCCATTACCAAAGCGCTCTGATTGTGAGCTGCCCTCAGGCAACTTTCCTGAGGGCAGCGTTAGACTCGCGGAACTTTTGTGGGAGCAGCACTAGATGAAACTTGTGACGGCGATCATCAAGCCTTTCAAACTGGATGACGTGCGAGAAGCGTTGTCGGAGATCGGCGTACAGGGCATGACGGTGACGGAGGTCAAGGGCTTCGGTCGTCAGAAGGGACATACCGAGCTGTACCGCGGCGCTGAATACGTGGTCGATTTTCTGCCGAAGGTGAAGCTTGAGGTCGCCATCGACGACGGCATGCTGGACTCAGTGCTCGAGGCGATCACTAAGGCTGCGAACACAGGCAAGGTCGGCGACGGCAAGATCTTCGTGTCGGCGCTGCAGGAAGTAGTACGTATTCGTACCGGTGAAACGGGATCGGACGCCGTCTGAGCCGGGGCGTGTGATCTACTGCAGACAAAGAGGGGTTTGCGGGGCGCTCAGCCTCGACTATAACTATCGCGCTTTTCTGCATGAGGTCCGAGGACAATGACGCAGGCAGACGAAGACGAAGAACTCGATCTCAGCGGCCCGAGTGCCGACGAGGAAATCGGAGACGACGTCGAAGACATAGATGTTGAGGCCGAGGTTGACGAAGTAGTCGACGGTACGGGTGAGTTGGCTAGCGATGACGACGATGATGAAGAAGTCATCGACAAACCGCGTGGTAAGCGGGTCGCTGCTGAACCCGTCGCTGTTGAAGACGTGGCCAACATCGAAGCGCGACGACACGTGCGCGAGCAGCTGGAATCAGACGTGGAGGCGTTCCTTCGACGCGGCGGTAAGATTGTCGCGGTCGAGGAAGACCTGCGCGCTGATCCGCCGAAGAAGCCCGAATCGAAGTACGGCACGCGCTCGATCTAACGATCACGTGGCGCGTGCGCCCCCACAGTCAGCTTGTCCCGGAGTCTGGGCGGCAGGCAGTCGCTGTGCGGCCGTTTGATCTGGTCATGTAGTCCGACCGCCGGGGCGCTCAAGCGCTTCCCGCGACACGCATGTCATCATTCGCTGGTTTCCTGATTTCGACTGACACATGCGCTACATCAGTACACGGGGTGGCACGCCGCCCATGGGGTTTGCAGACGCCGTTCTGACTGGCCTCGCGCCCGATGGCGGTCTGTTGGTGCCCGAGCGGATACCAGATCTCTCTGGCCGGCTGCACGAGCTCGCGCAGCTTTCGTTCGTTGAGCTTGCGCAAGTCATCATCAGAGAGTTTGTCGATGACATTCCGGCGCCAGCTTTGCGCACGATCATTGAAGGCAGCTACGCAAGCTTCGATCATCCCGACGTTACCCCGCTGGTCCACTTGTCGCACGAGCACGTACTCGAGCTCTTTCACGGGCCGACCCTCGCCTTCAAAGATGTTGCACTGCAGTTTCTCGGCCGCGTATTCGAGTACCTGCTGGCGGCGCGCGACGAGCAGCTGAACATTCTCGGCGCCACCAGTGGTGATACAGGCAGTGCGGCGATCGAAGGCGTGCGCGGGCGCGAACGCATCCGCATCTTCATCATGTATCCGTTTGCGCGCACGAGTCGCCTGCAGGAATTGCAGATGACCACAGTGCTGGACGCCAACGTCCACAACGTTGCGGTGCGCGGCAGCTTCGACGACTGCCAGGCCATGATGAAGGAGATCTTCAACGACCTGCCCTTCAAGCAGCGTTATCAGTTGGGTGCCGTGAATTCGGTGAACTGGGCGCGCGTGCTGGCGCAGATCGTGTACTACTTCTATGCCGGGCTGCGCATGCCAGCCGGTGCGAAGACATCGTTCAGTGTGCCGACCGGCAACTTCGGTGACATCTTCGCGGGTTACCTTGCTGCGCGCATGGGTCTGCCTGTCGCGCGGCTGGTGCTGGCCACGAACGAGAACGATATTCTCTCGGTGTTCTTCAACACGGGCGTGTACAAGCGCGGCTCTGTGCATCAGACCATCAGTCCCTCCATGGACATACAGGTCGCAAGCAACTTCGAACGCTTTCTCTTCTATCGCTTCGATTGCGATGCCGCGCGCGTGCGTGAATTCCTCGATGCATTTCAACGCGATGGCGAAGCGTGTGTGGATGATGGGCGCGTGATCGACGAGCTTATCGTTGCCACCGCAGTCGGCACCGAAGAGACGCTGTCGACCATCGCGTCAGTGTATGCGCAGGATCACTACGTGCTGGATCCACACACAGCGGTTGGCGTGGCGGCAGCGCGGCGTCTGGGTGTGCCGCAGCCGGTGGTCTGCCTGGCGACTGCGCATCCGGCCAAGTTCCCTGAGGCGCTGGCGCGCGTTGAGCATCCAAGGATTGCGCCCGAAGGCATGCGGCATCCACGGCTCACCGCGCTCGAGGGTCTGCCTGCGCGGCGCATGGTGATCAACGCGTCCGTCGCGGAGGTGAAGGCGCTGCTGGTCAAGGCAATCGAAGCGCCCGGTTGAACCCGCTGCGCTACGCGAGTGACTTCAGGACATCCCGAAGTGCCAGCACATTGGCGATCTCCGCTGCGGGTCGCGCTGCTTGCGCGTGTGCGCCGTGCTGTTCACCGTGCACGTTCACCCACACTGCGCTGATTCCCGCATTCCACGCGCCTTGGATGTCGTGCTCGAAGTTGTCGCCTACATGCAGCATGTCGTTGCGATCGACATTGCTGTGGCCCACGGCTGCATCGAACATGGCGCGGTGTGGTTTTGCGGCGCCGACCTGCTCGGCGGAGAAGTGGAATGCGAAGTGCACACCGATCGGGATGCGCTGGAGATTGGCGTTGCCGTTGCTCAACGCGCCGAGCACGTAGTGCTGCGACAACTCGGCCAGCAGTTCCGCAACGCCGTCAAATGGCGTGACGCTGTGTCGGCCGTCCAGGAACACGGCAAACGCAGCGTCTGCGATGCGTGCGGCTTCGTCGTCGCGATAGCCGGTGCGCTGCAAGGCCACGTAGTAGGTGTCGCGGCGCATCCGGGACAGCTGATGCGCCAGCGCAGGATCGTTAGCCACGAGTTCATTGCGTATGCTGTGCAGCGCGTTGCTGTCGAAGCGCGTGAACATGTCGGGCGCGTGCTGTTGCAGCCATGCGCGGGTGCTGTGCTCGGCAGTGATCAGCGCCGGCCGCAGGTCCCACAAGGTATCGTCCAGATCGAAGGTGATGACGCGGTACGGCATGTCAGCCGTCCGTCACTGCGCTTTGGCTGGGTGTAGCTGCCGCCGGGGTCGTGTCTTTTCCCGCTGGCCGCCTGCGCGCACGTGGGTGCGTCTTGTCATACACCTCGGACAGCTTCTGAAAGTCCAGGTGGGTGTAGATCTGCGTCGTCGACAGTTGTGCGTGCCCCAACATTTCCTGGACTGCGCGCAGATCCGAACTTGATTGCAACACATGACTGGCAAACGAATGACGCAGTACGTGCGGATGCAGGTCGCCGCGTAACAGGTAGAGCTTGCTCCAGCGCAGCACGCGCGCATGCACGCTCCTCGTGCTGATGCGCCGCTGCAGGCGCGACAGGAACAGCGGCGCCTGTGCCGTGGTGTCAGCGCGTTCGTTCAACATGGCCTGCAACGCCTGCAGCGCTTTGCGGCCCACAGGCACGATGCGTGTCTTGCGACCCTTGCCCAGCACGCGGATGGTGCCGCCGCTCAGATCAACATCACCAATGTTGGCGCCCACAAGTTCGCTGAGGCGCAACCCGGACGAGTAGAACAGTTCGAGCATCGCGTGATCACGGACCTCCAGCGCACCGTCCGGCTTCGCGTCCAGCAATGCCTGCGCTTCATCCGGATCGAGCACGCTCGGCAAACGCCGCGCACCCTTGGGCGCGCGCACGTCGCGCGCCGGGTTCGATTGCGATTTGTCCGTGGTGCCTGTGGTGTCCAAGCCGTGACTCTGCGCGGGCAGCCCGCCCAGGCGCCGCTCGCGCTCAAGGAAGGCAAAGAAGCCGCGCAGTGCAGACAGCTGCCGCGCAATGGAACGCGCTTCAATGCCGGCACCCCGGCGGATCGCCACGAATCGTTGCACGTCGCGTTGCTGCGCATCGCTCAGCGTGCGCGGTGCAATGGTTTCGGCAAAAGTCCGCAGATCACGCGCATACGCGCGCTGCGTGTGGATCGACAGCTGGCGTTCGTGTCGGAGTTGCTGCAGAAAGCGATCGATCAAATCGCTGTCGGTCATGGCCGCGTCAGCTGCCGGCAGGCAGACGCGAAAGCAGCCGGGCAAGCACTTCGGCAACGTGGCGAACAAACAGCGTGCCCATTTCGCCCGTGAAACGCTGGGGATCGGCGCTGCCGATCGCCAGGACGCCGTAGAGTTTCGCGTTGTGCACAAGCGGTGCGACAGCAGCCGATGCGGGCGCTGGCGTACGTGCAGGAAACAGGTACGCCGTTTCGGTGGGCCGGAGCATCCCGAGCACGGTCTGCTGGTTACGCAACAGGTTGCCGATGGCGGCCTGCGCGGATTCCAGTGCATCGAAGCGGATGTCCGGCAGGTCCGCTGCCTGTTCGTCCGAGGGGATGAACAGCACCAGCGACATGGACTCCAGCTCGAACTGCTCGAGCAGGTGCGAGCGTATGACCTTCAGCAAGGCCTCAAGCGTGTGTGCGTCGAGTGCGTCCAGGATCAACGCGCGGGTGTGTTCGAACAGCCCGTCGTTGACTCGCGCATTGGTGACCAGCGTGCCAAGCCGTGCACGCATGTCGATGTTGCGATCGCGCAGGATCGAGACCTGACGTTCAACCAGCGACACCGCCGATCCACTGCCGTGCGGCAGTGACAGTACTTCCAATATCGCAGGGTGGCGTTCGAAGAAGTCCGGATGCGCGCGCAGGTAGTCGGCCACGGCCTCGGCTGAGAGCTCGGTGGCGGGGCGCGATGTCTCGACGGTTGGGCGCGTCATAGTTCGAGTTGTCCTTCATAGACGAACGCGGCGGGGCCGGTCATTCTAACGACGTCACCTGGCCCTGGCCAAACAATGCGCAATCGTCCACCAGGCAACGACACTTTGACGTGCTCGTCGGTGGCACCCACAAGTCGCGCAGCAACGACTGCCGCACAGGCACCGCTGCCGCAGGCCTGCGTCTCACCCACGCCGCGCTCGAAAACACGCAGACGCATGAAGCCGCGATCCACGACCTCACAGAAACCTACGTTCACGCCGTCCGGGAATGCCGGATGGCGTTGCACTTGCGCACCAAGCCCTGCGACGTCGGTGCGCAGCACGCTGTCGACGAACAGCACGCCGTGGGGATTGCCCATCGAGACCGGCACCAGCGTCAGTGTGCCCAGCGCGGTGTCGATGCTGTAGCGGTGCGCATCGATTTCTTTGGCGTGGATCGGATCGAATGGAATGTTGGCGGGCAACAGCTCGGGCTGGCCCATGTCAACTTCGATCGCGTCGTCGTTGACCAGTCGCACCTCGATCCTGCCGCGCGGTAGCTCCAGCACGAACCGGCGTTTCGGCGATAACCGCTCGTGCTCGATGAACCGGCCGACGCAGCGCGCGCCGTTGCCGCAATGGTTGGCGGAACTGCCGTCGGTGTTGAAGATGCGCAACACGAAGTCGCAATCCGGGCTGTTGGGTGGCTCAAGCACCATCAGCTGGTCGAAGCCGATGCCGGTACGCCGATCGCCCCAGCCGCGCACCAGTTCAGGTGTCAGCTGCGCACGCTGTGTGACGAGGTCGAGCACCATGACGTCGTTGCCCAGGCCGTGCATCTTGGCGAAGTACAGCTTCTGTGGCGTGCGCGAAGGTCGCTGACCCGCGACGCTGCCCTGCGAGCCACTCTTCTGCATGCCGCCAGTCTGGGAACCGCTGATCTGCGATCCATTCATCTGCGAGCCGCCGCCCGGTTGGCTCGCGCTGTCTGCGTGCTTCGATGGGCTTTGGGGTTGGTTCTGGTTTGGCATGTTCTTGTTGGACAGATGCTCCCTGGGCACGTCTCGGCCGGGCGTGGACTTGAGTCTGCCTTGAGATGTGGGCGAGCGCGATGCTGGGATCGGGTTATCTGTCGGCTTTGGTCGGCGATGGGGTTGATGACGGGGCCCCCTGCCCGTGGGCGTCGCTGCCAAACGCGACGTCGCCGGCATCCAGATCCGGCAGCAGCGCTTCGAACGCCAGCTGGTCCTCGATGGTTTCGCGTCGCCGCACAACATCGAAGCGGCCGGCGTAGGCCAGCACTTCTGCCGCGCGGCCACGGCTGTTGTAGTTGGAGCTCATCACGAACCCATAAGCACCCGCTTCCATGATGGCGAGCAGCTGGCCGTTGGTCAGCGTCAATGTGCGTGCGTGCGCGAGGAAGTCGCCAGACTCGCAGACCGGACCGACCAGGTCCCATTCCGCGCGACGACCGGTGTCGGCCTTGTTCACGGGCAGCACCCGATGCCAGGCCTCGTACAGTGCGGGCCGGATCAGATCGTTCATCGCCGCATCGACAATGGCGAAATTCCGCGCGCCCTGGGTCTTGGTGTAGATGACTTGCGTGATCAGTGCGCCCGCGGAACCCACGATGCGGCGCCCGGGCTCAAGCTTCACCGTGAGGTCGCGACGGTTTGCCAGCACGCGCCGGATCATGCGGCCGTACTGGTCCATCGGTATCGGCGTTTCGTCCTGATAGCGGATGCCGAGCCCACCGCCGAGATCCAGGTGATCCAGCCGGCCGCTGATGGCCTCGATTTTCTCGGCGATCTGCAGCACGTGTGTGAACGCCTCTTCCAGTGGCGCGAGCTCGGTGACCTGCGAACCGATATGGCAACCGATGCCACTCAGATGCAGGTGGTCAGACGCTGCGATACGACGCGCGAGCGCGATGGCCTGATCGGGCTGCACGCCGAACTTGTTCTCGCGCAGACCGGTGCTGATATAGGGATGCGTGCGTGCATCCACATTGGGGTTCACGCGGATGCCCACATTCGCGCGCAGGTTCAGCGACTGCGCCACGGCTTCAAGCGCGTCGAACTCCTGCGTGCTCTCCAGGTTGAAGCAGCCGATGCCGGCCTGCAGCGCGATCGCCATCTCATCCGCACGCTTGCCGACGCCCGAGAACACCACGCGTTCCGCGCTGGCCCCGGCGCGCAGCACGCGCTGCAGTTCGCCCACGGACACGATGTCGAAACCCGCGCCCAGCCGGTTGAGCACCTGCAGGAGTGCCAGGTTGCTGTTTGCCTTCACCGCATAACAGATGCGGTGCGACAGGCCGTTCAGGTTGCTGGCGAACTCGCGATAGGCGGCTTCGATTGCACCGCGCGAGTAGACATAGGTCGGTGATCCGCAGGCGGCAGCGATTGCGCTCAGTGGTACGCCGTCGACGCACAGCTCGTCGCCGCGATAGCGGAAACCGACGCCGTCGCGCTGCTCGGCCGATGGGCCCTGGTCGGGCATCGGTCCGTCCGGGGTCAGATCGTTGTGCTGTTGTTCGTTGCTCATGCTGCGCCGCGCTCTGCAGATAGCGGTGAGGATGCAGACAGTGCTGTCTCGGGTGTCGGCGCAGGTCGTTGCAGCGGCCCTTTCTGACCACAGGTTGCCACGAGCAGAGTGAGCAGAATGAGCGAGGCCAGGCGCACGGATGGACCTACGGGCGAAGCAATGGGCGGGCAGTATATCGGCCTCCGCCCAGTGGCCGCGGTGCGGGTTAGGTAGTCACTGCTGCGCGCGATCTCGGGAACAACCCCCCTGAAGCTTCAGCCAGTGTCTGGCGCGCTGCCCGACAGAATGGTCTCGGCGCGCAGCTTGATGAGCAACAGTTCGCGCAGCGGCGTGTGCGTCCGCTCGGCCGTTGCAACGTCGGTCACCATCGGCGGATAGCTGAGCAGTGGGTCTCCTGGTGTGCCGGTCGAGCTGGTGCCGACGCCGCGCCGCCCAGATCTACGCAGGTTGCGAATGCACGCCCGCGCCGTTGCGACCGCGTCCGCATCGGCGTCGATCGCCCGGAACACGCGGTCGCCGGTTTCAAGATCGAGCCGGCCGTTACTGTGCTGGATCACCCGCAGTCGTTCGGGCAGATAGATCCTGCCAAGCATTGGTGTGAGTTGCGGCGTGAGCCGCTGTTCCCAACGCCACGCCCGTGTCGCGAGGCGCAGCCGGCGTCCAGCGTTGGCCAGGAACAGGCGAATGGCGTCCTGTTGATGCTCGAACGGCCGGTGCGCGAGCGCCATGCAGAACAGCACGCTATCGCGGTCCAACAGCACGATGTGGTCCTGGGCGTGTTCCGCGCCGCCGGGCAGCAGCAGCAGGTGGGCCTGATGCGGATTGTTGTGCGCCGAGGCAATCGCGTTCTGCCGGCCAGCGGCCAACGCCCGCAGCGGCGCCAGCAGTTCGCCGTCGCCCTGCAGTTCGGTGCGCAGGGGCACGGCATGCAGGTGCGCGAGCAGATCGGCGAAGTTAAGAAACTCCAGCATGCGCGGCGGCGCTTCAGGCTCGAGACAAAGGACCGACGCGGCGCTCTCGACCAGCAGCCGCTGGTTGGCCACCGGCGTGGCGGGGCGCTCCTGCAACAGACGGCGCAACAGCTGCTTCAGGACAGGCGCGGGCTGACGTTGTGCCGGGGCATGAACCTCCACGAGCTCACCCAGCACTTCCGGAAGTACTGAGTTCAGTTCTACGAGACCATTCAGAGAGCGTGCGCTTACTTCACCCCAGCTGTTGAGCGTCACCCGCTCCATCTGCCACTGCTGTTCATCCAGGAGAAACAGCAGTTCGCGCTGCGGTTCGGGCGGGCACAGCAGCGCTTCCGGCGTGACTCGGCTCACCGCCGCGAGCTCCCCAAGATGCGCGTTCAGCAGCGCGAAGGCGTCCAGATCGAGATGAGCGGGAAGCTCGCTGGGCTGCAGCCCGTTCAGGCACGACCAGGCAACCACGTGGGCAAGACTTGGGTCGCACATCAGCTCGGTGCCGCAATCCGTCTCCAGCCGCCACAGTCCATCTGCTTCGCGCAGTCGCAGCACAGCCTCCGACAGCGTCTGCCTGAGGCTGCTGTTCAGGCGCTGCACCTTGCCGGGCCAGTCCAGCGAGTGCGCCGCCAGCTCCGCTTCCAGCAGCTGCATATCCCGATCCGCGGCGAACCGCGCCGGCGTTGCATCGGCCCATTGGCGCAACAGGCTGTGCCCGGCATCCAGCTGACGGGCGATTTCCAGGTGCTCCTGCAGCAGCGCCTCGATGGCAGGCACAGGCGCCGGGTCCTGCGCGGTCCAGCCCCATCTGGCGCGCAACCGGTCGGCCCAGCTGTGTTGCCAGCTTGTCGCGATGCTCGTCTCGGCCTTGCGCAGCAGACACAACCTGGCCAGATGCAGACGGCGCTGGTCGCCGCGCTGCAGCAGGTACTGCTCGATGCGCTGGTACATCAGCAGATAAGGGTCGACCCGCTGCAGGTCGGTATCGGGGTGATGCACCAGGCGCTTGTACTGCACCGCGAGCGGCTCACCGCCATCCAGCGCATAGGCTTCTAGCAGCAGCAGTTTGAGCAGCGATTTGTGCGGCGCCTCCAGCGCCTTGTGCAGGTGCCACAGCGTTGCGCCCAGGTACTCGTCGTCAGGGATGGTCGGAATGCCGCCCAGATCCACATAGGCGGAGGAGGCCAGCGCGGGTGCGAGGTCGTGGTAACAGTGCTCGTCGTCTGCCGAGATCAGCCACCAAAGTGGCGCTGCACCGCGCAGCAGAACGGCGGTGCGATAGAACTCGTCCAACAGCAGGCGATCCTGGGTGGAGCCACAATCGTCACCCGCCAACGCTGATCGGTCACCGGCCCGCAGCCGCTCTGGTTGGACCAGGAACGCGCGCAGGTCGAGGCCGTGTGCGCGCGACCAGACGGTATGACCGCGCAGCAGCTGTTCCGCCACCGCAGCCTCGGGTGCGTCTCCGTCTTCCCTGCAGATGATCCACAGATCGAGGTCGCTGTCCTGACCCTGGCCCAATGTGCCGGCGCTGCCCATCAGAAAGATGCTGTGTACGGCGGCGCCGAAACTCTCGAGCAGTCGCTCTGGCAATTCGTCGAATGCCCGCCGGGCAGGCTCATCGAGCAGCGCCCGCAGCCGTTCGATGCGCAGGTCATTCAGTGCACGAAAGCGCTGCTCGGCCTGCGGCCGTGCCTTGTTCGGTTGTGCGATGTGCAGATGAGGCAGCGACATGGCCATCAGTATAGGTAGCCCGTCCGGCGGAGCAGGCGCGTTGCCAAATTGCGGTTCCCCTGCGCGGGGTCAACGAAACCGCTGCGTCGTCGGCGCTAGATTGCGCCGAACACGTCGCCGGTCAGCCGAGCCATGCACTTCAACGACTACCTGCGGTTCATGGCGGACCGCGGTGCGTCAGATCTGTTCTTCAGCTCGGGTGCCCCGGTGAACATCCGCATCGACGGCAACACCGCGCCGGTGAACGATCAGGTGTTGAGCGGCGCGCAAACCCATGCGCTTGCGCAAGCCATCATGTCGCCCGAGCAGCAGGCACAATTCGACCGGGATCTGGAGATGAACCTGGCGTCCACGGTCGAGGGCATCGGCCGCTTCCGCTACAACATCTATCGCCAGCGTGGCGACGTGGCCATCGCTGTTCGGCATGTGAAGAGCCACATCCCGTCGCTGGCTGAACTCGGGATGCCGGCGTTGCTGCAGAGCCTGGTGGCAGAGCAGCGCGGCCTGATCCTGATCTCCGGCGCGACCGGCTCAGGCAAGTCCACCACTGCGTCGGCCATGCTGGACTACCGCAACCACCATCGCACCGGACACATCCTCACCATCGAGGAGCCGATCGAGTTTCTGCATCAGCACCGCAAGTCCATCGTCGATCAGCGCGAAATTGGCGTTGATACGCACAACTGGACGAACGCGCTGATGAACGCCATGCGTGAAGCGCCGGATGTGATCTTCATCGGCGAGATTCACGAGCGGCTGGTGATGCAGCAGGCGATCTCCTATGCCGAGACCGGCCACCTGTGCATCTCGACCATGCACGCCAGCAACACCTATCAGGCGCTTGAGCGGATCGTGCATTTCTTCCCGGATGACGCGAAGTCCGGCTTGTTGATGGACCTGTCGCTGTGCCTGCGCGCCATCATCTCGCAGCGGCTGGTGCCCGGACTGCACGGCAAACGCGTGCCCGCGGTCGAGGTCATGCTGAACTCGCCGTTCATTGCGGACCTGATTCGCAAGGGTGAGATTGACCGCATCCACGATGTGATCGCGAAGGGCGAGGACGAGGGGATGTGTACGTTCGATCAATCGCTGTTCGAGCTGTACAAGCAGGGTGCGATCGATCGCGAAACTGCGGTGCGCTTCGCGGAGTCACACACGGATGTTGGCGTGCGCATTCGACTGCATGAAGGTGCGGCGCCGGCCACGGCAACGCTGCGCATGGATTCGAGTATCTGAAGCGCTGGATAGCGGGCGCTGCAGGTCGCGCTCGTCTTCGCGGAAGCAGCCGTCGCACGGTGGCCGTCACACGGCATGTCGCGAAGCAGCAGGGGCCGCCAGCGTTGAGTGTTCCGATGGATTCGCAGACCTTTCACCGACGCTCGCGACCGCACGGGGTCTTCAGACTCGTCTCGAAGAACTGCCACTCCCGCGTCGCCGCTGTTCGCTGCCGCACTCCTGCGGAGTCGATGGCATGCGCTTCGTGCTGCTTATGCGCCCTGCGGCGCCCTGCAGCAGCGAAGCTCTTTACTCCCGCGATCGTTGCGGGCTTCGTAAGTCGTGCGACTGGCAGGAAGTTCGCTAACGGGGCCATTGTGGCGGCGTTTCAGCCGGCAGCTGTTGTGGTTGCGAAAGCAGCCGTGCGTGGCGGGCAACCAAAAACAGAAGCTACGCGCCCTGCATATTTCAGCCCACCGTGGCCGCCCATTTCAGCCGATCGTGGACAGTGTTTCAAAGCATCGTGGCCACCCATTTCAGCCTGATCGTGGACACCGTTTCAGGCTGATCATGGACACTTGATGTGCGCTGAGTGATCTCGATTGTCG
>CAMAVY010000109.1 GCA_945861675.1 Klebsiella pneumoniae | reverse complement strand
CTTCTTCGCTGCGCTCAACCGGCCGAACGTGCAGCTCTGCGAGTGATGTGCCTGAAAAGGTGATGAGATCCATGCCGCAAGCAATACCGCATCGCCCAAGGGTTGTTCGGCAAAACGTGCTAACTCAATGGCCGCACTCGCGAATGGGGGGGAGACAAATTGGCCCTGACCTATTGACGCATTGGCATTGTCAAAGGCATGGTCCGCCCCACGGGTTGCGGTGGTTGTAGATGTTTAAGACTCGGTCTAGAGAACGTCGTTTCCGCGATATTGCGTGCGCAACTGCTGCAGTGTTCGCAGCGGCGTGGTCGTTGCTCGGTCCGGCGCATGCAGCACCTTCCACGTGCGCGGGGATCGAAGATGCAACGGCTCGGCTGGCTTGCTATGACCAGCAGAATGCGGTGCCCCAGTCTGCGGACCAACCGTTGTCGGACCAACCGTTGTCGGACCAACTGTTGTCGGACCCGCTGGCTTCGGATCAGCTTTCTTCGGATCGCCTTTCTTTGGATGAGCAGGCTGCGCAGCAACGGCCCGCGCATGCCGAGGCGTTGCCTGCGCCGGGCGCGTCTGGAGCAAAGCCACCGTTGCATGCGGGCGCGTCGCCCATGCTGGAACCGGCTCTTCCGTCCAGGCCGCTGCCCGACCGGGTGGATGCCCCCATCCAGGCCAATGGCACACGTGTAGACGTTGCGGCCCCAACCTCTGCAGCACACCCGCCATCGAGCGCCAGTCAGGCATCGCGATCGACAACTGCGCAGCAGTCACCTTCCCACGCTGGACCTGGTGTTCAAGGCGTTGACGCCGACAAGAGCGCTGCCAGCGCCGACGCATTCGGCGTGCATCAGGGTGGCCTGTTCGATGACGGCGCTGCAGAAGCGTTTGCGGGCGAGCGCCTCGAATCGACCATCGCGGCCGCGCGTCGCGCGCCGAAACAAAACACGATGTTCCGGTTGGTGAATGACCAGATATGGATGCAGGACGCGCCCCGTGAGGTGCCGATTCATCCGGGCGATCGAGTCTCGATTCTGCGTGGACTGATTGGTGGTTACGTGATGCGCAATGACGATGGCGCAACCACGCGAGTGCGCAGGATCAGGTAATCGGTGTGGTCTCGTTGTGTTCAGGCGGGTGATGCACACGCACGAACACTCAAGAGCACGCGCGATGTAGTGCGAAGAGCGGCGAAGGCACGTGCACAACCAGCACGGCCGCTGCACGAGGGCTGATCTCAGGGGTTGCGGAACTGCGCGTTAGCGGCGCTGCGCGCGCAGAAAAACTACAAGGGAGAGGGTAGATGTTGAGTCGGTTTTTCGGTCCAATTGTCCTGTTCAGCGCGCTTGGCGCGGCGTTCCCACAGGCCGCACTCGCGGCCGAAGATGCGGCCATTGAAGAAATGGTCATTACAGGTTCTTACTTGAAGCGCTCGGTCGAAGACTCGCCGTCGCCGCTGTCTGTCGTTACTTCGGCAGACATCGAGGACCTCGGCGCTGCAGACGCCTCTGAGATTGTGCAGGCCATGCCCTGGCAATCCGGCAGCCAGGTGCGTGCGACGACGTTTGGCGGTGAAGGCGCCGACGGCCGCAACACCATCAACCTGCGCAACATCGGTCACGGTGCCACGCTGCCACTGGTCAACGGCAAGCGCACGGTGCCGTCCTGGTTCAACCCGCGCGGTGAGGTCTCGGTCAACATCAACGGGCTCATTCCGAACATTGCCATTGAGCGTATCGAAGTGGTGAAGGACGGTGCTTCGGCACTGTATGGATCAGACGCAATTGCCGGCGTGGTCAACTTCATCACGAAGAAGAACTTCGAAGGCTTCGACATCAACTATCAGTACACCACCGACGAGGAGACCGGCGAAGGGGCCGCCAACGAAGCAGACCTGATCTTTGGTCTGCAGGGCGAGAAGGGCGGCATCGTGGTGTCGGCCTCGTTCCTGAATCGTGACGAAATCACCATTGGTGATCGCTACGAGCGTTTCGGTGGCAGCAGTGCGTCGGGCACGGGACAGCCGGGTGCGTCTGGAGCGGCGGCACGCGCAAACGGTGTCTTTCAGGAGATCCGCTGGGCCGTGAACGGCTTGAACCCTGGCGGGCTGGTAAATCCGCTGGCAGCGGCGGGCAGTGCTGCCAGCCGCGTATTGCCGCGCGATCCTCTTGGCAGCAGTACGGGTATCGCAGATCTCGACTGCAATCGTCAGGCGGTAGCCGACGGTGAAGGCGGCACGCTGGGCACAGTGTTCGGCAATGCCGTGTGTGCATACGACTTCGGTTCGTTCTTCGCGCTGCAGGCTGAAGAATCGCTGCGCAAGTTCCACGTCACTGGCGACTATGAGCTGCGCGAAGGGCTCACCGCGTATGTCGAATTTGCTTCGAATGAAGCCGAATTCAATCGCGCCAACTCGCTGAATCCGAACTCGCCGTCGTTGCCGATCCCGGTCACGAGCCCCGGCAACATCGAGGATTCGTTCCGGCGTGGCATCGTCCCCGTCGTGCGCCTGAACGCTAGCCGCCTGGTCGGCGGCACCATCGATTCGGGACGCCCGGTGAAGACCTTCACAGACATCAACCGGGCCGACAATCGCCTGCTGGTCGGCTTCAAGTTCGACACGCAGATCGCTGAGAGGGACTGGTCGTTCGACGTGTCCTACGGCGCGACGGACCACGACTCTGCGACAGCCCAGGTGCAGGACACACTGTCGTCGCACATGGAGCTGGCCATCAACGGTCTGGGCGGGCCGCGCTGCGACCACATCAATGGTGTGAAGGGCGAAGGCAACACCGCCTACGCGGCGTCGAATGGCAACTTCAACGCGGGCCGCTGCTATTACATAAACACCTATGGCAACTCCCGGTTCAACCGCACGGGCGGCGCACAGACGGACCTGACGCTCGTGAACCCCAATGAGCTCTACCAGTGGCTGCTCGGCCGGGTCACCCTCGATGAGCACTTCAGCCAGCGGGTCATCGACGTCGTTGCCTCTGGCGAGACGTTCAAGCTGCCCGCCGGGCCGATCGGCCTTGCCCTCGGCTTCCAGCGCCGTCGGGATACGGCCGACACCATCCTGGACGCCGCGGCCAACACCAACAACCTCGACTTCGCGTTCGGTGCCCAGGACTGGTCAAACAGCCTCACGGTCACGGCAGCGTTTGCTGAAGTTGCGATCCCGATCTTCGAGTCGCTGGATGTGAACATCGCCGCGCGCTACGAGGACTTCGAGGAAATTGATGCGAACACCTTCGATCCGAAGATCACCATCCTGTGGCGCCCGCTCGACAGCCTCACGCTGCGAGCCTCTGCCGGCAGTTCGTTCCGCGTTCCGTCGCTGCTGCAACTCGGTGGTTCGTTGACCACGGTTGCAAACGAGGTGGACTTCGATAGCTCCATCGCGTTCCGTCCGGCGATCACGACAGGCAACCCGGATCTTGAGCCGGAGTCCGCAGACAACATCAACCTCGGTTTCTCCTGGATTCCTCAGGAGGGTTTTTTCGAGGGTCTGCAGGTCGACGTGGACTACTACACCTACGACTACACGGACATCATCACGCGCGAATCGCCTTCTACCGTTCTTGCTGCAGACAACGCTTCGCTGCGAGCGTTCATCGCTGCCAATCCTGGCGCAACCTTGCAGAGCGCGGTCGCGGCAGGGGCCGGCAATCGTCGCCAGGTGATCCGCTCACCGGAAGGCGGCCTGCTTCGGTTGTTCCCGGACTTCATCAACGCGAACGCCGCAGACATCGGTGGCATCGATGTGACGACGTCCTATGCGTTCGAAGCCTGGGGTGACTGGCGTGTGGGCGTGCAACTGGCCTATGTGCTCGACTACGAAGTGGAAGTCCCGACCGCCGGTGGCGGCAGCGTCAAGATCGATGCTGTAGGCCAGTACAACGACCGCAACCCCGTGGCGCGGCCGCTGCCCGAGTACAAGCTGAACGGCACCATCAGCTACAGCAACGGCGGTCACCGTGTGTTTGCAATGGCGCGCTACACGCCATCGCTGGACTACGGCTTCAACCTGGCCACCGACCCTGGTGCCGGTGCCGCACGTTTCTGGAACGCAACCGTCGGCCTGGTGCACGGAGCGGGTACGGCCAACGACTTCTTCACGCGCAACATCCACAGCAATCTGACATTCGACATGCAGTACACCTACACCTTTGGTGAATTTGGCTTCCTGTCGGACAGCGCCATCACGCTCGGGGTGCAGAACCTCACGGACGAGGAGCCATCGTGGGTGCCGGTGAATACCGGTTTCGATGCCACGTTGCACGATCCGCGTGGTCGAATCTGGTCGCTGAAGCTGAAGGCCAGCATGTAGGGCTTCCGCTGTCGGGCTGCGCGCAGCCCGGCAGCGCGCTGCCCGGCTGCGCGCGCTACCGAGGCGCGTAGCCGCGCAGCGTCTCAGGCACGCGCCGCGTTGCGTTGTTCGGGAGCCTGCGTTGCGTGCTTTGCCGCACTGGACGACGCGTCCGACGTGGCGGACGCGCCCGACGTGGTGCTTGTCACTGCTCCTTCATAGGCGAACGCGGCGTCGTCGAGATCGATTGCCGGCAGCTCGTCTTTCTCTGCCCAGTAATCCTGGTTGTGCTGCCATTCCGGCTTGTCGCCGCGCTTCGGCAGCAGGTGCAGGCTGCGCATCAGGTAGCCGGGATTGAAGCTCTCCGGATCGATCCACGGCAGCAGCGGCATGTCTTTGTCTTCGGGGCGCAGCACGACTGAGACTTTGCGCGCGCCTTTCGCGTCCATGTGCTTCAGCAGTTTGCACACGAAGTCCGCCAGCAGGTCGGCGCGCAGCGTCCAGCTGGCGCGGAAGTAACCGAACACCCACAGCAGATTCGGCATGCCGGTGAACATCATGCCGCGGTAGGTCACGGTGTCGTTAAAGGCCACCGGATTGCCATCGACTTCGAACTCGATATCGCCGAGCACGCTCAGATCGAACCCGGTCGCTGTCACGATGATGTCCGCCTTGAGTTCCTGACCGGACTTCAGCAGCACGCCTGCCTTCGTAAACGCCTCGATTTCGTCTGTGACCACGGACGCGCGGCCGCTGCGTACGCCTTCGAACACGTCGCCGTTGGGAACGAAGGCGATGCGCTGGCGCCAGGGTCGATAGCGTGGCGTGAAGTGTTTTGCGACGTCGACGTCGGGACCGACGAGCGCGCGCACGGCGCCCAGCAGCTCAGCGGTGACCGCTTCGGGTTCGGTGATACACCGCCGCGTAAACAGCTCCTGGTCGTGCAGGATCTTCTTGCGCACGATTTCATGAATCCACCGCAGATCGACATCCAGTTCGCGCAGCGTGTTCGCCAGCTCGTTTTCATTGAGCCCGGGAATGAAGTAGGTGGGCGAGCGCTGCAGCATGGTGACGTGTGCACAGTCACCGGCAATGGCGGGTACAAGCGTCGCGGCCGTCGCGCCGGAACCGATCACCAGCACCTGTTTGCCGCGATAGTCCAGATCTTCCGGCCAGCTTTGCGGATGCACGATCGCGCCTTCGAACGTGTCCATGCCCGGCCAGCTGGGTGTGTAGCCGGTGGCGTGCCGGTAGTAGCCCTGGCACATCCACAGGAAGTTGGTGGTGAAGCGGCGTGTTGCGCCGAACGCACCAACGCGCGCTTCGATCGTCCAGAGGTTGGTGTCGCTGGACCAACTGGCGCGCGTGATGTGATGGCCATAGCGGATGTGCTGGTCGAGGCCGTTGTCCTCGATCACGTCCTGCATGTACGCGCGAATTTCTGCAGCCGTTGCGATCGGCGGTCCGACCCAGGGCTTGAAGCGGTAGCCAAAGGTGTACAGATCGCTGTCGGAACGGATGCCGGGGTAGCGATGGGTGAGCCAGGTGCCGCCGAAGCTCGGCAGTGCTTCGAGCACCACAAAGCGTTTGTCAGGGCACTGTTGAGTCAGGTGGTACGCACCGCCGATGCCGGAGATGCCGGCGCCGACGATCAGCACGTCAAAGTGTTCGGTGGTGGTGTCGGCCGGGTTGGGCGACAGCGCTTGCGAGGCTTGCTTCATGGGTGTGGCTTCTGCGCTCAGGAAGGGGTTCAGGTGTGTCCTGATTCCTGAGTCTCACGCGCCCAGGCAGACGCGTATTGATCGACATCAACTCAGCGGTTGGCGGGCACGCGCCGCTGTCCATTAGCGCCGCGGCGCTGCCTGTTCGCGCCGCGGCGCTGCCTGCTCGAGGCCGCGCGACTGCAGGTACTCATCGTAGCTGCCGCGGAAGTCGACGATGCCTTCCGGCGTCATCTCGATCACGCGCGTGGCCAGCGACGACACGAATTCGCGATCGTGGCTGACGAAGATCAACGTGCCGGCGTAGTTTTCGAGCGCGAGGTTCAGCGACTCGATGGACTCCATGTCCAGGTGGTTGGTCGGTTCATCGAGCAGCAGGATGTTGGGCTTGGTCAGCATGAGTTTGCCGAACAGCATGCGCGCTTCTTCGCCGCCGGAGATGACGTGCACCGACTTCAGGCTGTCATCTTTGGAGAACAACAGGCGTCCGAGAATGGCGCGGATGCCTTGATCGTCATCGCCCTTCTGGCGCCAGTGACTCATCCAGTCGAACAGGTTGTCGTCGCTTGCGAAGTCGCCGGTTCGGTCCTGGCGTACATAGCCCACGCTTGAATTGTCCGACCACTTCACTTTGCCGCGGTCGGGCTGCAGTGTGCCATCGAAGCAATTCAGCAGCGTGGTCTTGCCGATGCCGTTCGGCCCGATGATGGCCACGCGTTCGCCGACGGCGACCATCAGATTGAAGTCCTTGAACAGCGTGTTGCCGTCGAATGCCTTGCTGAGGCCTTCGACTTCCAGCGCCAGCCGATGCAGCTTCTTGCCCTGCTCGAAGCGGATGTAGGGGCTGATGCGGCTGGAGGGCTTCACTTCTTCCAGCTCGATCTTCTCCAGCTGCTTGGCGCGTGAGGTTGCCTGCTTGGCCTTCGATGCGTTGGCTGAGAAGCGGCTGACGAAGTGCTTCAGATCTTCGATCTGGGTCTGCTTCTTGGCGTTGTTGTGCAACATGCGTTCGCGCACTTCGGTCGACGCCGTCATGTAGGCATCGTAGTTACCGGGGTAGATGCGCAGTTCACCGAAGTCGAGATCGGCCATGTGCGTGCACACGCTGTTCAGGAAGTGCCGATCGTGCGACACGATGACCATGGTGCATTCACGCTCTTCGAGGATTTCCTCCAGCCAGCGGATGGCGTTGATGTCCAGGTTGTTGGTCGGTTCATCCAGCAGCAGGATGTCGGGATCGCCGAACAATGCCTGCGCCAGCAGTACGCGCAACTTCCAGCCGGGTGCCACCTGGCTCATCGGGCCGTCGTGTTGCTCGATGGGAATGCCGACACCCATCAGCAATTCGCCTGCGCGCGCTTCACAGGTGTAGCCGTCCAGCTCTGCGAAGCGCACTTCCAGATCGGCCACACGCATGCCGTCTGCGTCGCTCATGTGATCAAGGGCGTAGATGCGATCGCGTTCCTCTTTGACCTTCCACAGCGCTTCGTGACCCATGATCACCGTGTTGCGCACGGTGCATTCCTCGAACGCGAACTGATCCTGACGCAGCTTGCCGAGCCGGTCGTTCGGGTCCAGCGAAACATTGCCCGCAGTCGGCTTGAGCTCACCACCCAGAATTTTCATGAGCGTGGATTTGCCGCAACCGTTGGCGCCGATCAGGCCATAGCGATTGCCATGCCCGAACTTCACCGAAACGTTTTCGAACAGTGGCTTCGAGCCAAATTGAATGGTGACGTTCGCGGTGGTCAGCACGATTGAGTTTCCGAGATAGCGAGAAAGCGACAAGGAGAGAACGGGAGAGCGACGGGACGCGCGACCAGGGCAGGGCGGGCAGGGCGAAAATCCGGGGCGCGAATGATAGACGTGCAATGGGCCGAGTTCGATGCGTTTTTGGGGTTTCGCGGCTATTTGGTGGCGATCCTGGCCGACATTCCATGTGGGCGTGTGCCAACAGTGTCTGTTCAGGCTCGGATTGGTTGATGAGACACGCGCGCATGGATATCGGCAGGCACATGCAAAGCACTATCCTGTGACCCTTGCGTTACGCCGAGTCCCCGTTCGTCATGTTCCTTTGCCCGGGTCGCGGATGCCCACACAGTTGACGACGGCCGCACCGCAGCGCATCGCCCGTTTCTGCATCGCCTATCACCAATGGGTTGTGCTGGCGTGGCTGCTGCTGTTTGCACTGTGTGGCGCCGCGGGGTGGCTGTTGCTCGATGGGGCATTGACCACCCAGACGCTGTTGCTCAACAAGCCTGAATCAACGCGCGCGCGGCACCTGATCACCGACGGCTCGCTCACCACCAACAGCTATACCGATGCGCTGGTGGTGTCGCACGCGACCCTTGATGTGGATGATCCTGTGTTTCGTGCGCGTGTGCTGAGTCTCGCCATCGCCGTGCGCAAAGTGCAGGGCGTGGAGGGGGCGACCAGCTACTACGAAACCGGTGGCCAGGCGGGGGGCGCGGCCGGTGGCGCTGCCCTGGTCGGGAAGGATCGACGGACCACGCTGATCCCGTTTGCATTGCCGGAGAATCAGAAAGCCCGTGCCAACGACACGCTGGCGCTGGTGCGCAAGTTCGATGGTCAAGGTGGCTTCAGGCTGCATCAGACCGGCCAGGCCACGCTCGATAACGATCTCAATGAGCAGTCGAAGCGCGATCTGATCTATGGCGAAACCATCGGCCTTGCCGCAGCGTTGCTGGTGCTGTTGCTCGTGTTTGGCAGTGTTGTCGCGAGCGTCGTGCCTGTGGTGTTCGCGCTGACGTCGATTGCGATCGCGCTTGGCGTGGTTGCGGTCATCGGTCAGTGGTTCACCTTTTCGTTCTTTGTCATCAACCTGTTGACCATGATGGGTCTGGCGGTCGGCATCGACTATTGCCTGTTCGTGATATCGCGCTATCGCGAGGAACGTGCACGCGGCTGCGACACCAACAGCGCAATCGAGATTGCCGGCCGCACCTCCGGCAAGTCTGTGCTGTTTGCAGGCATGACCGTTGTGGTGTCGATGGCAGGCTTGCTGCTGGTGCCCAATTCGATCTTCATCAGCCTTGCTGCGGGCGCCATCATCGTGGTGCTGGTGACCGTGCTGCAGGTACTCACGCTGCTGCCAGCGGTGCTCAGCCTGCTGGGTGATCGACTTGAGTGGGGTCGCTTGCCATGGCTCGGCACGGTGAGTGGCGCGCGCGAAGTGGAGGGTGGCTTCTTCGCCATGATGGCGCGCGTGGTGATCAGTCGCCCGAAGACGGGGCTGATGTTGGCCACGGTCGGTCTGCTGGTGGCGGCGGTGCCGATGTTCAACATCAACGTTGCGTTCACGGGCGTGTCTTCATTGCCGGACGGGCTGGCCAGCAAGGAAGGCTATCGTGTACTGGAAGCGCAGTTCGACGCGGGCAGCGCCAGTCCCGTGCAGATCGTGATCGACCACGATCCCTACAGTGACGAAGTGGCGCAGACCATCGAGCGCCTGACCTTCGCGCTGCGCAACGAGCCCGCATTCGGCGAACCCAAACCCATGCTCGTCAGTGATGACGACAGTGTCGCGCTGGTCGAAGTGCCACTGGCCTATGACCCGCAATCACTCGATGCCTACGCAGCTGTGCAACGCATGCGGCAGGACATTCTGCCGGCCGTTTCCAGGGCAGCCGCCGGCGCGGGTGCCGATGTGCGTCTGCTGGTGGGCGGACGATCTGCCGACGACCTGGACTTCATTGCGCAGATGCGCACCTACACGATGCCGGTGATTGCATTGGTGTTGTTGCTCAGCGTTGTGCTGCTGACGGTGGCGTTCCGCTCCGTGATGATTGCCATCACCTCCACGCTTGTCACGCTGCTGTCGGTGCTGGCCGCGTACGGCATTCTGGTGCTGGTGTTCCAGTATCGCGTGGGCGCCGAACTGCTCGGCTTTCCATCAGCAGAGGCCATTGAACCCTGGCTGCCGCTCGTGCTGTTCGCGTTGCTGTTCGGCTTGTCCATGGACTACCAGGTGATTCTGGTGAGTCGCATTCAGGAGCACTGGCGTGAGACAGGCGACACCGATGAAGCGGTGCTGTGGGGTGTGGCAACAACGTCGCGCCTGATCACGGGGGCTGCTGCAATCATGGTGGCGGTGTTTGCGGGGCTGGCGCTGGGCGAATTGTCGGCGCTGGCGGAAATGGGTTTCGGTCTGGCGGTTGCGGTGACCCTCGATGCGGTGGTTGTGCGCGGTGTGCTGGTGCCGGCGGCGATGAAACTGCTGGGCGATTGGAACTGGTATTTCCCGAGCTGGCTCGAGTGGCTGCCGGACCTGCGCATCGAGCGCGAGCCCACGGCCGAGCTTCTGACTGTGCCCCCGTCAGTGCCGCCCGATAGATGATGAAGCGGTCGCCGTCCTCGCGGTGGTAGTAGATGGACGCTTCGTCTGCGGCGAGCGCAGGCGCCTCGATGTGGTCGCCGAGATCCAGCAACCGTCGCGGTGTTGCAAAGGGCTGATCGGCACGTTGGCGTTCCGCAACGTAGATGCCAAAGTCACCGCCGAGCCCAAAGCGCGCGCGTGAACAGCAGCCGGCGGCCATCTGCAGAGATGCACGGCGCGTACTCCAGCGCGTTCGAGTTCACGTTGGCCAGCAGGCGGGTGTTGTCCGGGGGCCGCTGCCAGATATCGCCGTGCCGTTCCGCCAGTACCAGGTCCGCCGTTTGCGGCGCGCCGCCGCTGAAGTGTGAATCGACGAAGTACAGCGCGTTACCGTCGGCGCTGCCGCCGAGGTCGAAGTTGAATTCGCCTGGGATCTGCTTTGAAAGACCCGTCAGCAGTTCTACGTGCGTGACAACGCCCTCGGCGAACCGGCCGCGATACAGCGTCGATGCGCTGCCGGCGTAGCTTTGCGTCGACACGAAGTAGAAGTTGCCATCCCGATCTATGGTGGGCACGCCCTCCAACGCGAATGTGTTCACGCCCTGCATCTCGCCGCAGTACCTGAATTGCAGTGCATCGATGCATTCTGCGAGAGGCCGGGCGGTGTGGGCCATGCCTGTCCGAACCTCTGAGCCGGACCGGTTGGTGGCTCAGAGGCGGAATGCGTTTACTCAGGTTGCGCAGATCGGGCGTGCGTCAGTCGGTGATCTCGTAGGAAATCACACCATATTCGCCGCCTTCGACGTTCGGAATGTCGCAGCGCAGGCTGTAGCTGCGAACGACGGTCGGCGAGGCGACCAGCAGCGAGATGGTCCGGGTGTAGGTTTTCGGCGAGTTGACATCATTCCAATGTGGGACTGGCGCGCTTTCGGTAGTAATGACATTGCCGAGCCTGTCGATGCTGCGCAGCGCGCAGGTGACGTCGGTGAAGGTGATGTTGCGCTGCAGATAGATGGTCGACGTCACGTTGTATGGGTATGGGTTGGTCGCGTGCGTGCGAACGGCTGCGCAGTTGTACTTGCTTGTGCCGCTGGTCTGTTGCGCGTTCATCAATGAACCGTTTACGGGCTTGTTGACTGCGCCCGAGCTTGAACAGCTCACGCCCGGATAGATCATCGTGCCGGCAAAGGCGAAGCTTGAGCTGCACAGTGCCAGCACTGCGGCGCCACGGATCAGTTGGCGAATTCCTGCTTGCATGGGTGTTCTCCGAAAAAGGACGCGTTGGATCACGCAGACGCACGTTATGCAGGCGCCGTTGAATTCGCGTTGAATGGTCGCGCGGTGCCCGTTGAATGTGCGGTTGATCACAGCTGCGTACAGGTTGTGAGCGTTCAAACGCTGTGTGTACGGATCGGCGGGTGGCTATTTCCGCGCATCATTCTGCCTGGCCGATTCTGTTTGCAGTCGCGGCGCAGGCATTGGAAGCTCGCGGCCATCAGCACCGGTGGACGCAGACAGGATGACGATGCCCAATCGCCCAGGCACTGCCCGGTTCGCGGCCGCGGTCTGCCCGCATGACTGCACCAGCACGTGCGCGCTGGATGTCGAGCTGCTCGGACCGGACACGATCGGTCGCGTGCGCGGCGGGCGTCGCAACACCTACACGGCCGGCGTCATCTGCGAAAAGGTCGCGCGCTATGCGCAGCGCACGCAGCATCCGGATCGTCTGCAGTATCCCTTGCTGCGTACGGGCCCCAAGGGCAGCGCGCAGTTCAAACGTGTGACCTGGAACGAAGCGCTCGATCGCGTTGCCGAGGCGTTCATCGAACGCAGTGCACGCCATGGCAGCGAAACCATCTGGCCGTACTTCTACGCCGGCACCATGGGGCTGGTGCAGCGCGACGGCATCAATCGTTTGCGCCATGCCATGAAGTACTCGCGCTGGTACTCGACGATCTGTGTGGCGTTGTCGGACGCAGGCTGGATTGCCGGTGTGGGCGGCAAGCGTGGTGTGGACCTCACCGAAGCCGCTGAGCATGCAGCGCTCATCATTATCTGGGGCGGCAACCCGGTGCATACGCAGGTGAACGTGATGCATCACGCGATGGCCGCAAAGAAGCGTGGCGCAAAGCTTGTGGTGGTGGACCCCTATCGCACGGCCACTGCGGAAAAGGCGGACCTGCACGTGGCGCCGCGGCCCGGCACGGATGGCGCGCTGGCGTGCGCCATGATGCATGTGTTGTTTGCGGAGGGCTTTGCCGACTGGGATTACCTGCGTACATACACAGACTGTCCCGATGATCTTGCGGCGCACGTGCAGACCCGCACGCCGCAATGGGCAAGCGCCATCACCGGGTTGTCAGTTGACGAGATTGTCGAGTTTGCGCGGCTGTATGGCCGTGCGCGCCCAAGTTTCATTCGCTGTCACCACGGCTTTACGCGCAGTCGCAACGGCGCGGCCAACATGCACGCGGTGACCTGCCTGCCAGCCATCACCGGCGCGTGGCAGCATCGTGGAGGTGGCGCGTTGTATGGCCACACGGCGCTGTATCCGCTGGATCGAACGCTGATCGAAGGCCTGGACCGGGTGGATCTGTCGGTGCGTGAACTGGACCAGTCGCGGCTGGGCCCGATCCTGACCGGCGATGTCGAAGCGCTGAAGGGTGGCCCACCGGTGACCGGTCTGTTGATTCAGAACACCAATCCGGCGTCGGTGTGTCCCGAGCTTGGGCTGGTGCATGCCGGGCTTGCGCGCGAGGATCTGTTCACGTGTGTGCACGAGCAGTTCATGACCGAGACCGCGGCGTTTGCCGATGTGGTGTTGCCGGCGACCACGTTTCTGGAACACGACGACTTCTACACCGCCAGCGGTCACACGGTGTTTCAGGTCAGTCGCAAGTTGGTCGAAGCGCGCGGTGAGGCCCGGGAGAATCACTTCGTCATCTGCGAACTGGCCAGGCGCCTGGGCGCGCAACACCCGGGCTTCGACATGACTGCGTGGGAAATCATGGATGCCACGCTGCAACGCTCGGGCATGTTGGATGCGGCGGCGAACTATGCGCAGGGCGGCCAGGACTTTGCGCCAGTCTTCGAGACCATGCACTTCCTGGACGGCTTCGACACCGCTGACAAGCGCTTTCATTTCCGCGCGGACTGGCAGCGCTTTGGTGGCCGGTGGCGGGAGATGCCGGCGTTACCCGATCACTTTGATGTGCTCGACAGTGCAACGACGGACAAACCGTTCAGGCTGGTGACCGCGCCTGCGCGAACGTTTCTGAATTCCACCTTCACCGAAACGCCAGGTTCACTGAAGCGTGAAGGCCGGCCGACAGTGTTTGCGCACCCGGATGACTGCGCGAAGCTTGCGCTCATGGATGGCGACCGGGTGCGCCTTGGCAACGCGCGTGGGCAGGTGGTGCTGCACGTGAAGGCGCGCGCCGGCCAGCAACGCGGCGTGCTGGTCGTGGAAGGCATCTGGCCGAACCGCAACTTCGGCAGCGTGCTTGGTATCAATGCACTGACGAGTGCGGAACCCGGCTGGCCCAAGGGCGGCGCCGTGTTTCACGACACGGCGGTGTGGCTTCGCGCGGATACCGAGGACGCCGATTCAGTTAACGGCCAGCACTGATCAGCCGATGGCGTTCCGCACGCGGCGGTAGGCCTCTGCCAATTCGTCGCCCAGTTGTTTCACAGCGGCGACCACGCCGGGCCGCGGGGCATCTGCGGCCGTGCTGGCCGAACGGGCGCGCGCTTCAATGTCATGCCAGCGCGCTTCCAAGCCGGCCCACTCATCGCGAAGCTCGGCTTTTGCCAGATGCATGCGCAATTCGAGCTGTTCGCGTTCGGCCTTCAGGCGTGCAATGAGTGCGCGGGCATCGGCGCTGAGGTTGTCGAAGTGTCCGTCTGCCATGTCGGCTCCAGGCGCATGCGCGCTGCAATGAGTGTGCGAACAGCCTACTCCTGATGCTGGCGCGGGTTTTGATCCGCGTCAGGTTCGCTGCGGCAGGGCGCAAGCAGATCAAGTGCCGGGTCAAAGCGCGCGGTCTGCACGTCGAACATCGACAACACGGTGTGAAACAGGGCGTCGTGACTGAGTGGTCGCTGGCGCAGCCCGTGAAGGCAAGCGAAGGACACGCCCTTGCGTGCGTAGAACGCATCGTTTGCCCACAGGATCATTGGCACCTGGGTCTGTTCCTTCGGCGCGATCCGATACGGAAAGCCGTGCAGATAGATGCCGTTCTCGCCGAGCGACTCGCCGTGATCAGACACATAGAGCAGCAGGCTGTCGAAGCGCTGCGCGTGCACCTGCAGATCGGCAATCAATGTCGCCAGGATGTGGTCGGTGTAGACGATGGTGTTGTCGTAGGCGTTGACGATCTGCTGGCGCGGACACGACGCCACATCGCGCTCGCCGCACTCCGGCAGAAAGCGCTTGAACTGCGGCGGGACGCGGTTGGCGTAGTCGGGGCCATGGCTGCCACGCGTGTGCAGCACGATCAAGCGGTCGCGAGGATCGGTCGAGTTCTGCAGGCTGTTGCGCAGTGCGTCGACCAGCACCGAGTCGAAGCAGCCGGTTGCGGGGCAGGGTGGTTCGGCCAGCGTTGCAGTGCTGCCGGTGCCAGCCGCATTTGCAGCGCTGCCAGACTCGTTGTCTGCGTTGATGGTAGGAACGCGGTCGCATACGCCCTTGCAGCCGCTGTTGTTGTCGATCCAGCTGACATTCACATGCAGGCGTTGCAGCACATCGAGCAGGTTCTCCTCGTGCTCGGCGTCATCTACATCGAAGTCGCGGCGGCCGTGCTGCGAGAACATGCAGGGCAGCGAGATGGCCGTGGATGTGCCGCAGGACGACACGTGCGTGAAGGACACGATGTTCTGTTGTGCCAGCAACGGATTCGTCGGGCGCGCGTAGCCGTTCAGTGCAAACGACATCGCGCGTGCGGTCTCACCTACCACCAGCACCATCACGAGCGGGCGCCGCGCATCGTCCTCGATGCGGCGCGCATCCGCAGCGATGCGGCGGATCGGTCCGGACTCGGCCTGCGCACGCTCGGCGGTGTGCAGCGCAAACGCGTACAGGGGATACGTGGGCACCATGTAGTAGCGCAGCTCGCGATGTTCACGCGCGACCAGAAACACAGTCTTGGCATTGAGCGCGATACCGACCAGCGCAACGATGAGTACGCCGATGGCAACGGCGACTGCACGGCGAAACTCTGACGCCGTACCTGTTCGAGTGATGCGTACGAACAACAGCACCGCAGAGGGCAGCAGCCAGAAGAGCAGCAGGTGCAATGCGAACGCGCCCGAAACGTAGCCCTGTATCTCCTGCGCGTCGGTGGCAAGAATGTTGCGTGCCATGTCCCGGTCGATCAGCACACCCTGGCTGCCGATGGCATAGGAGGCGAGTGCTGCCGTAAGCAGGAGCGCGATCGTGATGGGCTTCAACAGCCAGCGACTGTTGAACGCTTGCAGCACGATGGTGAGCATGGCTGTCAGCGCAAGGCCGACATTGCCGATGAGCAGCGCGCCCGAGGTATCCGGGTGCA
>CAMAVY010000108.1 GCA_945861675.1 Klebsiella pneumoniae | reverse complement strand
TGTCCGAGATATTCGGCGACCCTTGCTGCTCGAGAAAGTCCGCGTTCAGGATCTGCACGGGCGTTGAAGCTTCAAGCTCGTTACGCGCAATACGTGAGCCCGTGACCACCATGGTCTCGATCTCGGGTGCTACGCCGCCGGCCGCGGGTGCCGCATAGGCGGTCAGCCCTTGCGCGCTGGCGGCAATGGCGGCGGCTAATGGCAGCCACCGCTTGGTCAAGCGATGTGTGTTCATTGTGGTTCCCCAGGGTCTGGATGTGATCGGAATCACGGGGCGTCCTTCCTCGCTCGGAACGCTTTGTGACGTTCATGTAACGCGCGAACCCAACAACCCCTCAATTTTGTTTTCACTATTTGCCGGGGTGGCCCAACTCAGTGCAGACCTGCACTCAACCGCAGATAGGCGTAGCGACCCGCGAGGGAATAGGTCCGGCCGTCGAAGTTGTCGTTGAAGGCCGACGCCGCAAAGGGCGGCTCTGTGTCGAACAGGTTCTCGACGCCCACCGCCAGTTCCAGCTCCGTGCCGTTCGTTTCCGAGCGCCTGAACGGAAACCCAGGGCTGTTGAATGCGTAACTCATCTGCAGGTTGTGATTGGCCCAGCTTTCGATGCGCCGCCCGCGCCCGGTCTCCGGGACCTGCTCGCGCAGATCACCCACGTAGTAGATGCCGTAGCGCCCGTTCCATGCCCCCTGCTGCCATTGCAGACCAACGCTGGCTTTCCAGTGTGGTAGCGAGCCGTTGCCAGACGACGCCTCATCGGAAAACGTGCCGGCCTGTTGTTGCGTAGGACTATCTGGATTCAATTGATCCTGGAAGTTATCGATATACGAACTGTTCAAGGCCAGCTCGAGCACGCCACAGCACGCCGAGTGGATGCTGTACTCCAGCCCGATATCCCACCCGGACACGTTTCTGCGGCCGATGTTGAGCGGCGTCGCCTGCACTTGCAGGAGGTTGCCTTGCGCATCGCGCTGCACGCGTTCCGGGAACCGCCCGAAGCGCGCGTTCTGGTTCAGCACGAACTGGGCATTGGCATCGACCACGTCGCGCTGGCTGATGCGGTAGTAGTCGAGGCTCGCGGTCAGCGCCGCGGTTGGGCGGTAGACAATCCCGAAGGTCACCGTTTCGGCACGCTCCGCCAGCAGATCACGATTGCCGCCGCGCAAGGTCAGGAACTGCGACAGCGTGGGGTCGGACTGGCCGCGGCAGCCGGGCAGGGTTGCCGCCAGGTCCGGGCTCGCACAGGGGTCGTTGAGGAAATCAAACGAGGACTCAGAGGCAACGAAGAGTTGCCGCAGCGTTGGGGCGCGAAAGCCCTTGCCCCAGGCGCCACGCAGCAGGAGTGCGTCCGTTGGGCGAATACGGATCGCAGCCTTGGGCTGCACCGTACTGCCGAAGTCTGAGTAGCGCGATGCACGCGCGGCGAGCGATAGATCGATGCTGCGGACCCATGACCGCTCGCTCAGCAGCGGTGCCAGCAGTTCCACGTAGGCCTCGTACACCCGGCGGTCGCCACGTGTGCGGCCGCTGGCGGTCGCGCCGATGATGTTGTTGGCGCGCAGTTCGGCATCGGGTCGGACGTTGATCGCCTCGCGGCGCAGATCAAAGCCTGTCCCAAGTTCGGCAGTACCGGCAGGCAGTTCAAACGCGACGAACGAGCCATTGCCGCTGATCGCTGTCAACGAACTCGTGGCGTCGCTGCGCGTCGCTGTCTGCAGAAAGCGAATCGAGTCCGGTCCAATCGCGCCAGGGCCGTCAAGCAGATTGACGGGGCGACACGCGCCGACGCAGAACGCTGCGGGTCCCAGCGCCAGTGCAAGACGATCTGCGAACACAAGCCCGTCGACCGTTTCGCGCGCTGCGGTCTGGTGGTGACTGACGGAGATGTCCGCTGTGGCGTTGTCGTCTGTGAAAGTGAATGTCGCGGTGTAACGCTGCGAGCGTGACTCATCGTGGAAGTGCCGCGTGCCGAACTCCAGCATGCGCCTGCGCACATCGGTCAGCACAACGCCGAATGGATTGAACGGTGCGTCTGCGCGCACGGGCGTGCGTAGTCCATCAAACGCGGTAAAGATAGGCGTGGGCGCCAGCGGGTTCGTTGATTCCGTTCGACTGAGCAGCGCATCGGCTGTAGCAGCCCAACGATCACTCAAGGGCGCACTCCAGCGCAGCAGCGCGCTGTCGCGTGCGGAAGGAACCACCGCATCTGTGAACTCGCGCTGATCGAAACGGTCATCATCAACAGCAGCTCGAAACGCCTGCATGCTGTCGCTGAGTTCACCGTTTGGATTGCGTACGAATGCTTCGCCATCGAGCACCACGCGTGGCAATGGCGTGGCTGTACTGCGCTGATCGATACCGCCTTGTGAACGCGCATCCGCGCTTCGCGACAGCTTCCGGTCACGGCTTGCAATGCCGTCCTGACGGTAGCTTGAGAGCGCCAGCATGACGTTTCCGCCGCCCGAGTCGTCGCCTTCGCCTGTGCTCAGGCCGTACAACAGGTTCAATTGGTGCGTCTGCAGATCGTTGCGCTGGGTCTGGCCGTAATAGGCGTCTAAACGCAAACCTGTGAATCGTTGCCGCGTGACGATGTTGATCACGCCAGCGATGGCGTCGGAGCCGTACACCGCACTGGCGCCATCCTTCAGCACCTCAATCCGCTCAATCATTCCCAGCGGCAGCGTGTTCAGATCGACCGAGCGCGCGCTGAACGCGTCGGGGTTGGTGCGCCTGCCATCAATGAGCACCAGGGTGTTGGATGCGGGAAGCCCCCGCAGTGTGATGCTGGCGGTGCCGTCGCCACCGTTCGTGACCTGTGTACTGGTCGAGTTACCCGCAACCGCCGGTAGAAAGCGCAGCAGCTCTGCGGGGCCTTGTGGTCCGCCGCCGCGAATGACCGCCGGGCCAATGACGTCCAGTTGAGCAAACCCCGCAAAGTCGGCACCGCGGATGCGCGAGCCCGTCGGCGTTGCAGTCACGACCAGTGACTCCATCTGCGACGGCGCGGTGTTCGCCGGTGATGTGCGGCGCGGGACAGCGGATTCTGCTTGCGCCTGAGGAGGCGTCGCGGGCGGTGTTTTCGTCGACTGTTGCGCTGCACTCTGCTTGGGGCCGGGCGCGATGGCGATGATGTCGCCGGGCAACAACCGATACTCAAGTCCGCTCTGCACCAGCAGCAGGCGAAGTGCCTGGGCCGCAGTCGTCTGCCCATTCAAGGCCCGTGTCTGGCGCTCTGGAATCCGCTGCGGATCGAACACCAGCGAACAACCACTTTGCCGGCCAAGCTGAAGTAGTGCCGTGCGCAACGGCTGGGACGGAATGTCGAAGGCACGCAATACATCGACACAGGGATAGGCCGCCACAGTCGAAAGCAGCACGCAGGCAAAGATGAACGGCTGCAGAAGGCGCAGGGGGCACCTTGATCCGTGACTGATTTGGGTGCGCATCCTAACAACACGGCACGAGGGTGGTGTTCCGTCGATGCCAGTTCGGCCGTCAGGGTTGGGCCGCCATCAGCTCGTTATGAGGATGCTGTCCGCTCGACGAAGCCAGCGTACCCCCAGTGCTGCTGACAGCGCATCGAGCATGGCGCCCTGGTTCTGCAGTCGCAGCACGGCAGATACGGGTCTACGTGCCAGATCAGGGTCGGTGATGGTCATGGGCGTTTCGAGGTATCTGTTGAGATCCCGGATGACCTCCGCTAGTGGCACCGCCGAATAGACCAGTTCTCCTGCACGCCACGCGAGGACGTCCGACGGACGATCAGACAACGCGCGGATGCTGGCACCATCGAATACGACGACGCGCCCGGCCTCAACGCGGATCGGCTCCGCATCTGTGGCCTCGGCGAGTTGCACCTGCACCACGCCCTCCATAACCGCAAGCCGATCGCCCTCGGGCAGCCGCTCGACGCCGAATGCCGTGCCCACGGCTGTCACGGTCCCGAACGTTGTATGGATGCTGAAGGGCCGCCGCGTATCGGGTGCCACGTGGACGAACAGCTCGCCTTGCTCAAGTTCAATGTCGCGGCTGCGCCCGCCGATGCGATGGCTCAGGTGCGTGCGTGTGTTGAGCCACAGCGTTGACCCATCCACGAGTGCCACGCTGCGTCGTTCTCCGATGCCGCTTTCTTCGATCTGTGGTTGGCTGAAGCGGGCGAGCGCAATCACGCCCAGCAGCAACGCAGCTGCGGTCCAGGGCAGCGCGAACCGAATGATTGGTGAGTAGGGCTGGCGACGCTGGGGCACGTCCACTGGCACAAGTTCAAGGACATCGAGCCGCGACCAGATGCCCATCATTTCGTCGAAAGCCGCGCGGTGCTTGTCCGTTTGCGCGTGCCATTGACGGAAGCTGGTGCGCTCGCCCTCGGTGACGTCATGTGCGGCGAGCCGGGCAATCCAGGCAGCAGCGGAATCACAGACTGCGTCGTCCGCGGGCGCATTGCGCTCATAGCTGTTGGTCGGCGCCGCGCCGTGCTGCGGCGCGTCTCCGCGTTGCGGCACGTCGCCACTGCGCGGCGCGTCGCCTTGCGGGCTGTGTTCGCGGCCTGTGCTCATCGGTGGGTCACGTTCTTCGGGGGGCGCACTTTTGTGAGTCGTTGAACGTACGAGCGGTGCAATCCCTCAGCCCGACCCTTCACTTGCCGTGAATTCTCAGGCAGACCGCCTGTGCTCAATGCGGCCCAGGCAGGCGCGCACGACAATGCTTGAGCGCGTGAATGACGTGCTTTTCAACCATGCTCGTAGACACACCAAGCGACCGGGCGATCTCTGGATAACTCATGCCACGGCCGCGATGCATCAGAAATGCCTGTCGGCAATTCATGGGCAGCTCGTCGATTGCACGCAACACCAGGGCCAGCTCGCTTTCGGCATTGGCCTGCTGCTCCGTGCTGACGGTCGTCCGCATGCTCACCAATGCCAACTGCGCCTCCTGTTGCAGATGTCGTCGCTCGACGAGTCGGCGCCGCTGACGATCGATCACCAGGTTCGCGGCGGTCTGGAACAGAAACGCGCGCGCATTGTCCAGACGGCCTGGCTGATCCATGCGCTGCAGGCGTAGCCAGGTCTCCTGCGCGATGTCCTCTGCGTCGTTACCGTCTTGCAGCCGCATGCGCACAAAACGCAGCAATGCGCGGCCATGCTCATGAAACATGCGCGTGAGCCAATCGCCGCTGCTGGCGTTGGTACTTTGGCCGGTGGTTGGTGTGGTGGGCGGGCTGCTGGTCAACGGCTGATCGGATGCAGGCATGCATTGCGAGGTCGGCGGGATGCTGGCACGGCCCGTGCCTGCTTCCGGCGGCCGACGGCCAGCTCACTGGTCGGCTGCGATGGCCAGGCGTCGCGGTCCTGGATTGGTCGTTGTTAATGCATCGAGGTGTGCAATGAATGGCCTATCATCCAGACCGACCTTGCCGGGCGGCGTGCGCGTGTCTGAAGCCATATTTCCTGATGCGGAGCGGGTGCGGACTGCCGGGCTGTCTAATGCTGGAGCGGCGGCGCTTGTGCCCGGCACAGGAGAAACCACGGAAGCAGGCGTGCTCGATGCACTGACGCCGCCTGCTGAGCTGCGTCTGCTGCCCTATGGGTTTGCCCGCAGGTTCGGCATCGCCATCATTCCCGGCCCGATTGCCGCCGACCTGCCGGGCCATGCACTGTGCCGTCAGGGCCTGACGCTGGATGCATTGGCCGAGGCGCAAAGGCTCGCGGGTCGCGTACTCATACCCCGCCAGATCGACGATGAGACATTCGAGGCCGAACTGGCCCGGCTGTACGAGCGCGACGCTTCTGAAGCCCGGCAGATGGTGGCCGACCTTGGCGATGCCGTCGACCTGGCGTCGCTGGCGGCGGCGGTGCCAGAAACCGAAGACCTGCTCGATCAGGAAGACGATGCGCCGATCATTCGCCTGATCAACGCGCTGCTCGCCGAAGCCGTGCGCGAGAACGCCTCGGACATTCATATCGAAACCTTTGAGCGTGAACTGGTGGTACGGCTGCGCGTGGACGGCGTGCTGCGCGAAATCGTGCGGCCCAAGCGTGTGCTTGCACCGATGCTGGTCTCGCGCATCAAGGTGATGGCGAGGTTGGATATCGCTGAGAAGCGTGTGCCCCAGGACGGGCGCATATCGCTGCGCGTCGCGGGACGTGAGGTCGATGTGCGGGTGTCCACCATGCCGAGCGCTGCCGGCGAGCGCGTGGTCATGCGGATGCTCGACAAGCAGGCCGGGCGCCTGAACCTGGATGGGCTCGGCATGTTTGCGGACACATTGACCGATGTGCGCAGCATCCTGGCCAAGCCACACGGCATCTTCCTGGTCACCGGGCCAACCGGTTCGGGCAAGACGACCACCTTGTATGCCTCGCTGGCCGAACTCGATACCCGCGTGCTCAACGTGCTGACGATCGAAGATCCGATCGAATACCACCTGGCGGGCATCGGGCAGACACAGGTCAACCCGAAGGCGAACATGACGTTTGCACGCGGCATGCGCGGATTTCTGCGTCAGGACCCGGACGTCATCATGGTGGGCGAGGTGCGCGACCTCGAGACGGCCGAAATCGCGGTACAGGCCAGCTTGACCGGCCACATGGTGATGTCGACGTTGCATACCAACTCTGCGGTGGGCGCAGTGACAAGGCTCGACGACATGGGCGTGGAGCCCTTCTTGTTGTCGTCGAGTCTGGTCGGTGTGCTCGCCCAGCGCCTGGTGCGTGTGCTGTGCCCGAGCTGCCGCAGGCCCTGCGTGCCGGACGCTATTGCACGCAATTTTCTGCGTGACCTGATCACAGAGCAGATGCAGATCTTCGAGCCCGTCGGTTGCGAAGCATGCGCGCACTCAGGCTATCGCGGACGTACAGGCATCTACGAATCGGTGTTGATCGACGACCCCATGCGGCAGCTCATCCACGATCGCGCATCCGAGCTGGAACTTGCCAAAGTGGCGCGCCTGCGTACGCCCAGCATTCGCGACGACGGCCGACGCAAAGTGCTCGCCGGCATGACCACGGTGCAGGAAGTGCTGCGCGTGACGCTCGAAGACTGATGGCCGCCTTCGAATACCTGGCGCTCGACAATCAGGGCCGCGAACGTCGCGGTGTCCTGGAAGCCGATAGCCTGCGCCAGTTGCGCCAGTTGCTGCGCGATCGTGGTTTGTCGCCATTGAAGGTCGAGTCGGCGCAACAGGAGAAGGATGGTGCGCGCCTGCCCGGCGGTTTCACGTTCTTCAAGGGCATCGGTGCACTGGATCGCGCGATGATGACGCGCCAGCTGGCAACGCTGATTGGTGCGGCCATTCCGATTGAAGAATCGTTGGGCGCGGTTGCGCAGCAGTCCGAGAATCGTCGCGTAGGTTCGTTGCTGATGGCAGTGCGCGCACGCGTGCTCGAAGGTCACTCACTGGCACAGGCATTGTCTGAGCATCCGTCGTCATTTCCGACCATGTACCGCGCTGCGGTTGCGGCGGGAGAACACTCGGGGCATCTGGATCGCGTGCTCGAAGGGCTGGCGGACTACACCGAACGTCAGCAGCAGTCGCAACAGAACATTCAGATGGCGATGCTGTATCCCATCATTCTGAGCGTTGTCGCGACGATCATCGGTGTGGCGCTCATGACCTACGTCGTACCGCAGATGGTCGAGGTCTTCGAAGACAGCGATCGCCCGTTGCCGTTGATCACGCGCATTGTGATGGCGTTGTCGGGCTTTCTGTCGAACTACTACTGGCTGCTGTTGATCGGCATCGTGGCGTTGGTGCTGGGTATTGCCACTGCACTGCGCCGACCCGATGTGGAACGACGCTGGCACATGACGTTGCTCAAGCTGCCGTTCATCGGTCGCATCTCGCGTGGCCGGAATGCCGCACAACTGGCCAGCACACTGTCGATGATGACCAGCAGTGGTGTGCCGGTGGTCGAAGGCATGCGCATTGGCAGTGATGTGCTGAGCAATCGCTTTCTGCGCGAGCGCGTCAGCGAGGCGACACAACGTGTCAGTGAAGGCGCCAGTCTGTTCTCGGCGCTGCAGGAAGCCGGGCACTTTCCACCACTGATGTTGCACATGATCGCCAGCGGCGAAGCCAGCGGTGAACTGGACAACATGCTGGCCAGAGTGGCGCAGCAACAGCAGATGGAGATCGAGCGCCTGGTCAGTACAGCGGTTCGCCTGTTCGAGCCATTGATGCTGCTGGTGATGGGCGGCGTAGTGCTGGTCATCGTCATGTCGATCCTGTTGCCGATCATGGAAATGAACAATCTCGTGGGTTAGCGATCCCAAGCGGATCGAACCTGCGTTTCTTCTATCCGAATTGAGAGATTCCAATGCGTTCGCAGCGATCCCGAGAGCGTGGCTTTACGCTGATCGAAATCATGGTGGTGGTGGTCATCATCGCCATGCTTGCAGCGGTTATCGTGGCCAACGTCGCCGGACAGGATGACAAGGCGCGTGTCAGCGTTGCCAAGACCGATATGGAGGGTCTGGCCAACGCGCTGGATACCTACAAGCTGGACAACTTCCACTACCCCTCGAGCGAACAGGGTCTGCGGGCGCTGATTGAACAGCCCGCCGGTGCGCCCGAAGCCCCCAACTGGAGTCAACAGGGTTACCTGCGCAAGAAGAAACTGCCGAAGGATCCATGGGGCAACCTGTACGACTACCAGTATGACAATGGCACGTTCGACATCATTTCCTATGGCGCTGATGCGAAGCCCGACGGCGAAGGGTTGGACAAGGACATCCACTATCAGGAGCAGGAGCTGACGCCCTGAAAGCATGTTGCGCAACGATGGCCGCCGCGCAGCGCGTTTGCGCGGCGTGTGTGTGCGGCCGAGCGACCTGGCAGAGGTATCGCGACGTTTTTCCTGTGCAGCGTCTGTGCGCACGAAGTGGCTGCTCGCAGAATGGTTTTACGCTCGTCGAACTGCTGATTGTCATTGTGATCATTGCGTTGGTTGTGTCGGTCACGGTCGCGAGCTTCGGCAATCGCGGTGACGAGGCTGTAGTAGCCAACGAGGCCCAGCGGTTGACGGCGCTGATCGAACTGGCGCGCGACCGTGCGGAACTTGAGGATCAGGAATGGGGCCTGGACGTCGAAGCGACGGGTTATACGTTTCTGAACTTCGACGCCGTCCGCGGCATTTGGCTGCGTGCGCGTGCGGCACAGTTTCGGCCGCGAGATCTGCCGGCCCCGTTGTCGATGACGCTGCAGGTGGATGCACTCGAAGTCGTCGCAGCGCCGGAAGGTCGCGCAGCCGAGCAGGCAGCACGTGCTGGCGAACGCAACCGCGGCGCGCCAAACGATGCGCTCAAACCGGACGTGCTGCTGCTTTCTTCGGGTGAAGTGTCGCAGTTCAACCTGCGCATCGCCCGCACCGACCGTGCACGCAACGGCAATTCGGGCGTCGTGTGGCAGTTGGGCTCCGATGGCGTCGCGCCGGTCCGCGCACAAGCCGTGGCCAGCAACCGATGACCCGGTGGTCACGAACGGAGCGCACGCGGCGCAACAGGCAATCCGGATTCAGTCTGCTTGAACTGGTGGTCGCGGTTGCGGTGTTTGCGATTGTCGCGGTGGTCATCTATGGTCGTACGGGCGATGTGCTGAACCAGGAAGGTCGCATTGAAATGCGAACGCTTGCGACCTGGGTTGCAGAAAACAGGCTGACGGCGCTGCAGATTCAGCCGCGTCAGCAGGGCGAGGGCCTTCCTTCTGGAAGCAGCACTGAGCAGCATCGTCTCGGTGGTCGCGACTGGCGTGTGGAGACTGAGTTCAGCGAAACCTCAACGCCGACATTTCGGCGTGTGCAGTTACGCGTGTATCCGGCCGATGAGAAGGCCGGCGGCTCGGCGGCCGCGATCCTGACCGGATTTGTAGGCGCCGAGCGGTGAGGCTGCTGCAGCGTGGCTTCACACTCTTCGAGGTGATGGTCGCCATCGCAATCTTCGCCATTCTCGGCATCGCCGCGAATGGTCTGCTCAGCCAGACGGTGCGAACAGACGAGAAGGTCCGTGATCGCACAGCGCGACTGGCCGAGTTGCAGCGCGCCATCGGCATTCTGGAGCGTGACGCGCTACAGGCGGTTGCCCGGCCTGTGCGTGATGAGCTTGGTGGTTCACGCCCGGCGCTGCAGGGCGGTCTGCAGGACATGTTGGAGTTCACGCGCCTGGGCTGGCGAAATCCAGCCGGACGACCCAGGGCCGAGTTGCAACGCGTGGCTTACGTGCTCGATAACAAACAGTTGTTGCGCCTGTACTGGAACGTCCTTGATCGCGCCGATGGTTCAGTACCTGTCCGCCAGGTCCTGCTCACGGGGGTTGCCGAGGCAAGCGTGGAGTTCGTTGACAGCGAGGGCCAGAGCCAGAGCTTCTGGCCGCTTGAGAGTGCAGGTCCTGCGTCGTTGGTTGCACTGCCGCGCGCGCTGCGCTGGCGCTTGAACGTTGAGCCCTATGGCGAGATCGAACGACTGCTGGCGCTGCCCGACACGCTGCCCCGCGCTGCAGGGGCGGCTGGTCAGGATGGCGCAGATGGCGGCCGGCAAGGCGGCGTCAATGGGCAGGGCGGCGAGGATGGTTCGGGGTCGGGCACCGATCCGACGCGCGAACAGGGCGGTTCAGGCGACGGCGGGACGCAGCAATGAACTCGTGCCAGTTTGTAACGCGTTGCGCGCCGAATCCGAGCCCTTGCGGTGGGCAACGCTGCAAATCCAGCAGCACTCGTCCCGCCCGACAGCGCGGCGTTGCATTGCTGACTGTGCTGCTGGTCGCCGCGCTCGCCAGCATCGTTGCGGTGGCGATGATCGCGCGGCAACGAACGGCCATCAGTCGTACCCAACAGATGAGCTCGGTGGCGCAGGCGCGCGCGTATGCGGCAGGCGCCGAGACCTTTGCCCGCGAAGCCCTTGCAGAGGATTTTCGCGCAGACCAGCAGCCGCCGAGAACCGACACGCTTGATGATCAGTGGGCGAAGCCAGCGGCACCGTTCAACGTTGACTGTGGTGCCTTGCAGGTGCGAATCCAGGACGCGCAGCGTGGTTTCAACGTCAACAGCATCGGTCTTGCCGGAACCAACCCGGCGCTCGGGCGACTGCGCAATCTGCTGACAGCGATCGACATCGACCCCCAATTTGCCGATCTGCTGAAGGACTGGCTGGACGCCGACCAGGACAGCACCGGATCAGGCGGCGAAGACAGCGACTACCTGCTGCGTGAGCCGGCTTATCGCACGGCAGACGTTCCTGTGACCGACCCTTCCGAGCTCACGCTTGTGGGCAGTTTGACGACTGAACAGCGCAATCGGTTGCTTGCCGCCATCGATGTGCTGCCGGTACCACGCGCGAAGATCAACGTGAACACCGCCGGCCCCTACGCGTTCGTAGCGTTGGTGGCCGGGCTGCCGCTGAGCGAGGCGGAAGGCATCGCGGAAACTGAACGACACTTCGAAGACCCTGCGCAGTTCATCAACGCCTTTCCGCAGTTTGGCCCTGCCATCGATGCGCTCGCTGTGTCGAGCGACTATTTCGATGTGCGTGTACGAGTGGACTGCAACGACACGACGCTGCATCTTCAGAGCCTGGTGTATCGCGATCCGGCGAGCGGCACTACGAAGGTACTGCGGCGCAACTACGGACGCGTCTGGTTCAACACTGCCGGTGTCGCGGCGCTGACAACCGCGGGCGGCGCAACCGACGGCCAGCAAACAACGAGAAGAACGAACGCAGATGACAGCTGACCTGACACTCTGGTTGATCGACGGCGAACGCTGGCAGTTCATGCTGCGGGGCACGGTGGGAACCGGCATCGAGACACTGAACCGCCGCCTGAACAGAACCGCCGCGTCACTGACGGAGCAGATCGAGAAGGCGGGCGAAGCCGACGAAGCTACCGATGTTCGTCTGCTCATACCGGCAGAACGCGTGCTCGCCACGGCGGTGTCTCTGCCGGCGCGCACGCGCAGGCAGCTGCAGCGCGCGCTGCCCTTTGCTGTTGAAGAAAAGCTGGCGATTGATCTCGACCGTGTGCACATCGCGTCGTCAACGCTGCGTCCCGACGAAGTCTCACGGGTGCGCGTCGTCGATCCGGAATATCTCGACAGTGCGCTGGCGAAGCTGCGTTCGATCGGCTTGCAGGTCGAGTCTGTGCATTCGGATGCTGATTGCCTGCCGCTCACATCCGACATTGCGTTGTTGATTGATGGCGATCGTGCGCTGCTGCGTGATCGCAGCGGACGTGCGGTGGCGTGCGCCCGCTCCGTTGCGGCCATGGTTGTCGGGATCGCGAGCAGTTCTTTGCGAGCGGCAGAGTCCGATGTGGTTTCGGCCACGGTGCATGTGCAGGCTGAGGCGCCACTGACACCCACAGAACTTGCCGCGCTTGTATCGGCACTTGGAAACGTTTCCGAGACCGCCGCGCTTGATGTACAACCCGTGCTCGATGCCATGTCGCTCCTCGCTGGCGCGCGCACCGCTGAGACACGTGCATCCGGCGCATCACAGAGTGAGCGCAGTGCCAATCGCGCCACGTTCGGCGGCCATGCGGCTGTTGCTGATCTGCCCATCGATCTTCTGCAGGGGCGGTTTGCGCGCCCGCGGGCAACGAAGGGCGAATGGAAACTCTGGAAGCCAGTGGCTGTAGCAGCCCTGGTGCTGGCCTGCCTGCAACCGCTACTCGATGCCGGTCGCGCCTGGCGCTTCGAGAAGGACGCCGACCGCATCGATAGCGAGACGGTGGCCCTGTATACGTCGCTGTTTCCGGGCGAGACCGTACCAGCGGACATCCGTCGTGCGTTTGCCAAGCGTCTGGGCGGTGATACCGCAAGCGGCGTCGGGTTTCGTCCGCTGCTGACCGCGGTGGCAGAGGTAACCAGCAGTACGCCGGGGTTCGAACTGCAGAGCATCAGCTATCAGCGCGAACGCGATGAACTTGCGCTGCAGGTGACGGCCAGCAGCCTGAGTGATCTGGAGCGGTTCAAAACGGGGTTTGCGAGTCGACAGCTGGTCGCAGAGGTCAGTTCGGCAGAGCAGGAACAGGAGCGCGTGCGTGCGCGGCTGCGCGTGCACTCGGCAGCGCAGGTGGCACCATGAGCATGCCTGATGGCAAGCGCGGGCCAACCATCAAAGCGAACCTTGCCGGTGTGGGGGGTGGTGTTGGCGATCAGCTGCGGCAGTGGTGGCAGTCGTCTGCGATTGGCGGCTACTACCAGGCTCAGACAGCGCGTGATCAGCTGATTCTGCTTTCGGTTGCGACGTTGCTGGCGGTGGCCGTGTTCGTGGTGCTGGTGTGGCGGCCGCTGCACGACTGGAAGTCAGAAAGCCAGACGCGCTACGAAAACGCCCAGGCGCTGCTTACTTACATGCGAGCCAATCGCGATCGCATCCAGGCCAATGTGCAGGGTGGCGATGCACAGTCGCTGCTCTCGGTTGTAGGCGACGTGGCGCGTGACAAAACGCTTCACCTCAGCCGGCTGCAACCGGAGGGCGAGGGCAGCGTCACGGTTGTGATGGACGACGAAGAGTTCGACAAGATCGTCGGTTTCGTGGACATCCTTGAGCGCGAGCACCAGTTGGCCATGCGCCAGGTCAGCATCGATCGCAAATCTGCTGGTCGGGCCTCTGCCCGGCTGGTCATTCAGTAGCGCGCCGCCAGCCCAAAACGTTGGGCAGGCTGTGCGCTTGGCACTCAGGCTATGCGACGCCGTCCACAGTTCGGCGGGGCTGCCTGCCGGCGCGCTGTGCGCGATGCCTATGCTTTCGCCAGCGACCAGCCATTGAAGTGCGGATCGGGGTGGAGCGATGGTGTCAGAGCAGCAGGTGCCCACGGTAATTTATGCGGCGCAGAAGCTGATTGTCGACGGCGTGCGAGCCAGACTGCTCGGACTGCTCGTCAATGCCGACGACGCGCTGTTTGAACTCGCAGCGCGTTGTTCGCAGGATGTGGATCGCAAACGTTGTTTCGATCTGGCGCGATTGTTACGTCAGCAACGGTCCGAGCTGATCGAGCACTTCTGCCGTGCCATGAATCGAGCCGATCGGTTGTGGGCTCGGCGCGACTTTCGCATTCATGCCGCCGATCCATCATGGCTGGATGCCCGACTGCTCAGCACCCATGTACGGACGCACTTCAGCCCGTTGCTGAGCGCGGTAGCAGCCAATGTGGGGCGATTGCTGGAAGTAGAGGTGGATGACCCTGATGCGCTGCCGTTTTCGCCCACCTGTGTGGGGGCTGCGTATCTTGAGTCCCGCAGCATGGTGTCGGATATCTGCCCCGAGGCCGCACCCTATCTCGACGGCTTGTTTGTGCGTTACGTCGTCGATCGACTTGGAAGCATCTACGGCGACGCACTGACACTGTTGACGTCGGGTGACGACGCGCTGCCGTCAGCGATCCCTGAGCGGCGTTAGATCGGGCGTGAACTTGAAAGCACGCTGAGCTTCGCGGGCTTGCCGCCGGTGCGCGATGCGATGTCGAGCGACAAGCCTTCGAATGCAATCAGCACATTCGTGCGCGCGCCCTTGCTGCGGAAGTACTGCTCGGATTCGATGCGCACCTCATCAAGTTCTGCATCGGTGCGCATCGGATCGTGGTGATAGATCACAAGCGTTCCGATCTGCGCATCGAGCGCGAGCTTGCGCACCTGCGAGATCAGCGAGTGACCCCAGCCGTGCTTTGCCGGCATGTCACTTTCGCGGTACTGCGAATCGTGAACAAGCACGTCCACGCCCTTCAGGTACTCAATCCACTGCTCATAGCGCGTGGTTTGTGCATAGGGCGGATCGAGTTCGTTGTCGGTAACGTAGGCGATCGACGCGCCTTCTTCTTCGAGCTTGTATGCCCAGCCGCCACCCGGATGGTTCAGCGCCTTGCGTGTCAGCCGCAGCTGATCGTCGGTTGCACTGGATTCGGGATCATCGATTGCATGCAGGTTGGCTGGCAACATCGCCAGATCGAGTGGGAAGTTGTGGCCGTTGATCTGCGCGAGCACGCTCGCGCGAGCATGCTCGGGTGCAAACACCCTGATGTCGCGATCACGTTGGTGAATCGGCGCGAAAAATGGCAGCCCGTGAATGTGATCCCAATGGCCGTGGGTAACCAGCAGCGTGATGGGCGTGGTGCCCGAGAACAGCTGGTCACCGAGTGGGCGCAGTCCTGTGCCGGCATCGAAGGCGTAGTCCGCACCGCGATTGGTGCGCACATGCACGCAGGACGTATTGCCTCCATAGCGTGCGGTGCTTGCACCGGGCGCGGCGATTGTGCCGCGGACGCCATAGAAGGAAACGAGCATCTTTGCGGCCGATCAGTGCAACGGAATGCGCAGATGCGCAATCGGTTCAGCGCTGGACTTGCAGGCCTGTTCGTCTGTGCCAGCCGTGCAGATCCGGCAGTCCAGTTCGAGGGTCAGCCCATTGAAGGTTGTGCAGACGCCGCTGACGTCCCGCTCCCCAAGACGGCCATCGAAGTTGGCACCGCGATCAATCAGCCGCAGTCGCCCGGTCAGCGCAGGTACTTTGTTGTACGTGATGACGACGCTGTCGTAGACCCAGCTTTCCTGCTGATATCCGGACACCGCCTGATCGCCGCCGCCGGCAAGGTTGACCGGCAGCACGGCCGGTGGGGCGGACGCGGGGAGCGGGATCGCGTTGCAGCCTGCAACGAACGCCAGCAGTGGCACCGTGAGCAGGAGCTTTTGCCACGTCGCATCCACGTTGAACAGTCTCCCCATTGGCTTCTCGTCAGTGTGCCAACCCGGCACGTCGTTTTGCAATCTGAGCCTTACGCCTGGCCCTGTCGCGTACCTTGCCGCTCGCACTGCTGCCAGCGCGAGCCGAACGGCACGTCAATGCTGAAGTCGAACATGCTCGCGTGCAAAATAGAAGTCCAACTTTAGAGTCATCTCGTGTTGCTGAGGGCCGCGCCAGGTCAGTGGCCAA
>CAMAVY010000107.1 GCA_945861675.1 Klebsiella pneumoniae | reverse complement strand
CGGCCGGCAAGTCCGGCCGGCGAACCGAGTGCAATGTGCACAGAACCACCAGCGCGAGCAGCAGAACGACCACCGCGCCGATACGCAGCGCAAGCGGCGTCGGCCCACTCTGCAGCAGCTCTGCCACTGGCTGCGGGCGCACCATGTTCCAGGCCGCCCACAACATCAGCACCGGTAACCCGTAGGCCACGTATCCAATGCCGGACAACAGCAGATCGGCGCCCACCGCGCCGAAGCGTCCGACCGAATTGGCTACCGCCACCGGTCCGTTTACAGACCAACCTGGATCGGCACTGGAGTAGCTGCTGAGTGCAGCAACGAGGTACAGCGCCAAGCTGGCAAAGACCAATGCGCCCGCCTCGCGCACGCCCGGCTGCGAAAACAACCTCGTCAGCGCACCATTCCCGAAGGACATTGCGGTCGCTTTTCTATTGATCACTCTCGACATCGGCGGCTCCAGCGCCGGAATGCGACGCCCAGGAAAACACGAAGACTACCGTTATCAGTTGTTTACGGGAATCTCATCAGGCACATGTGACGTTTTTCGATGATCGCGAGCCGCGGGTATGATTCGGCGGCCGGGAAACCCTGGGTCGACCGGCATTGTGGCTCAAATTTTAGACAGTGACGACCGCTGAGCCAGGCAAGGCAGCGTGCGTACATGGCCGAACGTCAGCCGTGTTCTCCAATCAACGCAGGCGGTGAGCGCCGCGCGTCGCAAGCGTTCCCCCCGCACAGTCCTGCGTGAATGCGAGCGGGCACCAAATGCACAAATCAATCGCCAGTTGAGCAGGAAATTTCCAAGTGAAAGCCGACAAGCCGAAGGTTGTAGATGAGGTGTTTGATGACCAGCGAATCCGCAGCTTCCTGTTCCGCGACGGGACCGGGCCCAAGGATCCTGGGGCGTTCATGATTCTGCAGCGCGCTTATCAGGGCATGCGGCCTGGGGATTTCGAGCGTTTTGTCCGCGAATTCGTTCGCGAAGGCGGGAATGTCGACGCTCACGATTCGCACGGCCAGACCCTGGCGGATCATCTGGCCACGCATCGTTACGGCAAGGACTTTCTCGAGACCCTGCTTGCAGCCGGCGCTGCTGCGCCACGCCAGATCGCCCGCAATCCCGTCGACGACAGGATGTAGCTCAATCGGCGCAGCAGCCGGCACGCAACGCGAACCGACGGCGCACGCCACCATCCTTCTACGCCCAATACAACAGGAACCCCCTCATGGCACAGCACCATCGCCTGATCGTCCTAGGCTCCGGGCCAGCCGGATACACGGCGGCGGTATACGCAGCCCGCGCCAATCTGAAGCCGGCCATGATCACCGGCATTGAGATTGGCGGCCAGTTGACGACCACGACCGAGGTCGACAATTGGCCCGGCGACGTCGAAGGACTGCTGGGCCCGGACCTCATGGATCGCATGCGCCGCCATGCCGAACGCTTCGATACCCAGATGATTCACGACCACATTCACACGGCGCGCCTCGGGCAGCGGCCATTCGAGCTCCAGGGCGACAGCGACCTGTACACCTGTGACGCATTGATCATCGCTACCGGCGCGTCGGCGATGTACCTGGGGCTCCCTTCCGAAGAGCATTTCAAGGGCAAGGGCGTGTCTGCCTGCGCGACCTGCGACGGGTTCTTCTATCGCGGCCAGGAAGTGGCGGTCGTGGGCGGAGGAAACGTGGCCGTCGAAGAGGCGTTGTACCTGGCCAACATTGCGAGCCATGTACATCTGGTGCACCGCCGCGATCAGTTGCGTGCTGAGAAAATCATGCAGGACCGGCTGTTCCAGAAGGTCAGCGAAGGCAAGATCTCGCTGCATTGGTTCAGTACCGTAGATGAAGTGCTGGGCGACCAATCCGGTGTAACCGGCGTGCGTCTGCGTGATCCGCGCAATCAGGCGCTGACCGAAATCAAGCTCACGGGCCTGTTCATCGCCATCGGTCACCAGCCCAATACGCAGATCTTTGAGGGTCAACTGGACATGGCGGGCGGCTACCTGCGCATTCACAGCGGCACCGAGGGCAACGCAACACAGACTTCCATCAAAGGCGTGTTTGCTGCAGGTGATGTAGCGGACCACGTCTATCGCCAGGCAGTTACGTCCGCGGGGTTCGGCTGTATGGCGGCGCTGGATGCAGAGCGCTATCTCGACGCTGCCCAACTCACCGGGAAGTGACAGCGATCGCCCAGCCGGCATTCGCCAGACCGGTTCATCGCTGATGCTGTACCGGCTCAGCCGATGGTCGGTGAAGTTCCCGGACCCGAATCTGGCGCTCACCGAACCCAACGGTCTGCTGGCAATTGGCGGCGACCTGAGCCCCAAGCGGCTGGAAGCGGCCTATCGAGCCGGCATCTTTCCCTGGTTTGAATCCGGCGGGCCTATCCTGTGGTGGTCGCCTGACCCACGCGCGTTGCTGTGTCCAGGTGACCTGCGCGTCACTCGCAGCCTGCGCAAGACCATGAACAGCGGTCGTTTCGAGATGCGCATCAATACAGCCTTCGCCGACGTCGTCACGGCCTGCGCGGGTCCACGGCACACGGGCCAGGGCACCTGGATCACAGACAGCATGCTCAACGCATATGTACGTATGCACGAACTCGGCTTTGCCCACAGCGTAGAAAGCTGGGCTGACGGGCAACTGGTGGGCGGGCTCTACGGGTTGTGTTTCGGGCGCGCGTTTTTCGGCGAGTCGATGTTCAGTCACGTGAGTGACGCATCCAAATGCGCATTCGTGACATTGACCAACCTCGCGCACCGGATGGGCCTGGACTTCATTGATTGCCAGTTGCCCAATCCGCATCTTGAATCGCTGGGCACTCGCACGGTTGCGCGAGTGCAGTTTCTCAAACAGCTGGCGGTGGCAATGCGCGCCGCAACACCGCTATTTCCAACTGCAGCACCGATCCTGGAGCAGCCGCCATGGGCGAGGTGACTGACGTCAGGCTGTTTCTGACGCCTGACCATCCGTGCAGTTATCTGCCCGATCGTCAGGCGCGGACGCTGTTCGTGTCGCCCGAACTGCGCATCGACACGGAGCTGCAGTCCGCGCTATCCCGCGTCGGCTTTCGTCGCTCCGGTGAATATCTTTATCGACCGCAATGCGATTCATGTCGCGCGTGTGTACCGACACGCATCGCGGTAGAGCGCTTCCTGCCAGGCCGCCGACAGCGTCGTGCAAATCAGCGCAATGCCGATCTGCGCATCGAGCTCATTCCGGCAACGCGCAACGATGCGCTGTATCAGCTGTACGCAACCTACATCCGCAAGCGCCACTCCGACGGCGACATGAACCCGCCCAGCCCAAGCCAGTTCGACAGCTTTCTGATCGGCACCTGGAGCAACACCATGATGCTCACGGCACACAAAGATGACGCGCTTGTGGCGGTGGGCGTAATTGACCTGTTGGACGATGGCGTGTCGGCCGTTTACACCTTCTTCGATCCTGGCGCGTCAAAGCGCAGCCTCGGTACATTCATGGTGCTGACTGAGATTGAGTTGGCGCGCTCGCTGAAGCTGCCGTATCTGTACCTCGGGTACTGGATCGAAGGCTGCGAAAAAATGAACTACAAGGCCGAGTACGGACCGCAGGAGCGACTGCAGCAGTCCGGCTGGAAGGAAATTGCTACCTGAGCGCCTTCGCGGTTTACACCACCAGCGCGCATGTGCAGAATGCCCGCCCCATTTCCGCCAGCCGAGTGTCCTCGCCCTTATGGCGAAAGAAGAACAGTTAGAACTCGAGGGCAAGGTTATCGATACCCTGCCCAATACGATGTTTCGCGTTGAGCTCGACAACGGGCATGTCGTCACCGCGCACATTTCCGGTCGTATGCGCAAGAACTACATCCGCATCCTGACCGGCGACCGCGTCAAGGTAGAGCTCACGCCCTACGACCTGACCAAAGGTCGCATCACGTTCCGCGACCGTTGAGCAGCGTACCGGGGACCTAGCGGACCCGGATTGCTATACGTCTTTGCCGGCATGACCCACGTGGCAGGTCATGTGCACTTCGACGTCGGCACGCAGGCATCCGCCCGTCCAACCATGTGATCGGCAGGTACCCTAACACTCACCAGCCGGCTGTCCGGCTGGAAGATTCCGACGGCTGCTGATCAGACCTCGTCTTGTACAGGCGTTCTGCCCGGTTCCTTCTGTGCGCTTTCGATGCGCAGCACGAGTTCGTCCTTCTCCACGCTCACGAACACCGTGCCGCCATTGTTCGCGAGCCGGCCGAACAGAATGTCTTCCGCCAACGGACGTTTCAGCTTGTCCTGAATCAGGCGTTGCATCGGGCGCGCGCCCATCTTCTCGTCGTATCCCTCACGGGCGAGCCAGGCACGGGCTTCGTCGTCGACCACGATCTGCACGCGCTTCTCGTCCAGCTGCGACTGCAACTCCGTCAGGAACTTGTCGACCACTGTCTTGATGACTTCGTTGTCCAGCGACTTGAACTGAATGATTGTGTCGAGCCGATTGCGGAACTCCGGCGTAAACATCTTTTTCAGTGTTTCCATCCCATCGCTGGCGTGGTCCTGGTGCGTGAATCCGATGGAGGCACGGCTCATTTCCTGTGCGCCCGCATTGGTTGTCATCACCAGCACAACGTTTCTGAAGTCTGCTTTGCGGCCGTTGTTGTCTGTCAGCGTGCCGTGGTCCATCACCTGCAGCAACAGATTGAACACTTCCGGATGCGCCTTCTCGATCTCGTCGAGCAGCAACACACTGTGCGGGTGCTTGGTGATCGCTTCGGTCAACAGGCCACCCTGGTCATAGCCGACGTAGCCCGGCGGCGCACCGATGAGCCGGGACACCGTATGACGCTCCATGTACTCGGACATGTCGAAGCGCAACAGCTCCACACCCATGATCAGTGCAAGCTGACGACACACCTCGGTCTTGCCTACACCTGTCGGGCCGGCGAACAGAAACGAGCCGATCGGTTTCTGCGGGTCCTTCAATCCAGCGCGTGAGAGTTTGATCGCAGACGACAGTGCATCGATTGCGTCGTCCTGCCCGAACACCACCATCTTCAGGCGCTTATCGAGCGCTCGCAGGGATTCCTTGTCGGAGCTCGTGACCTGATTGGAGGGAATGCGCGCTATTTTCGCGACTACCCGTTCGACGTCGCTTGCACCGATCGTCTTCTTGCGCTTGCTTGCAGGCAGCAGTTGTTGCGCAGCGCCTGCCTCATCGATTACGTCGATGGCTTTGTCAGGCAGAAAGCGGTCAGTGATGTAACGCGCCGAAAGTTCAGCCGCGGTCTTCAGCGCCTTGTCTGTGTAGCGCACCTGGAAATGTTCTTCATAACGGGTCTTCAAGCCGCGCAGAATCTCGTAGGTCTCGTCGATGCTCGGTTCACCGACATCAACCTTCTGGAACCGCCGAGACAAGGCACGATCCTTGTCGAAGATGCCGCGGTATTCCTGGTACGTCGTCGAGCCCATCACGCGAATCTCGCCGGACGTGAGCAGTGGCTTCAGAAGGTTTGAAGCATCCATCACACCGCCGCTTGCAGCGCCGGCACCGATGATCGTGTGAATCTCATCAATAAAGAGAATGGCCTTCTGCTTCTTCTTGAGTTCGGCTAGCAGCACCTTGAAGCGCTTCTCGAAGTCGCCGCGGTACTTGGTGCCGGCCAGCAATGCGCCCAGGTCAAGCGCGTAAACCACGCTGCCCTTGACGATCTCCGGCGCATCGTCGTCAACGATCTTTTTCGCAAGGCCCTCGGCAATCGCCGTCTTGCCCACGCCCGACTCACCGACGAGCAACGGATTGTTCTTACGTCGACGCGCAAGAATCTGAATAACACGCTCGACTTCATCGCTGCGCCCGACCAACGGGTCGATCTTGCCCTTGCGTGCCTGCTCGTTGAGGTTGGTAGCGTAGGTCTCGAGGGCCGACTGACCCTGAGCTTCCTGCCCTTCACCACCTTCTTCGTCACTGTTGTTCTGATTCGCGTTCGTACCCTCTCCGTCGCCCTGCACTTTGGATACACCGTGCGCGATGTAATTGACGACATCGATCCGCGCGATCTGCTGCTGCTTGAGGAAATAGACGGCCTGACTTTCCTGCTCACTGAAAATCGCAACCAGTACGTTGGCGCCCGTGACCTCTTTGCGGCCAGACGACTGGACGTGAAACACAGCCCGCTGGAGCACGCGCTGAAAGCCCAGCGTCGGCTGGGTCTCACGATCACTGTCACCTGCCGGGATCAGCGGCGTAGTCGATTCAATGAACTCCTGCAGATCCTTGCGTAGTTTCGGCAAGTCCGCGCCAACGGCTTTGAGCACCGCTACCGCGACACTGTTGTCCAGCAGGGCAAGCAGCAGGTGTTCAACCGTCATGAACTCATGGCGCTTTGCGCGCGCGTCCTTGAAGGCCAGGTTTAAGGTCAGCTCGAGGTCTTTGCTAAGCATCGCGATACGCCCTCTAGTCGGTCATCTCTACGCGCGAAAGCAGGGGATGGTTGTGCTCCTGCGCATAATCATTGACTTGAGCTGATTTCGTCTCAGCCACATCCCGGGGAAAGATTCCAGCCACTGCGCTGCCATTCGTATGCACCGCAAGCATGACCTGGGTGGCCTTATCACGACCCATGCCAAAGAACTGTTCCAGAACATGAACCACAAACTCCATCGGTGTGAAGTCGTCGTTCATCAATAGCACCTTGAACATCGGTGGTCGCTGCAGCGCCGGCTTGACCGGCGCGACAGCCAGATCGCCGTGCGTACCAGACTCCGATGGTTGGTCGGGTTTCTTCGACAAGGTTAGCCGATGCCTCGTAACGTCAATTTGGGTGCCCAGCTGAATGCGCGCAAGACGGAAGTGTTACTCAAGCGATTCTGCCGGGATGCCAACCGATGATACTCATGTTGCGCAAAAGCTGTCTTCGCACTGGCCTTCCCGCACGAGATTGACCTAAGAAGTTGGCTTGACGCCGTTGAACATATTGGGGGACATTGGGCCGGCAGCAGACTAATACAAGCCTGTCAACAGGCGCGGAGGACTGTCCCGCTATGCCGAACGGCCGGGTGAAGTGGTTCAACAACTCAAAAGGCTATGGCTTTATTCTCGCCGACGCCGGCGGAGAAGATCTCTTCGTCCACTACTCGTCCATCCAGATGGAAGGCTATCGGACCCTTAAGGCGGGAGAGCCCGTAGCGTTCGATACCGTGCCAGCCGATCGCGGCTTTCACGCAGTTGCTGTTCATCGTCTTGAGGTCACCGAGCCCGCAGATTCAGCACCCGCAAGATCGCAATCCGCAAGCCACGGCGATGCGGACGCACAGGTAACGCAACCGCAATCCAAGCACGTGGAAGCGTCCACGCGAGCATCGGCGGACTAGGTTTTCGCAGGTCCGGTTTCAGCACCTGGATCGTTTGGACCCCGAGCGCATGAGCGCCGCCGACTCAGCGCAACAATGCAGCGGCAAGTCGGCAGCGCCCTTTCGACAGACCACATCCCTACATATTCGAGATCATTGCGTCACCGAATGCGGAACACTTCAGCAGCGTCGCCCCGGTCATGAGACGCTCGAAATCGTACGTGACCTTCTTCTGGGCAATGGTCTTCTCGGTGGACGAGATGATGAGATCGGCCGCTTCGCGCCAGCCCATGTAGCGCAGCATCATCTCTGCGGACAGGATCAACGAACCAGGATTGACCTTGTCCTGACCCGCATACTTCGGTGCTGTGCCGTGAGTAGCTTCAAACACGGCCACACCGTCGCCGATGTTTGCGCCCGGCGCGATGCCGATGCCACCAACTTGAGCGGCAAGCGCGTCCGAGAGGTAGTCGCCGTTCAGATTGAGCGTCGCGATGACACCGTACTCGTCCGGTCGCGTGAGCACCTGCTGAAGCATGGCGTCAGCAATGACGTCTTTGACGATGATCTGCTTGCCGGTCGTCGGATTGGTGAACTGATGCCACGGGCCGCCATCGAGCGGTGTTGCACCGAACTCCTGGCGCGCGAGCTCGTAGCCCCACTCCTTAAAGGCGCCCTCGGTGAACTTCATGATGTTGCCCTTGTGGACCAGGGTCACGGAGTCGCGCTTTTCGTTGACTGCGTACTCGAATGCCTTCCGGATCAGGCGCTTCGAACCTTCTTCCGACACCGGCTTGATGCCGACGCCACAATGCTCAGGGAAGCGGATCTTGCTGACGCCCATTTCATCGCGCAGGAAGCGCAGCAGCTTGTTCGCTGCATCGCTATCTGCCGCCCACTCGATGCCGGCGTAGATGTCCTCTGTGTTCTCGCGAAAAATGACCATGTCGGTCTTTTCCGGATGCACGACCGGGCTCGGAACACCCGTGAACCAGCGCACCGGGCGCAGGCAGACATAGAGATCGAGCTCCTGACGCAGCGCAACGTTGAGCGAACGAATGCCGCCGCCCACCGGCGTGGTCATGGGGCCTTTGATACCAATCACGAATTCCTTGACGGCCTCCAGGGTCTCCTTCGGCAACCACTGGTCCTCGCCATATACCTCCAAGGACTTCTCACCCGCATAGACCTCCATCCACGCGATCTGACGCTTGCCGCCGTAGGCCTTCTCCACGGCCGCATCGACCACCTTCAGCATCACGGGGGTGATATCGACACCAATGCCATCGCCCTCGATGAATGTGATCACGGGGTGATCCGGAATCGTCAGGCTTTGGTCTGCGTTGACTTTGATCTTCTCGCCATTGGCGGGCACCTTGATGTGCTGATAGGCCATCTTTCTGCGTCCTCCGGAGACATGTTATGCGCGGGGGTTCATGCGCGGGATAAAGACAGGGGATGCCGGGAGTATATCGCCTAGAATGCGGCCTCTGTTCACCAATCTGATGTTCACCAATCTGACTGAGGTGACACTTGGCCAGGCTGGTTCTGTTCAACAAACCATTTGGCGTGCTTTGCCAGTTCACCGATCGCGCCAAGGCGGTTGATGGCGCGGATCCCGCTGAGCAAGCTTCACCGGGATCCCCGTCGGCACCGCGCCAGACCCTCGCCGATTACATCACCCGCCACGATGTGTATCCGGCTGGTCGACTCGACTTCGACTCCGAAGGGCTGGTCGTCCTGACAGACGATGGTCCGATGCAGGCTCGAATCTCCGACCCGCGCCACAAGATGGTGAAGCGCTACGTAGTGCAGGTCTCTGGCGTACCGGCGGCTGCGGCCTTGGACGCGCTTTGTCGAGGCGTGTTGTTACGCGACGGACCAGCGCGGGCGAGGTCGGCCGCGGCCACGGATGCCATCACCTGGCCACGCACTCCGGAGATCAGGCACCCGCATGCTACGTCCTGGGTCGCGATTGAATTGAGCGAAGGGCGCAATCGACAAGTCCGGCGCATGCTCGCGGCCGTCGGTCACCCAGTCCTGCGCCTGATCCGCACGCATGTCGGTCCCTGGAGTGTCGACCACCTCGCACCCGGCACTTTCAGCGAGACGCTGTTGCATGTCGCGGTCAAGCCCGCGCAGCGCAGCCGGCCGGACCGTGATCGCTCTGCTCGTCCCGGACAGACCCGCGAACGAGATACCGATCGAGTGAACCCTAGCCCGCCTCGCTCCAGGCCGCTGACGCTCGATAGTCCGCGTGGGTCGACTCGATCCACTGCTCCGAAGCATCGGCGCGGCGCTCCTTCTTCCAGAAAACCGCGTCCGTCTTGAGGTAGTCCATCAGAAACGCACATGCAGAGAACGCCGCTGCGCGATGGCTTGAGGCAACCGCGACAAGCACAATCTGATCGGTGGGCGCCAACCAGCCAACGCGATGGACGACGACCACGTCCAGCAATGGCCATCGCGATGCTGCACGCTCGATGATCTCCGCGATGCTGCGTTCCGTGACCTCAGGGTAATGCTCCAGATAGAGGCCAGGACTCGCTGATGCAGGCGGCGCGGGCAGCACATCATCGTGAACCGACGCTGGTTCGAGGAGATCCCGCACAACACCGACGAAGCTGACGACAGCGCCAACATCGCGGTGCCGGCCGCGCATGCTGTCGCACACGGCCTGCAAGCTGAAGTCTGCTTCCTGAACCCACACTTCGCTATGCATCAGCCCCCCGTTACAGGCGGAAGAAACGCCACTTCGTCGCCGTCCTGCACAACCAGCGGCGCGCCGACATCGAGAATGCGACCGTTGACCGCAACGCGCATCCGCAAATCGCGCAGCTTTTCAAAGCGCACATCGGGATCGAACATGTTGACGAGTTCGGCAACCGATTGCGGCGGGTGCGCAAACTCGACTGCAAAGCCGGCCTGACCGACAGCTTCGCGTGCACTGGCAAAAAACCTGAGTTCCAGGCGCATGCTCAAATGCTCACCGGGCGCCAATGCCCGCTCTTGCCACCCGATTTCTCGAGCAGGCGGATCTGTTGAATGACAATGCCCTTGTTCATCGCCTTGCACATGTCGTAGATCGTGAGCGCGGCGACACTTGCCGCCGTCAGTGCCTCCATCTCCACACCGGTCCGTCCGGCGACCCGACAAGTTGTCTCGATTCGCAGCGTGCCGCGTTGAAGATCAGGCTCGAACTGCACGTCGACACTGTTCAGCGCCAGTGGATGACAAAGCGGAATCAGATCAGCCGTCCGCTTGGCGGCCTGTATGCCCGCTATTCGCGCAACGCCGATAACGTCGCCCTTGGGTAGCCCGCCTTCCAAGATCAACGCCAGTATCTGAGGTGTCAGATTGACCGTGGCTTCGGCGCGGGCTTCACGAGCCGTCGTGTCCTTTCCTGACACATCGACCATATGCGCGGCACCGCGCTCATCAAGATGCGACAACTCGGACGACGACATGAGTAAGCACGACTGCTGAAGGGGGGCGCTATTATCGGCCAGATTTCCCTTTGAGCCGAACTACCTTGGCACGCGTGGTTGTTGGAATGTCGGGCGGCGTGGACTCCGCAGTCGCTGCGTTGCTGCTGCGCGACGCGGGCCACAAGGTCGTCGGCCTGTTCATGAAGAACTGGGACGACGATGACGGTACCGAATACTGCACAGCGGCCCAGGACCTGCTCGAGGCCGAAGCCGTCTGCCATCGTCTCGGCATCGAACTGATGGAGGTCAACTTTGCCAGGCAGTACTGGGACGATGTGTTCGCCCATTTTCTCGCCGAATACTCCGCCGGTCGCACACCCAACCCGGATGTACTGTGCAACCGCGAGATCAAGTTCAAAGTGTTTCAGCAGTACGCCCTGCAGATTGGCGCCGAATTCATCGCGACGGGGCACTACGCGCGTCTTGAGCGTACTGCCGACGGCGTCCCTGCCCTGCTGCGCGCACTCGACGGCAACAAGGACCAGACCTACTTTCTGCACGCGGTGCCGGCCACCCAGTTTGCGGACGTGCTGTTTCCGATTGGTGGCTTGACCAAGCCCAAAGTCAGGGCCATCGCACAGCAAGCTGGACTGCACAATCACGGACGCAAAGACAGCACCGGGATCTGCTTCATCGGCGAACGCCGCTTCTCCGACTTTCTGAAGCGCTATCTGCCCGCCCAGCCCGGCGAAATCATCACGGACAACGATCGCGTTGTTGGCCAGCACATCGGCTTGATGCATTACACGATCGGGCAACGGCAGGGTATTCGGCTGGGCGGTCAGCGCGATGGCAGCGGCGAGGCCTGGTATGTCGCCGACAAGGAACTCAGCACCAACCGCTTACGCGTCGTACAGGGTGCAGCGCATCCGGCCCTGCTGCACAGCGCCCTGCACGCCAACCAGATCGCCTGGCTGACCCAGCCCAGACTCCCGCTGCGCTGCACCGCGCGTACGCGCTACAGGCAGACAGATCAGACCTGCGAGGTCAGTTCGCTGTCAGACGACACCATCTCCGTACGTTTCGACGTACCCCAGCGCGCGATCACACCAGGACAGTACGTGGTGTTCTATCAAGGCCAGCAGTGTCTTGGCGGCGCAGTCATCACGTCGGCGACGACGCCGGCGCCGGCAACGACGTAAGTTGGCCGTGCAATGCGGCCACCATGAGCGACCGAACACGGGCATAAGGTAGGGAATTCATCCTGTCGCCCATTTCATCTACCCGGATTCGCATTGCCTCTGGCCTATAATCCGCGCCCCAGCCGGAGTTCACTTGTGCCTAAACCTGCGTCCGAGTCCGCGTCGTCCTCGGCACTTATGAGCCTGTCGCCCCTCGACGGCCGTTATGTTCGACAGACTCAACCGTTGCGCAGCATCTTCAGTGAGTTCGGCCTGATCCGCTATCGCGTTCTGGTTGAGCTCTCGTGGTTCAGCCACCTGAGTGCACGCGCTGACATTCCCGAGCTACCCGCGCTGAGCGCACATGCGCAAGGCCATATCGAGGGTCTGCTGAGCGCGTTCAGTGAGCGCGACGCGGATGCCATCAAGCAACTTGAGCGCACCACCAATCACGATGTGAAAGCGGTTGAATACTGGGTCAAGCAGCGTCTCAACGAACTGGACGAACTGCGCCCGTGCGTCGAGTTCGTGCACTTCGGTTGCACGTCGGAAGACATCAACAATCTCGCCTATGCGCTGATGCTGCACGAAGCGCGTGAAACGGTTGTCGCGCCGCTGTTGCAACACCTGCACACAGACATCGCGCAGCTCGGAACAGCCCTCGCAGACGTGGCGATGATTGCGCGGACCCACGGTCAACCGGCGTCGCCGACAACGCTGGGCAAAGAGCTCAACGTGTTCGCTATGCGGCTTGCGCGCCAGCAGCGCGGCTTCGCTCAAGTGCCCGCGCTCGGCAAGTTCAATGGCGCGGTGGGCAACTACAACGCGCACGTGGTCGCCTATCGCGATCTGGACTGGCCAGCGATCAGCCACGACTTCGTAACCTCGCTCGGGCTGGAATGGAATGCGCTGACCACGCAGATCGAACCGCACGATTGGATCGCTGAGTACCTGCATGCACTTGTGCGGATCAACCAGATACTGATCGACCTGTCGCGCGATGCCTGGGGCTACGTCTCACTTGAGTACTTCCGACAATGCAAAGTCGAAGGCGAAACCGGCTCATCCACCATGCCGCACAAGATCAATCCGATCGACTTTGAAAACGCCGAGGGCAATCTGGGCATTGCCACTGCACTGGCCGAGCACCTGGCACACAAGCTGCCGATATCGCGTTGGCAACGTGATCTCTCGGATTCGACAGTACTGCGCAATCTTGGGCCGGTTCTGGGTCATGCCTTGCTTGGCTACGAGTCCATGCGCAAGGGCCTGGCGAAGCTCGAAGTTAATCGCGAAGCCATGCTTGATGACCTTGATGAGAACTGGGAAGTGCTGAGCGAAGCGGTACAGACTGTCATGCGTAAGCACGGCATGCACGAACCCTATGAGCAACTCAAACTGCTCACACGCGGCAAGCAGCTGAATGCGCGTTCATACCGCAAGCTTGTGCACAATCTTGGTCTACCGCCTGAAGTGGAAGCGGCGCTCACCGAACTCACGCCGCGTGACTATGTGGGGATCGCCCCCGCCCTTGCCAGGTTGAAGGACTAGCCCGGTGTCGCTGGTAGTCAAAGAGGTTGACTGGGCCACGGGATCGGAGCTGTTGCGCACCCTCCGTGCACGCGTGTTCATCGAAGAGCAAGGCGTACCGCGCGAGCTTGAGTGGGATGGCCAGGACGAAGATGCAGTGCACTTCCTCGCGACCCTCGACGACAGGCCGATCGGCACGGCGCGACTGCTGCCCACCGGGCAGATCGGTCGCATGGCCGTCTTGATGCCACACCGACGCACAGGGATCGGTCGCCAGCTGCTGCAGGCCGCGATCGAATACGCGCGCGTGCGTGGTGATCGCGAAGTGTTTCTGCATGCACAACGCAGCGCAGAGCCGTTCTACGTCGCAGCAGGCTTTTTCGCTGAAGGTCGGGAATTTCTCGAAGCCGGTATCGCGCACATTGGCATGCGGCTGATGCTCGATCTGCCTTACGATCCGGTCGAACTGCCGCCGGCTGCGAAGGTTCGAACGCGGGTCCAACGGTCGCCGCAACGCTCGTCCGTGCTCACGGTAGCGGGCGATATGGATCTCGCAGCGGCGGTGCTGACGGTTGCGCAGTCCGCAAGGCGGATTCTGCGCATTCGCAGCGTGCATCTGGATCGTGCCGTGTTCGACAGCGCCGAGCTTGAAGCGGTGTTATCGGCGCTCGCCCGACGACATGCGCAGTGCCAGGTGCGAATTCTGGTCGCCGATCCTCAGGCATTTGCCGCAAGCAGCCATCGTCTGTTGACCCTTGCACGTCGGCTGCCCACACCCGTGCAGTTGCGCGCGGTGCGGTCAGCGATCGGTGACTCAGCGGAGTCGCAATCAACCTACGTGATAGCCGACGAAAAAGCGGTATTCATGCAAACGCATTCCGATGCCAGCAACGCGTTCGTCGATCTGGCAGCAAGCGCACAGGCCCGTAATCTCGCACTTGAGTTTGATCAAGCCTGGGACCGCGCACTCGATCATCCGGAGCTGCGCGAACTGCGCATCTGAGCCCGCTGACCATCGTCAACTCGAACGCCCACGGCGGCACACGAACTTGAACCTGGAAGTCGTACTGCCGGACGAAAGCACACTGGAACTGTTCGAGCGTTTCCAGGACTGGCCGTGGCCCGTGCTGCTCCACTCGGCCGATGCAGTTTCCGCAGACAGCCGTTGGGACATCATCAGCGCCGCGCCGGACTCGGTGCTTGTGATCGACGCTCAGCAACATGCTGGCAACGTGTCGAACTACCCCGACGGGGTGACCCTGTTGGCGGCGCTGCGCGCCAAGCTCGCACCGCTCGCTCAAGGTCCGGCGGTTACTCAAGCGAGCATCGGAGCGAGTGCGCGCGTTGACGCCGGTCACGTATCTGAAGACCGCGACAGACACGACTGCGCCAGCACAAGCGACGACGTTGAACCGCCACCTTTCCGCTGGGGCGCGCTGGGCTACCTTGGCTATGAGGCGCTTCATCCGAGCTACGGCATGTCGATTGGCAACAACCGCACACCTGCAGTCGGTTCAACAGCTGCAGCACCGTTGGAACACTCACCGGACATACCGACAGCTGCATTCGGTGTGTATCGATGGAGCCTGTGTGTCGATCGACGTCTGAAACGCGCATGGCTATCTGCTGCGGATGGCAACGACCCGGTAGTTGCCGCAGTGCTGAAGTGTCTTGCGCAGCCGCGCACCCAGCACGAAGCCCATGCGGGCTTGTGTACCCGCCCCACAGAGGCACCGCCTGAGCCTCAGTACCTCAATGCTTTCGCTCGCGTCCAGGCCTACCTGCGTGCAGGCGACTGCTATCAGGTGAACATTGCGCGTCGCTTTCGCGTACCAGATCGAGTTCACGCATGGACGCTGTTCAAGCAGCTGCTACCAGTGCAGCCAGGCGCATTCGCAGGCTTCATGCAGACGCCCCGCGGTACTGTCCTGTGCTTTTCCCCCGAGCGGCTGATACGCACGCGCGGCAAGGCGATCGTGAGCCAACCCATCAAGGGGACGATCGCGCGTGGCGCATCTGGCGCTGCAGACCAACAGCAAGCGAACAAGCTGCGCGCAAGCACCAAGGATCGCGCCGAGAATCTGATGATCACTGACCTCACCCGCAACGACCTCGGGCGCGTCTGCCGCACGGGCTCAGTGCAGGTTGATCAGCTGTTCGGGTTACGCACTCTGCCCGCCGTCTACCACCTGGAATCAACCATCTCCGGTGAATTGCGATCCGAGGTCGATACCCTCGAGGCGCTGGCTGCGTGCTTTCCCGCCGGTTCGATCACCGGCGCGCCCAAGCGCCGCGCAATGCAGATCATCCGCGAGTTGGAGCCGGTCTCACGCTCCGTCTACTGTGGCTCGATAGGCTATCTGGACCACACCGGCGATTGCGACTTCAACGTTGCAATCCGCACATTGGTCGCTGACCAATCCGCCGTTTACTGCTGGGGCGGCGGCGGCATTGTTGCCGACTCGGATGCGCAGGCCGAACTGCAGGAAATCGAGCTCAAGGTCGGCAGCCTGATGCGCGCCACACGGGGTGCGCGCCCGCCGGCACCCGGCGAATCCACTGCAGATTAATCGACCGAAAACCC
>CAMAVY010000106.1 GCA_945861675.1 Klebsiella pneumoniae | reverse complement strand
GAGCCGGTGCCACTGCTGTACTTTGGTCCGCAGACAATCACGCTGAAGTCCGGCGGTGTACTGTCGGACGTTGCGCCGACGCTGTTGACACTGATGTCATTGCCGATTCCCGTTGAGATGACCGGCAAGGTGCTGTGCGAAACGCCAAGTCACTAGCCGTTGCCAACTGGCGCTGGCCAGTCGCAGCACTGGGTTTTTTGCTGTTCGCATTGGGCGAACCTGCCTGGGCCGCCAACGCTGCGCCACCGCCAGGCAAACGCCTGGACGCGCTCGAAGCAAACATCAGAACCACCGAGAAGTGGATTCGTGAAGCGCGCACAACGGAATCACAGTCGACGCGGGAACTGCGCGAAGCAGAAACCAAGCTTGGCCGTGCGCGCACCGAGCTCGCGCAGCTGGAGCGTGACCAGCAGAAGCTGCAGGCGACGGCGGCGCAACTGACGACCGCCATCGCGGCACGCGAAACGCAACGCAAGCGCCTGGCCGCGCAGGCAGGCGCGCACCTGCGCGCACTGCAGCGCACCGGTGGCGGCGACTCGTTACGCACGCTGCTCAGTGCAGAAGACCCCGCCTCAGGGCCGCGCTTGCTGACCTACTACCGCTATCTGAGTCTCGCGCGTCAGCAGCTCACCGCGCGCATGCGGCAGAGCACGGAGCTCCTGACCGCCAACCGCAATCAGCTCAACCAGCAGCAGCAGCAGATTGAGCAGAAGCGCGCTGCCATGCTGGTGGAGTCGGAACGCATCGCGACCCTGCAGGGCGAGCGCCGGGTTGCAGTTGAGACCATGCGCAAAGACATCGGCAGCCGGGCGGAGGAGCTGAAAAACCTGCAGGCAGAACGCATCGCCTTGCGCCGGCTCATTGAATCTCTGGCGCGTCGTCCGCCGCCGGCACCACCGAAGCCCGTCGCAGTTCAAAGCAGCAAGCCCAACTCCCAAACAGGCAAACAGCCCGACAAGCAGACCGACAAACAATCACAGAAGTCGGCGCAGACGCCCACCGCCACAGGCTCGACGGTTGCCACGCTGACACGCGATACCGCGTTCGGACGTGCGCGCGGCTTGCTGCCCTGGCCAGTGCAAGGCATCGTCGAATCCGGCTACGGGTCGGCAAAGGGCAGCACGAGTCTGCGTTGGGAAGGCTTGCTGATCCGTGCCAACACTGGCACTGAGGTGCGCTCGGTGCACGCCGGCGAAGTTGCATTCGCGGGTTGGCTGCGCAGTCTTGGCAACATTCTCATCGTCGATCACGGCGGTGGCTTCATGTCGCTCTACGCGCACCTTGACGCGCTGACGCGCCGAACTGGCGAGAAAGTCGAACCAGGCGGCAGCGTGGGCCGCGTTGGAACATCAGGGGGGCGCGACACGCCCGCGCTGTACTTTGAAATTCGCCGCGGCGGCAACCCAATTAACCCCAGTGACTGGCTGACACGCCGCTAACATATGTACACCGCTACGCCGAGTGCAGATCGGCAGTAAAGACATCACTCACATCGATCCACGTGCAGTCATGTGGAAAACAAACAACACACGAAACGCTCCCTGCAATTCACTCGCGAACCGACATGCCCTTCCGTTTACCCGCCTGATCGCAATGCCGCGCCACATCCTTGCGTTGCGTCTTACATTTTCCGGATCTCGAATCCAGTGTCCCGGCCCGCGTCGGGCGATCCCGTCCGCCACGAATCACGAGCGTATCCGTCGGCGCATTTTGCTCACGACACTGCTTGCCGGGTTGGCGCTGACCACGCCGTACGCCCATGCCGCAGAGCGTGCTCGTATCCCATTGGACGACCTGCGGGCCTTTGCCGAGGTCATGGAACAAGTTCGAACTGCCTACGTTGAACCAGTAGACGACCGCACGCTGCTGGAGAACGCCATCAAAGGCATGCTGTCCGAGCTGGATCCCTACTCCGTCTATCTCGACAAGAAGGCGCTCGCCGAACTACGCGAGCAGACCAGCGGGCAGGTTGCTGGCATTGGCGTTGACCTGGGCTTCGACCATGGCCGTATCGCAGTCATCACGCCCATCGACGACAGCCCTGCGGCGCGCGCCGGCATTCTGCCCGGCGACATCGTGATGAGTATCGATCGTGCGCCGACCAAGAGGATGCTGTTGTCGGAGGCCATCGACAAGCTGCGTGGCGCTGCCGGAAGCAACGTGCTGCTGGAGATCCAGCGCGAAGGTAAACCGCGCCAGACACTTCGTCTGACACGCGCCAACGTCACCGTGACGAGCGTGCGCGCGGGCATACCCGAACTTGGCTTTGGCTACATTCGCATCTCGCAGTTTCAGCTCGACACGGCAAAAGACCTGCTCGCAGTACTCACGCGTTTGCGCGCCTTGAATGGTGCGCGCCTGCGCGGGCTCATCCTCGACCTGCGCAACAACCCCGGTGGCATCGTGCAGTCCAGTGTGGAAGTGGCCGATGCGTTTCTGGATGCGGGTTTGATCGTGTCCACACGAGGGCGCGTCGAGGGCACGCGTTTTACGTTCAGCGCAACACGCGGCGACGTGACGCAAGGCATTCCTATTGTGGTGCTGGTGAACGAAGGGTCCGCATCTGCCGCCGAGATTGTTGCCGGCGCGTTGCAGGATCAGCGCCGAGCCACCGTCGTGGGCATGCGCAGCTACGGCAAAGGTTCTGTGCAGTCCATTCTTGCGTTGAGTGGCGAGCGCGCGATCAAGCTCACGACAGGGCTGTACTACACGCCTGCAGGGCGCTCAATTCAGAACGCGGGCATCAATCCGGATCTGGCCGTTGCGGGCAATCGCGCCACAGCGCTGGCCGATGGCGTTGCCACACTGACCGCCACGAGCCTCGCTGCAACCCCGCCGCCACCTTCCCGTTATGCCGGCGCCGACGCGCAACTTACTGCAGCAGTGTCGTACCTGCGTAGCGGTGGTTCAGCTCGGCCAGCTGCGCCGCGACCAGCCGCACCGCGGCCCGAAACGCCGCCACAGCTGGCTCCGGCGCGCCGCGGCTTCAGGCTGAACCTGCATGCATGCACGCAGTCAGCGCGGCGCCAGCTGTGCCTGTTGCCAGTCCAGCACCTGCGCGTAAGGCAGGCTGCCGCCGAACAGATCCAATGCACTGCCGATGGTTGCGTCAACCTTGTTGGCGCCGAAATCGGCAATTGCGTCCAAGTCCGCAAGTGAACGCACGCCGCCTGCATACGTCACGGGAATTGGCGAGTGCCAACCCAAGAGCACAACCAGATCTGCTTCGATGCCCGCTTGCAGTCCTTCAACGTCTACGCCGTGAATCAGAAACTCTGAGCAGTGTTCCGCGAGCGCGTGCAACGTGACCGCATCTACACGCAGGTCGGTGAAGCGTTGCCAGCGTTCAGCGACGACCCAGTAGTCGCCATCGCGAAAACGACAACTCAGGTCGATGACCAGATGCTTGCGGCCCACTGCGCGCGTCATCGCGGTGAGCCGCGCATGATCGAAACGACCTTGCGGAAACAGAAACGACGTGACGATGACGTGGCTCGCACCCGCATCGAGGTAACGCCGTGCGTTGTCCGGATCGATACCACCGCCCATGTGCATGCCATTCGGATACGCCGCCAGCGCAGACAGCGCGGCCGCTTCATTGCCGCTGCCCAGCGCAATCACGTGGCCGCCCGCAAGACCGTCGTCGCGATAGCGACGAGCAAAACTCTCAGGCGAAGCTTCGGCGGTGAAGTTCGTCACGGGCTCGCCGTCGTCGGTGAGTGTGCCGCCGACGATCTGCACCACGCGCCCGTTACGAAGATCTATACAGGGCCGAAACCGCATAGCCTCAGAGCGACCCTTTGGTTGACGCGATCCCAGGCTGCCGTGCATCAACAGCCACTGCCATGCGCAACGCACGACCAAACGCCTTGAACAGCGTTTCCGCCTGATGATGTGCGTTGTCGCCGCGCAGATTGTCCAGATGCAGCGTTGCCTTCGCGTGGTTCACAAAGCCCTGGAAGAACTCGCGGAACAGATCCACATCGAAGTCGCCAATGCGCGCGCGCGTGAACTGTACGCCGTACACAAGCCCCGGCCGCCCCGAAAGATCGATGACTACACGGGACAGTGCTTCGTCCAACGGCACATAGGCATGGCCGTAGCGTGCAAGCTGCTGCTTGTCACCCACTGCTGCAGCCAGCGCCTGGCCGAGCGTGATGCCGATGTCCTCGACCGTATGGTGCGCATCGATGTGCAGATCACCCGTTGCCTTGACGCGCAGATCGACCAGGCCGTGCCGCGCGACCTGATCCAGCATGTGGTCGAGGAACGGCACGCCCGTCGCAAGATCGGACTGGCCGGTGCCATCGAGATCGATGCCGACTTCGATCTGGGTTTCGAGTGTGTCGCGCCGGATCAACGCCTGGCGGCTCATGGTTCGTGCTCCGGTCTTCTGTTGCAGCTTGTGAAGAAGTTGCAGCTTGTGAAGAAACTGTTGCTTGTGAATGGACGCCGCACGGCAAGCTGGCTCAGGCGGCGCCGTCCAGCAGACTGCCGTAGGGAAGAAAACGATTGCTCGAGTGCTTGCGCAACCAGCGCGTGAGTTCGGCAGGGTAGCTGCCGCGCGCACGAAGCTCACGCGCGCAGGCAATCGCAGGCGACCGTTTGCCGGCCTCCCAACCCGGAAGCTCGACCTCAGCCAGCGCGAAGAAGCGCACCAGTGCGACCAGCTCGGGGTCGCTCAACGTAGACAGCGGCGTCTTCCAATCGGCCAGATCGCGGCGCATGAGCCCCGACAAGCGGGTCTGTTCGGCCGCCGGCACCCGCTGCTGCAACTGATTTGCCTCGAGTTCGCCGTTGCCCTCGTCCATTGCGCCACCCTTTTCGCGCCCCTTTTCGCCCCCCATTTCTTCAGAGTGCAGGCAGAACGCCAGCACGGCACGCAGCAACGCGGCATCTATGGCCAAGCCTGCTTCAGCATCCCCATCCCAAATACCTACGGCCACGTGCTCACCCTCTTACCCATCCGCCGTCCCCGTCGATTCACCAGTTATCGAGGCTGTTAACAAAGCCTTACAGACACAGACATAACTGGAGACGCATTGTGTGACCGCTGTCACCTTAATACAGCAGACACGGTACTAGATTGCGCCCTCCGGAATGGAACCGATGTTTCTCACCGAGTTCGCTTGAGGAGATTCACGGTGCCGGATGCTCACCAAGAATCGTCACGAGATTTGTTGTCGTGCCGAACCCCGCAAGGGGGTGGCATGGAGTCAGGACACAGCTATGGACGAACAACGCATCTTCCAGCAAGCAGACGGCTGGCACTTCAAGATCCGAGGCGGCAACACAGTGGGCCCCTTCGAGGACTGTGACTCTGCAGAACGCGCCGTCGCGAACTACGCGCGGCGGTGGCAGCAAAGAACAAGCGCAGCCCCGTGCGGATGGCGCAACTGGCGCCGTAGCCCAAGCCCGCTTGCCGTGGTTTCTGGTGCGTCACTCGATGTCACAGGCCACGGTGCAACACCAATCGACGGCAAGCCGACTCCAAACATGCGCACGGGTAGCTGACGCGCCGACGCGCCGCTCCCGCTCCCGCTCCCGCTCCCCCTCCCGCTCCCCCTCACGTTCCCTCACCCCGCCCGCGCGTCCAACTTCAGCCAATGCCATTCGCGCGGCACACTCCGCGCATGACAAAGACCCCGCGTAAGCACCGATCTCCTCACAGACGCGCAGCCTCCCCCCAGCCCGCAACAGAGTCTGGCGCGACCATCAGCTTCGCCGCGCGCTTGCTGGCCTGGTGGGACATGCACGGTCGCAAAGACCTGCCATGGCAGAGCCAGCGCACCGCCTATCGGGTGTGGGTATCGGAAATCATGCTGCAACAGACGCAGGTGGCCACGGTCATTGGCTACTTCCAGCGCTTCACGGCCCGTTTTCCCGATGTCGAATCGTTGGCCGCGGCCTCGCAGGATGAAGTGCTGCACCACTGGGCCGGGCTGGGCTACTACGCGCGCGGGCGCAACCTGCATCGCGCGGCCCAGACAATCTGCGCGCAGTTCAATGGCGAATTGCCGCCCACGCCCGCCGAACTTGCGGCGCTGCCGGGCATTGGCCGATCGACCGCGAATGCCATTGATGCGCTGGCACGGGATGGTCGCAGCCCGATTCTGGATGGCAACGTCAAACGCGTACTGGCCCGCTGGGGCGGCATCAATGGCTGGCCCGGCAACAGCGAAGTTGAGTCCCGACTGTGGCAGATCAGCGCGGACGTGCTGCCCGAAGCCCGGCTCGCCGACTACACGCAAGCCATCATGGATCTGGGCGCGACGCTGTGTACCCGCAGCAAGCCGGACTGCACGAACTGCCCACTGAACACCGACTGCGTTGCAGCGCGCACCGACCAGACCACGACCCTGCCCACACCCCGGCCCAAGCGCGACCTGCCGGAGCGGGAAATCAGCATGTGGGTCGTGGTGTGCGAAGGCGCGACCCTGCTGCAGCTTCGCCCGCCGAGCGGTATCTGGGGTGGGCTATGGGGGTTCCCGGAATCGGCCACGGTACCGGCGCAGGCGATCCACGACCGACAAACAGCCGTGCTCGAACAGCTGGGACTGGCACGTGCAATTCAGGAACCACCCACGCCATTGCCGACCTTCACCCATGCGTTCACTCATTTCAGACTTCGTATCGAACCACTGCTGGTGCAGCTGCCCGGGTGCATCAGCGAACAGCACTCGAGATTGGCGGAGCCAGACCAGTTCATGTGGTATCGCGGCGGGGAACAGCGTGTGGGGCTGAGCGCGGTGGTGACACGGGTGCTGGAAGGCCTGCGGCGTGCTTCAGCGTGAGAGCGCGGTCCGCCGCACAGGGTTCGCGCAAAACGCTGCCCGCGCACAGCACAATGCCGCGCGGCCGCCACCCGTGCGCCATCACCACCAACGGAACGAACCAATGACCCGCTTAGTGAACTGCCGGAAGTACGGTGAAAGTCTGGAGGGGCTGGACGCACCACCATTCCCGGGCCCGGCCGGCGAGGAGATCTTCAACAACATTTCCAAGCGCGCATGGCTTGCCTGGATGGACCTGCAGACCCGCCTGATCAACGAGAAGCAACTGCGCATGTCGGACAGCGCGGCGCGCCGCTTTCTCAGCGAGCAGCGCACCAAGTTCTTCGCCAATGAGCAGGACGTGGAGGAAGCCACGGGCTATGTCCCGCCGAAGCCGGACGCATCTGTTCCTTGACGCATGAAGGCCTGCGCCGCTTAAATACGCGCCCCTCGCACCCTGGCCGGGTAGCTCAGTTGGTAGAGCAGCGGATTGAAAATCCGCGTGTCGTTGGTTCGATTCCGACCCCGGCCACCAAACTCGCCGCCGATGCGATGCACCGGCAATCTTCCGCCTGAGCAATCGCAGCGCTATGTCAGCCCGTGTTCGATCCGAGATTCGAGACGGCAACAGAATCATTCGTCCTGCAGCATCCCCTGCCGCGCAGAATCATCGTGCGAACTCGAGCTGAGCAAGCAGTTCGCGCCACACCCCCACCGATCACGCGATCAGCGCTTCCTCCGCATCACCACCCAACGCATCCCATCGACAACGCGACAGGCCAAACAGCACGGCCGCCGCAGCGACCGGCACGCCGTACAACAGAACGTCAGCCACTGCGTTGAAGCCCGGACCAAACACGCGCGCGCCAGCATCAACGTAGTGCCGCAGATACATGGCGAGCAGCAACGGCGCGATCCAAACGCCTGCGCGCGTAAGCAGCCGCGCCGACGGCCCGACGATCGGCGCACCCGCCAACAGAAACACTGCAGCGCCCACAAACACCAACGTGAACAGCGTCTGCGCCATCGGCAGCGCCTCACCAAAAGATGCCTGCAGAAAATTCACAGGCAACCAGGCCGCGCATGCGGCTGCAAGTCCGAACGCCATGCTACGTGCGCGGCGCGCGGCATGTTCGTCGGTCCACTGCTTCGCAGCCACCTGCGAACCCTTCAGGAACGGAATGAACATCAGACAGAGCAACCCAAGCAGCCCGTCCAGCAGAAGTGTGCGCGGGTAGCCGATTGACTCGGCGGCGATGCCTTGCCATTGCGCGGTGTAGGCAATCGCGAGATTCGCCAGCGCCATATAGGCAGTGAATTGCGTGGCCGCGACCTTGGGATTGGTCACGTCCATCATGATGGCCGAGCGCGTGCCGTACATCAGACCGTTGAACATGTTGTAGACGATGGATGCCATCCACAACGCGCTGACCAATGACGCCGGCACTTCCGGCCGGTTCGCGGCGCTCGGGCTCACCGGCATCACCCAACCTGCGCTCTGCAGTTGGAAGCTGAGCCACCACACCGGCAGGCTCATGCCCGCGAGGTAGATGAACAGGGTGCGGCGGCGACCGAAGCGATCCGACCAGCGCCCGCCGATCACGCAGAACGCGGCATTCACCAGACCGCACGAGAGGTTGAGGTTCGCGACCTGGTCGTCATTCATGCCGAGTTCAACCGCGAGGCTCGACTGCAACGCCAGCGCAAGGCACATGGCACCCGCCGGCAGCAGCGAAAACCAGACACCACTGAAGGCGCCGCGGCTGCCGAGGAACGAGCGAAACGCGTCTACGGCGAAATCCTTCATTTCGCGCCCCGCAGAGGCCAGCTTCGATCCGACGACCGCCACTGGCGAAAGGCTGTCGCCCTCGTCCTCCCTCATGGGCCACGCCACAAACACCGTCACGGCCAGGATCGCCAGCGCAACGAAATAGAAGGTGGGCTGAAACCCAGTCACACCGGACAGATACAGCACGCCTGCACCGCCAACGATCTGCCCGAGCGACGCGCCCGCGAACATGAGCCCATTGGCAAGACCGCGCTCGTCGTCGCGCAACGTGCCGCACGCCAGTGCGTCGATGGCAACGTCCTGCATTGCAGCGAAGGTGTTGTGCAACAGCAGCACGCCAGTGAACAGCGGCAGTTGCGCCGGCAGCTCAAGCAGCACCGTAGACAGCAGCGTCACCGCCATCATGATCTGCGTGCCGATGATCCATACGCGACGCCGGCCAAAGCGACGCGAGCCGAACACATCGATCACGGGCCCGAACGCCCACTTGAATGCCCAGGGCAGGTAGAACGACCCGACCAGTGCACCAATCTCCGCGGGGCCTACATCCAGCCGCCGCAGCTGTGTGGCCACTGCAGTGGCAACGAATCCGAGTGGGATGCCTTCAGTCGCATAGAGCAGGAAGAAGGCCGCGAGGCGGCCCTTCGACGTAGCAAGCAGATTGGGTAAACGCATTACGCACTCAAGCCGTGGGTGTACTCAGCGCGGTGGCGGCACCAGGCTCGGCCGCGCGCCGCGCTCAATCGCCGGCTGCTATCGCCGCAGCGCAGTTGTTTCGCTTCGTCACCTCGGCGCTCAAGTACCCGTATAAACCGCCGGCCGCTTCTCGATAAACGCGCGCATCCCTTCCTTCGCATCGTTGGTGCGCGCACACATCAGCTGATTGCGGTTCTCGATGGCCATAGCGGCTTCGAGCCCCTGCGCGTCGATCGCGAAGTTCAACCCTTCCTTCGTCATGCGCAGACCCATCGGCGAGTTGGCCAGCATTTCGTCCACGTATACCTGCGCGGCCTTCTCGAGTTCTTCGTCAGGTACCACCGCCGATACGAGCCCGGTGGCGTATGCGCGGTCCGCATTGATGAAACGTCCGGTCAGCATCAGCTCGGATGCGATGGACGTGCCGATCAGCCGCGGCAGGAAGTAGCTGGCACCCATGTCGCACGCCGACAGGCCGATGCGGATGAACGCGGCGTTCATGCGTGCACTCTGGCCGGCAACGCGTATGTCGGATGCAAGCACGAAGGCGAACCCGCCGCCGCACGCCGGGCCTTTCACCATCGACACAATCGGCTGCGGGCAGCGGCGCATGCGGATGTAGACCTCGGCCAGATAACCCTGAAAGCCGAAGCCATAGCCAAACGGTTGCGCGGTTTCGCCGGCACTCGATGCCTTGATGTCGAGGCCCGCGCAGAACGCACGGCCCGCGCCACGCATGACCACGATGCGGGTGTCGCGGTCCTCCGCCAACGCGCCGAAGTAGTCGCGCAGGTCGGTGACCATCTGCACGTTGATGGCGTTGAGGTGTTCTGGCCGGTTCAGGGTGAGCCAGTCCACCGCACCACGTTTCTCGATCTCGATGGTTTCGTAGCGCTTTGCTTCAGTCATTGTCGGGCCTCGTTGGCGGTTGTCGTGCGGCGATGGTGTTCGTGTCGGCCTGGATCATGCCGAAGCCGAACAGGCGCCGCTACGCCAAACCGCCTCGTGACCACAGCAGCCGCCAGGATCGGCAATGGAGCGCTTGGGCACGCACCTGACCCGAGACTGCCGCGCACCACCACCGTTTGTACGAACAACGCGTCGGACTGCAGCACGGGTCGCGCGCCGCGATCTGCAGTCGCCCCGCAGTCATCTACTCGGAGAGCACACATGCCTCGATCAAACTCATCACTTCGTCGAAGTTCACATCGTCCGGGCATCGCTCGCGCGCTTGCACTCGCAGCAGCGCTGAGCTTCGCGTCCTGTGCTTCTGCAGGCGTGCTGGTGCAAACCAGCCTCGGCGCATGTGGAGCCGCGTCAGCGCCTACCGATACAAGCGGCGGCGGCTTCGTCGGCGCATCGCAAACCCTAGAGGGCAGCCAGTGCAACGGCTTGGCGACGTCTTCTCAAGGCCCAGGCTTCGCCAGCGCATTCAGCTCGGTCATCTGGAACACAAGCGCCGGCGACAGCGGCTTTCTGCGCGCCGATGCCAGCGCCGCAATCGTCAGCGAGGGCCTGACTCCAGACTTCGACAACTCCGAGCTGACCGAACTTGGCGCCGTACTCTATTCGCCAATCGTCAGCTTCACGGCAACTGTCGCCGCAAAGAGCAGCCTCGCTGCCGCCAACGTCTCGTATCAGTTCAGCTTCGCCGGGAACAGCGTCGAAGGTTCCATGAGGCAGTCGGCCGACGGCATCTTCGGCACGCAGACCGTGAGCAGCCAGGTGGGGCAATTTGGCGTCGTGGAATTGCCTGCGGTCGAGATGCTGCGCGGCACCCGGCACTAGGTATCGGGCTCCGCCGAGGCGAGCGCACTGATCAGCAAGTTCTTCGGCACACTTGCACCTTCACAAGGCAGCGCTGCTGCGGACTTCGGCAGCACCATGCGCTGGTTGGGCGGCAACCTGACATTGCTCGACTCGCACGGCGACCCATTGCCCACATCCAGCAACTTCAACTTCAGGCTGATCGGCCAGACCAGTGGCTTCAACTATGCGAATGCGGTGCCGCGTCCAGGGATACCTACGTCGGTAGCCGCACCGAACATGTGGGCATTCGCCACGCCCTTGATTGCACTGCTGCTGGCGACACGCAGGCGCCAGGCGCGTGCGCCATGCAACGCTGCCTGAACGTCATGGCCTGGCGCTTGCGTGGCGCGGCGCCTCCCAGTCAATCAAACAACTCCGCCAGCCGCTGCTTCATCTGCGCGGTGATGTACAACGCCAACGCTTGAATGGTTGATGTGGGGTTCACGCCACCCGACGTCACGAAGATGCTGCCGTCGACGATGAACAGATTCTTCACGTCGTGGCTGCGGCCCCACTCGTTCACCACCGATTGCGCTGGGTCCGTGCCCATGCGCGCAGTGCCAAGCTGATGCCAGCCGCCATACACAATCGGGCTGTCGACGCCGATGTCGTATGCACCTGCAGCGCGCAGGATTTCAGTACCGCGCTCGACCGCATGGGCCAGCATGTGGCGGCTGTTCTCGGACAACGTGTAGTCGATGCGTGGCGCCGGAATGCCGTTGCTGTCTGTCAATACCGGATCAAGCGTGACGCGGTTGTGCGCTTCCGGCAGGTCTTCACAGATGGCCGACATGGCGGCGCGATGGTTGAACAGGCGTCGGTACGCTTCGTGATGCGCCGCACCCCAGGCAATTCTGCCGCTGTCCATGCCATGCATGGCGGTAGTCACAGCACCAAGCCCGCGCCCGAACTGATACGAGTAGCCGCGCGAAAAGCCACGCGACTTGTCGGTCTCGTAGAACTCGTGGCTCCACAGGCACAGCGACGGCCCACGATAACCATCGGTCTCTTCGTTGAAGTAACCGTAGATGTGCGCGTAGGGATGAAACATCAGGTTGCGGCCAACAAGCCCGCTTGAATTCGCAAGTCCGTTGGGAAAACGGCCCGACGCCGAGTTCAACAGAATGCGCGGCGTACCAATGCCATTACACGCCAGCACAACGATATGCGCGGCCTGGAAGTGCTCAACACCGTCACGGTCGTAGTACACGGCGCCTGTCGCCATGCCTTGCGCGTTACTGCTGATCTCGCGCACGCGACAGCCGGTGCGCAGTTCAACACCTGCGCGTATCGCGACTGGCCAATAGGTGATGTCGGTGCTCGCCTTGGCACCCTGCGCGCAGCCATACATGCAGTGGTTCAGGTTGATACAACGCGCGCGGCCCGCGTAGTCCTGCGTTGCCAGCGTGGTGTCCGATGGCCACCAATGCCAGCCGAGCTTGTTCAGCCCGCGCGCGAGCAGGGCGCCACCTTTGCCCAGCGGCAGCGGCGGCATGTTGGGCTGCTTGTCGGGATAGGCAGGATCACCGGCCAGACCAGACACGCCCATCATTCGATCGTTCTCTGCATAGAACGGCTCAAGCGTCTGATAACTCAGCGGCCAGTCATCGCCCACGCCATCCAACGAACGCGTGCGGAAGTCCGACGGATGCAAACGTGGCCAGTGCCCCGCATACAACACAGTGCCGCCGCCAACACCGTTGTAGTTCACCGGCTTGATGGGCGAGTTGGCGTCGTTGATCGGGTAGTCGGCTTTGTTCCTGCGGCGATTCGGGCTGATCGAGAAGTCGCCGCTCTGCCGTTGTTCCCAGTCACGGCCAGTGCTCGGGAAATTTGCCGGGTTCGGCCATTCGCCCTGCTCAAGGCAGACGATGCGCATCTTGGTATCGGCAAGGCTCCAGGCCGCGGCCGCGCCGGATGCACCGGCACCGATGATCAGGACGTCTACTGTGTCTTGCACGTCGGCTGACTCTTTTGTTGGGGCGCGCGATGCGTTATCGGGACGTCGCGTTGCGCTTCACCGACCCGGCCGCCGCCTGCTGTCGGTTTTTCTCGCGCGTAACGGAAACCTGGAACATTCCGCCCCACACCTGATCGATGGCGGTCTTCAGTTCACGCGCGACGGCAGCAACAGGACCCAACGAAATTCGCGGCCCGAAGTGCACCTGATACTCACCGAGCAGTGCCTGTCCTCGCACCGTCAATCGGTACAGCCGTCGGCGCGGTCGCCCCGCGGGTGCGTCGAGCTCCCAACTGCTCTCGACGAAGCCTTCCTGCTCGAAACCCATCAGTACGCCGTACACGGTGCCCATTTTCAGGTTCGCCCTGGACGCAATCTCGAAGCCGTGCGAAACGCCCAGCGCACTCAGAATCTCCAGCGTGTACAGGCGCTGTCTGGTCTTGCGTGTTTCCATCGAACCGGCCTCCGCTGCGATGCGGCAGACCTTATCCGATATATGTTCGATAAAGCACGCTAAACGAAAACCATGGCCTAGGCCCGCGCGCGTAACTCACCAACGATGTCTGCGTGCCTGCGGCTGATCAAGCTGTAGGGCAGGAACAACCAGACCGAAAGCACCAGCAACCACGCGATGAAGAAATACGCGAGCCCGAACTGCGTGGGCACGTTCTCGGCCACATCGCCCGGCTTCATGCCCGGCACCAGGCCCACCACATCCACAACAACGCCGGCGATGAGGTTGCCCACCGCGCCCGTGCATTTGGCAGAAAAGCTGTACGTGCCGAAGTAGATGCCTTCCTGGCGAGTGCCATGCCGCAACTCATGTTCGTCGGCGATGTCGCCCATCATCGAGCCCACGGCAACCGACGCCTGCACACCAATACAGGCGCCGATAAACGCCAGCGCAACCAAGGTCCACAGCAACAACGCTGGATCGGCAGGCATCCAGCCAACAACACCGGCAAGCACCGGCAGCGTGCCGCACAGACACGCCGTGACCACGCCGATGACCACCGTCCATTTCTTGTCGAATGCGCGCGTGAAGGTCGGTGCAAGCGGAATACCCAGCAGGGCGCCGACGATCGATCCGTACTGCCAGTACTCGATGCCCTTTGGATCGAGTTGCCAGAAGAACGTCTTCAGATGCGTTGCCAGCGCGCCGTGGGTACCGGAGTAAATGAAGAAGATCAGCGTACCCAACCACAGCGCGCGGAAGGACTGGCTGCGCAGTGCCTCAAAGATGTCCGCATACACCCGACGCACGCTGAACCTGCGCGCCTTCTGCTGCGCGCCCGCAAGAAATGGCACGGCACGCAAAGTGCCAATCGTCCCCACGCCCATCAGCACGCACATGACAACCGCCGACGCGATGGCGAACCCGAAGTACGGCTCGCGCGTCAGCTGCGGCGCAGGGCTTTCGGCCGACCTGATGAAGAAGAAATTCCAGGCCAGAAACACCACGAACAACGAAGCAATCGTGCCCACCCACAAACGCAGCGCAACGATGCGGGTGCGCTCAACGTAGCTTTGGCTGAGCTCCGCACCCAGCGAGAGATAAGGCACCTGGAAGAATGTCAGCGCCGTGCGCAAGCCGATGCTGACCACCGTGAACCACACAAACAACTGCACTTCGCTGAGTGCAGCGGGCGGCCAGAACAGCAGGAAGAACAACAGGCCGGTCGGCACAATGGCAAGTGCCATGGGTATGTGGCGGCGGCCCCAACGCGACTGAAAACCATCTGACCACGAGCCAACCGCAGGATCAGAAATCGCGTCGGACAACACGGCAATGAACATGCCGATGCCGGTGAGCGTGCCAGACACGCCCAGCACCTGGTTGTAGTAGAGGATCAGCAGCGTGTTGAAGCCCCAACCCTTGACCGATTCGCCGGCCTGGCCCATCGAATAGCTGAGCTTCACGTCCCACGGTACGCGACCATCGGCAGAATGCATGTGCGCGCACTATCTGTGTGAGACGTGCGGGCGCCTAGCGGCGCAATGCGCGGCGACTCAAGGGCCACAATCATCGTGACAATCGCAGACTGGGCCACGGTAACTCGAAGTTATCGAAGTGACTCCGCCCGCAACCGCGATGGCAGGCGGCCGCGGGCAGACCTACCTCATGGCCCCTGCGGAACACTCGGTGTCCGCCGCAGAGGCGCGTTACGCTTGCGGCCCAATGTCGCGCAGCGCTTCTGAGCGGCACTCATCCCTTGCCGTTCAAGGACCACGCATGCCTGCGCCGCAAACCGCAATCGACAAAGACGCGATCCGCCGCAAGTACCTCGAAGAGCGCGACAAGCGACTGCGCGCCGACGGCAATGAGCAGTATCTGCAGCTGAACGGCCAGCTGGCCCACTATCTCGAAGACCCCTACACGCCGTTCACGCCGCGCGAGCCCCTTACGGACCATGTGACCTTTGTGTTTGTCGGCGGTGGCTTTGCGGGCCTCGTCACCGGTGCTCGACTGGTCGAAGCCGGTATCAGCGACGTGCGCATCATCGAGAAGGGAGGCGACTTCGGCGGCACCTGGTACTGGAACCGCTATCCCGGTGCGCAGTGCGATACAGCGTCCATGGTGTACATGCCGCTGCTTGAAGAGACCGGCCACATGCCGTCCGAAAAGTATGCGCATGCGCCGGAGATTCTTGCGCAATGCCAACGTATCGGCCGGCAGTACGGGCTGTACGACAACGCGCTCTTTCATACCGAAGTGCAGGCGCTGGAATGGGACGAGGCGCGCTCGCTATGGCGCATCCGCACCAATCGCGGTGATGCGTTCACCGCGCAGTTCATCGGCATGGGCACCGGACCTCTGCATGTGCCCAAGCTGCCAGGCATTCCCGGCATCGAGACATTCAAAGGGCATTCGTTTCACACAAGTCGTTGGGACTATGCGTACACCGGTGGCGATCCAGCCGGCGCATTGATGACCAAGCTCGCCGACAAGCGGGTGGCGATCATCGGCACCGGCGCCACTGCAGTGCAGTGCGTTCCGCATCTGGCCCGTGCCTGCAGGCAGTTGTATGTGGTGCAGCGCACGCCGTCGTCGGTCGACGTACGCGC
>CAMAVY010000105.1 GCA_945861675.1 Klebsiella pneumoniae | reverse complement strand
GATGATCCTGGAGATCATCGCTGGCAATGGCTGTGGTCCAAATGGCGACCACGTGATGCTCAAGCTCGATCACCTGGGCGAGGCGGTGCTGAACTCGCGGCTGCCGGGTATCTGCGAGCTGGCCAAGACCTTCGCCCACGTCGACCCGGTACGCGAGCCGATTCCCGTGGTGCCGACCTGCCACTACATGATGGGCGGCATTCCGACCAACGTGAATGGCGTTGCCTTGACGCAAGGCGCGGATGGCAACGATGCGGAGATTCCCGGCATGTACGCGTGCGGCGAAGTCGCCAGCGTGTCTGTGCACGGTGCGAATCGTCTGGGCGGCAACTCGTTGCTGGACCTCGTGGTGTTTGGCCGTGCCGCCGGCCTGCGCATTGAAGAAACGGTGCGCTCGGGCGTGACTTACCGAGACGCCAGCGCCAGTGACATCGAACGTGCCATGACGCGCCTCAATCGTTGGAATGAATCCAAGCAAGGTGAGGGCGTTGCCGAGCTGCGGCGCGAACTGCAGAAGACCATGCAGGAAAGTTTCGGTGTGTTCCGCACCGAGACGCACATGCAGGCCGGTATCAAGAAGCTGGCAGAGCTGCGCGAGCGTGCGAGCCGTGCATACCTGTCGGACAAGAGCCAGGCATTCAACACGGCGCGCCTGGAAGCACTTGAACTGGACAACCTGATCGAAGTGGCCGAAGCCACGGCAATTGCCGCCGAGGTGCGCAAGGAGAGCCGCGGTGCGCATGCACGCGATGACTTCGAGGACCGCGACGACGTGAACTGGTTGTGCCACTCCATGTACTTCCCCAGTGACAAGCGTGTGGGCAAGCGATCCGTGAACTTCACACCGAAAACCATGCCGGGCTTCGAGCCGGCCGTGCGCAAATACTGAGGACGAACGATGTTGCAGGTCAGCGTCTATCGCTACAACCCGGATACTGATACGGCGCCGCGCATGCAGGACATGAGCGTCGAGATTCCCGCAGGTCGGGACCTCATGGTGCTCGACGTCCTTGAACTGTTGAAGGACAAGGACCCTTCGCTCACGTATCGACGCTCATGCCGCGAAGGCGTGTGTGGTTCGGATGGCGTGAACATGAACAAGAAGAACGGCCTTGCGTGCATCACGCCGTTGTCGGCCGTTGTGAAGGGCAACAAGCTGGTGCTGCGGCCGCTGCCGGGGCTGCCTGTTGTGCGCGACCTGGTGGTCGACATGGGCCAGTTCTATAAGCAGTACGAGAAGATCCAGCCGTATCTGATCAACGATGAGCCGGTGCCTTCGCAGGAGCGTCTGCAATCGCCGGAAGACCGGGAAAAGCTCGAAGGCTACTGGGAGTGCATCCTGTGTGCCTGTTGCTCGACCTCCTGTCCGTCGTTCTGGTGGAACCCGGACAAGTTCATTGGTCCGGCCGGTCTGCTGCAGGCGTACCGCTTTCTTGCGGACTCACGTGATACAGCAACTGAGGAGCGCCTGGCCAAGCTGGACGATCCATTCAGTGTGTTCCGTTGCCGCGGCATCATGAACTGCGTGTCGGTGTGCCCGAAGGGTCTGAACCCGACCAGGGCCATTGGCAAGATTCGCGGCATGCTGTTGTCACGCGGCACCTGACAAGCGGCGCTGCTCGAGCCCTGAGTTCGCGGCGCGTCCGTCCGCCGCGGAGCTCGTTTGCTGTGCGCCAGGGAAATGTGCGCCAGAGAAATGTGCGCCAGAGAACGGGACACGTTGAAGCGCCGGCGTACGCTGCCCGGCTTGCGTCGCTCACAATCGACTGGCACCCCGATTGCTACACTGCGGGCTTAAGCGGCCAAGCAGAGTGCGCGCTCGTGTGCGCCGGTTGAGCGTCCACGCATGCGCCGACGCAACCGGCAGCGCCCTCGAATGGAGATCTCGGATGGTCATGGGACAGATGGAGTCAATGGCCCGGACATCGCATTTGTCCGGCGGCAACCTCGCGTACATCGAGGCGCTCTATGAACGCTACCTCGAGGATGCATCCGAGGTGCCCGCGGAGTGGCGCGACTACTTCGACAAGCTTCCAGCTGGCGCTGGCATACCCAGCGCCGACGTGCCGCACGGCCCGGTGCGTGCGCACTTCGAGAGTCTGGGCAGGCAGCGACCACAGGCGGTGCATGGCAGTGCTCTGCAGGCGTCTGCAGATCACGAGCGCAAGCAGATGCGGCTGGCGGAACTCATCTCCGCCTATCGCATGCGCGGTCACAAGCGCGCCAATCTTGATCCGCTTGGCATGCTGGCGCGGCCTGCAACGCCGCAGCTCGAGCTGGGTTATCACCTGCTGACGGCCGCTGACAGCGACACGCTGTTTCAAACCGGCAGCCTGTTCTATGGCGCGCCTGAAGCAAAGTTGTCGGACATCGTCGCGGTACTTGAGCGCACCTACTGCAGCACCATCGGTGCTGAATACATGCACATTGTTGATGCGGCCGAGCAACGTTGGGTGCAGCAGCGGCTGGAAAGTGTGCGCAGCCATCCTGTGTTCACGGCGGCGCAGCGCACCGTGGTGTTGGAGCGTCTGACTGCGGCTGAAGGCCTTGAACGCTATCTGCATTCGCGCTACCCGGGCACCAAGCGGTTTGGCCTCGAGGGTGCCGAGTCATTGATCCCCATGCTGCACGAACTGCTGCAGCGCGCGGGAGAGCACGGCATCGTGGAAGCCGTCATCGGCATGGCGCATCGCGGCCGTCTGAATGTGCTGGTGAACGTGCTCGGCAAGCACCCGCACGATCTCTTCGATGAGTTCGACGGCACGGCTCACGCATCGTCCGGTAGCGGTGATGTGAAGTACCACCAGGGTTTTTCGTCCGATGTCCTGACGCCGGGCGGCGAAATGCATCTGGCGCTGGGGTTCAACCCTTCGCACCTGGAGATTGTCGGGCCTGTGATCGAAGGCTCGGTTCGCGCGCGACAGGATCGCCGCCATGACGAGCAGCGCGCCACCGTGCTGCCCATCGTTTTGCACGGCGATGCGGCCTTCGCCGGTCAGGGCGTGGTGATGGAAACATTCCAGATGTCGCAGACGCGTGCCTTCCACACCGGCGGCACGGTGCACGTCGTCATCAACAACCAGATTGGTTTCACCACACATCGTCAGGACGACGTGCGTTCTACGGAGTACTGCACGGAGATCGCGCGCATGGTGCAGGCGCCGATCCTGCATGTGAATGGTGATGATCCCGACGCAGTATTGTTCGTCACGCAACTGGCGATCGACTACCGCATGACGTTCAGGAAGGACGTAGTCGTCGATCTCGTCTGCTACCGCCGTCGCGGGCACAACGAGGCGGAGGAACCTGCGAAGACGCAACCGCTGATGTATCAGCGCGTTGCGCAGATGCAGACAACGCGGGCCATCTACGCTGAGCAGCTGGTTGGGTCTGGGGTGCTCACGCAACAGGCGGCCGATCAACTTGTGGATGACTATCGGTTGGCGCTTGAGAACGGCGAGCACGTTGCGTTGGCGCTGGTGCAGGATCCGGACACGTCACAGTTCATCGACTGGCGACCCTATCTCGGTCACGCCTGGGACACGACAGTGGACACGCAACTGCCACTGTCGAAGCTGCAGTCATTGGCGGACCGTTTGCTGGAAACGCCGACCGGCATGGTGCTGCATCCGCAAGTGAAGCGCGTGCTTGAGGATCGCCGGTTGATGGCTGCAGGCGCGATGCCTGGGAACTGGGGCTTTGCCGAAACACTTGCCTACGCGAGCATCGTCGACGGCGGTTTCGACGTACGTCTCGTCGGGCAGGACTCCGGTGTCGGCACCTTTTCGCATCGTCATGCGGTCACACATTCGCAGCGCGACGGCACTGCCCATGTTGCCCTGAGCGAGATCGGGCCAGGTCGATTCCGCGTGTTCGATTCACTGCTGTCGGAAGAGGCTGTGCTGGCGTTCGAGTACGGCTACTCGACTACATCACCCAGCACGCTCGTCATCTGGGAAGCCCAGTTCGGCGATTTCGCGAACGGTGCTCAGGTCGTGATCGACCAGTTCATCGCGAGTGGCGAACACAAGTGGGGTCGACTCTGTGGCTTGGTGATGCTGTTACCGCATGGCTATGAAGGCCAGGGGCCCGAACACTCGTCGGCGCGTCTTGAGCGCTATCTGCAGTTGTGTGCAGAGCGCAACATTCAGGTGTGTGTGCCCACCACGCCAGCGCAGATCTATCACCTGTTGCGCCGGCAGATCGTGGGTGCGTTGCGCAAGCCGCTGATCGTCATGACGCCGAAGAGCCTGTTGCGGCACAAACTGGCCGTATCGGGCCTGGATGAATTGACCGGCGGCGGGTTTCAGAGGGTGATTCCCGAGCTCGATCAACTTGACCCGACGCGCGTGCGCCGACTGGTCATGTGCAGCGGCAAGGTCTACTACGACCTGCTTGAGCGACGCCGCCTCGATGGCCGCGAAGACATCGCCATCGTTCGTATCGAACAGCTCTATCCGTTCCCGGAACCGGAGCTCGCCGCGGCGATCGCGCCCTATCGCAAGCTGGACACGGTTGTGTGGTGTCAGGAAGAGCCGATGAATCAGGGCGCCTGGTACAGCAGTCAGCACCGCATGCGGCATGTCGCACTCCAGCACGACAAGAGGCTCTATCTGCATTACGCAGGACGCGAGGCGTCGGCGGCGGCTGCAGTGGGTTATCTCAGCCGCCATCAGGCTGAACAGGAGCGGCTGGTTCGTGACGCGCTGTATGGCGAGGCGTGAGGGGATGTCGGTCTTGCGCGCACGTGCGCAAGCACGGCACTGATCTGATCAGCGGACCAATAAAGCAGACGAGTACAGCGGCCCAGTACCGCGGAACAGGACATCCAACGTGACAACAGACATGCGAGCGCCGACGTTTCCGGAGTCAATCAGCGAGGGCACGATCGCGGGATGGCGTGTTGCGGTCGGCGAAATCGTTGCACGCGATACCGTGCTGGTCGAGGTTGAAACCGACAAGGTCGTGATTGAGGTCGTGGCGCCCGCCCGTGGTCGCATCACTGAACAGCTGAAGCTTGAAGGCGAGACCGTGCTCAGCGAGGAACTCATCGGTCACTTCGAGGCGATTGTCGTTGGTGCGGAAACTGTCGACGCCAACGGTGTCGGCGGCAGTGCCGTTCAACGCACTGCAGTGGCTGCGCTGACTGCGGTCAGCAGTTCGGCCTCCGTAGTTGCGGCCGCAACGGTTGTCGACGGCGCGCTGGCCAATGCAGCAAGCACCAGTGCCGCCATGCAGGCCGCAAACAGCGGTGCCGGCCCTGCGGCACGCAAGGCCGCCGCCGAGCACGGTATAACGCTGAACGCTGTCGCAGGCAGTGGCCGCGGCGGCCGAGTGACAAAGGCGGATATCGAACGCGCAGGAGCCCCCGCGACCGCAGCACCTGCTGTCGCACCCGCACCCGCACCCGCACCCGCACCCGCACCCGCACCCGCGCCAGAGCCCGCGCCTCGGCCAGTGCTCGTAGGCGCGGCGCCTGCCGCCGGGACCGCGAGCGCGAATGGCGAACGAGTGGAACGTCGTGTGCCGATGACGCGGCTGCGCGCAAGCATCGCCAGGCGTCTGGTCGAAGCGCAGCGAACTGCCGCCATGCTCACCACGTTCAACGAGGCCAACATGGCACCGGTGAACGCCGTGCGCGAACGCTACAAGGAGGCGTTTGCCGCGCGCCACGACGGGGCACGACTGGGCTACATGTCGTTCTTCGTGCGTGCAGCGGTCGAGGCCTTGAAGCGCTTTCCGGCGGTCAATGCGTCCATTGATGGCGATGCCATCGTCTACCACGGCTACCACGACATCGGCGTGGCCGTGTCCAGCGAGCGCGGTCTGGTGGTGCCGGTGCTGCGCGACGCCGACAGCCTCGGGATGGCGCAGATCGAAGCGCAGATTCGTGACCTTGGCCTGCGCGCTCGCGACAACAAGCTCACCCTGCAGGACATGTCCGGGGGAACGTTCACCATCTCCAACGGTGGGGTGTTCGGCTCGTTGCTGTCCACGCCAATCCTCAATCCGCCGCAGACCGCCATCCTCGGGCTGCACAAAGTGCAGGACCGCCCGGTGGCAGAGAACGGTCAGGTGGTCATTCGGCCCATGATGTATCTGGCACTGTCCTACGATCACCGCGTGATCGACGGTTCCGAGGCCGTACGTTTTCTCGTGACGATCAAGGAGATCATCGAAGACCCGATGCGCATACTGCTCGAAGTCTGAGACGATTCGCTTTCAGAACAGTTCGGGGGCCGGCATGGCTGATTCTTTCGATGTAGTGGTGATCGGGGCCGGGCCAGCGGGCTATCCCGCAGCGATTCGGGCGGCGCAGCTCGGCTTTACAGTGGCCTGTGTAGACAAGGCAGTCGGCAAGACGGGTAAGCCCGTACTTGGGGGTACCTGCCTGAACTGGGGCTGCATCCCGTCGAAGGCCCTGCTCGACGCTTCGCACAAGTTTCTCGAGGCCCGCGACCATCTGGGCGCCTACGGCATTACCGCGAAGGGGGTGCAGATGGACGTGCCTCAGATGATCGCGCGCAAAGACGATGTCGTGAGCAAGTTGACCGGCGGCATCGCCGGGTTGTTCAAGTCGAACGCTGTGCAGTGGGTGCCCGGCACCGGTCGTCTGCTGGCGCAGAAGCAGGTTGAAGTAACGGCGGCCGACGGCAGTGTGCGCAACCTGCAGGCCAAGCACGTGATTCTGGCGCCAGGCTCGGTGCCCGTGAACATTGCGCCCACGCCGCTGACTGAAGGGCGCATCGTCGATTCCACCGGTGCGCTCGAGTTTGATGCGGTGCCGAAGCGCCTGGGCGTGATCGGTGCGGGCGTCATCGGCCTTGAACTTGGCTCGGTCTGGTCGCGCCTTGGCGCGCAGGTTGTGGTGCTGGAAGCACTGCCGAACTTTCTGCCGATGCTGGATCGCAAGCTGGCGTCGGACGTACAGAAGCTGCTCGTGAAGCAGGGGCTCGACATTCGTCTGGGCGCGCGCGTCACGGGTTCGAAGGTCACAGCGAAAGGCGTGAGCGTGAGCTTCACGACCGCAGACGGTGACCAGGAACTTGAGTTCGACAAGCTCATCGTTGCGGTCGGGCGCCGGCCGTGCACACAGAATCTGCTTGCACCGGAGGCCGGCGTAGCGCTGGACGAGCGCGGCTTCATCCAGGTCGACGACCAGTGCGCGACGAACGTGCCAGGCATCCATGCCATTGGTGACTGTGTGCGTGGGCCGATGCTGGCGCACAAAGGCACTGAAGAAGGCGTGATGGTGGCCGAGCGGATTGCCGGGCAGAAGACGCAGGTGAATTACAGCTGCATTCCTTCGGTGATCTACACCCATCCGGAGATTGCCTGGGTCGGGCGTGGCGAAGACGAGTTGAAGGAGCGCGGCGATGCCTACGCGGTGGGCGCGTTTCCATTCGCAGCCAGTGGCCGGGCAATGGCATCAGGCGAGACCGACGGCTCCGTGAAGATTCTTGCCGATGCGCAGACTGATCGCATTCTCGGGGTCCAGGTGTTCGGGCCACAGGCGTCGGAGCTCATTGCTCAAGCCGTCATTGCGATGGAGTTCAATGCGACGTCCGAAGATCTTGGTTTGACGATGTTTGCGCATCCAAGTCTGTCTGAAGCGGTGCACGAGGCCGCCCTGGCATTGCACGGGCACGCCATTCACATCGCCAACAAGAAGAAGCGCTGACCGCGCTCGAGCAGAGCAAGCCCGGAAGAAACATCCGAAATGAAGCGTGCGCCGGATTGCACCTTGCGGTGCGTCTGAGGGACCCATTGACTGCGGACCTGTCTGCACGCTGTCCAGATTCAGCCAACGAGAGAAACGATGAACTTACACGAGTATCAGGCGAAGCAATTGTTCGCGGAGTATGGCTTGCCCGTCTCCAAGGGAGAGGTGGCATCTACGCCAGACGAAGCCGTTGCCGCCGCCAACAAGATCGGCGGTGATCGATGGGTTGTCAAAGTGCAGGTGCATGCGGGCGGCCGTGGCAAAGCGGGTGGTGTGAAGCTTGCTGACAATACCGACGAGGTGCGCGCGTTTGCCGAGCGTTGGATCGGCCAGCGCATGGTGAGCTATCAGACCGACGCGAGCGGCCAGCCGGTGACCAAGGTCTATGTGGAAACACTGACCGACATCGAAAAGGAACTGTATCTCTCGGCCATCATCGACCGTTCCAGTCGCCGTGTGGTTTTCATGGCGTCCACCGAGGGCGGTGTGGAAATTGAGAAAGTTGCAGAAGAGACGCCGGAGAAGATTCTCAAGGCAACGATTGATCCCATCGTTGGCGCGCAGCCCTATCAGGGGCGCGAACTTGCTTTCGGCCTTGGGCTGTCAGGCGGGCAGATTCGCGAGTTCACCGACATGTTCATGAACCTGTCGCGGTTGTTTCACGAAACCGATTGTTCGCTGCTCGAAGTCAATCCGCTGGTCATCACGAAGGCCGGCAAACTGCATTGCCTGGACGCGAAGATCAACATCGACGGCAACGCGCTGTACCGGCAGAAGCGGATCGCCGACATGCGCGATCCCAGCCAGGAAGACGAGCGCGAAGCGCAGGCTGCAGACAGCAACCTGAACTACGTGGCACTGGACGGCAACATCGGCTGCATGGTCAATGGTGCAGGGCTTGCCATGGGCACCATGGACCTGGTCAAGCTGTATGGCGGTTCGCCGGCGAACTTCCTCGACGTGGGTGGCACGGCCACCAAGCAGTCGGTGGGCGAGGCGTTCAAGATCATTCTCTCGGACAGCAACGTGAAGGCGGTGCTGATCAACATCTTCGGCGGCATCGTCAGCTGCGTCACCATTGCCGACGGCATCATCGCCGCCGTGACCGAGGTGGGCGTCAAAGTGCCTGTCGTCGTTCGTTTCGAGGGCAACAACTCACCGGAAGGCGGTCAGCGGCTGAAGGACAGTGGCCTGAATATCATCGCCGCGACCAGCCTGGCAGACGCGGCCCAGAAGGCGGTCGCTGCCGCAGGAGGTGCGCAATGAGCATTCTGATCAATTCCGAAACCCGCGTGCTGTGTCAGGGTTTCACCGGCGGCCAAGGCACGCTGCATAGCGAACAGGCCATCAAGTACGGCACGAAGATGGTGGGTGGCGTCACGCCAGGCAAAGGCGGTACGACGCATCTCGGTCTGCCGGTGTTCGACACGATGGCGGACGCAGTCAAGCAAACTGGCGCAACTGCCTCGGTGATCTACGTGCCGGCACCGTTCGCCAAGGACTCGATGCTCGAAGCCGCGCATGCCGGCATCAAGCTCGTGGTGTGCATTACCGAAGGCGTGCCGACGCTGGACATGCTGGCGGTGAAAGCCGACCTCGATGTGCTTGGCGTGCGACTGATCGGCCCGAACTGCCCCGGTGTCATCACCCCCGGTGAATGCAAGATCGGCATCATGCCCGGCAACATTCACCTGCCCGGCCGCGTGGGCATCGTGTCGCGTTCCGGCACATTGACCTACGAAGCCGTCAAGCAGACGACCGATCGTGGCTTTGGCCAGAGCACCTGTGTCGGGATTGGCGGTGACCCGATTGGCGGCAGCCATTTCATCGACATCCTGCGCTTGTTCCAGGACGACCCGCAGACCGAAGCCATCGTGATGGTCGGTGAGATCGGCGGCAACGCTGAAGAAGACGCAGCGGCCTTCATCAAGGCGCATGTGACCAAGCCCGTGGTCAGCTACATCGCCGGTGTAACGGCACCGTCGGGCAAGCGCATGGGTCATGCCGGCGCGATCATCGCGGGCGGCAAGGGCACGGCGGACGAGAAGTTTGCAGCGCTCAATGCAGCGGGTGTGCGCACGGTGAAGAGCCTGGCCGAGATCGGCAGCGCGCTGGCCGAGATCACCGGCTGGAAGTAATGCCGCGGCCTAGTCTGGGGCCGCTCTCCTGAGGGGGGCGCGCTCCACCGGACAGCGTGGCGCTGCTGCGCTGACTTTCTGTCGGTTCGCTAGCAGGAAGGGTGTTCCTTGCAGGCGCTGCGCCGAGAGCAGGCGCGTTGGCCCTTCGGCGCAGCGGCGGCCCTTGAAGGCAAGTTGTTCGGCCCCATGTCCGCTGACGCTCGCAATGAGCGGGATGAATGCGGCCGCAGCGGCGGCAGCACACGATCAATGGCACGACTGGCACGGGGGTTCAATGGCGGACAAGGAAACGCGCGGCTTTGCGGCGGAAGCCAAACAGCTGCTGCAACTGATGATTCACTCCCTGTACTCGAACCGGGAGATCTTCCTGCGTGAGCTCATCTCCAATGCGTCGGATGCGTTGGACAAACTGCGCCTGGAAGCGCTGACCAAGCCTGAGCTGCTGACGGCTGAATCGGGCGTGTGGATCGATGTGGACAAGCCCGGCAGGCGGCTGATCTTCCGCGACAACGGCATCGGCATGTCCCGCGAGGAGGTCATCGACCACCTGGGCACGATTGCGAAGTCCGGCACGGCGGAATTCATGCAGCGGCTCAGCGGTGATAGCCGAAAGGATGCCCAGCTGATCGGCCAGTTCGGTGTGGGGTTCTATTCTGCGTTCATCGTTGCCGATCGCGTTGAAGTGTTCACGCGTCGCGCCGGCGAACCGCCCGAAAGCGGCACGCACTGGGAGTCTGCGGGTGAGGCTGAGTACAGCGTTGAGGCGGCTCCGCGCGCCGCGGCAGGCACCGAGGTCATCCTGCATCTGAAGGCTGATGCCGAAGAATTCCTGGACAGCTTCCGGCTGCGCAACGTGATTCGCCGGTACTCCGATCACATCGCAGTGCCCGTGCATCTGCACAAAGAAGCAGTGCCAGCGTTCAACGCAGATGACGCGGCAGATGCCGCGGCGGATGGCGCAGACGATGAAAGGGCCGTGTCTGCGGAATCGCAGCCGCCCGAGTACGAAGTCGTCAATCAGGCCAAGGCGCTGTGGACGCGCCCGCGCAATGACATTTCAGATGACGAGTACAAGGCGTTCTACAAGCACATCGCGCATGCGTTCGATGAACCGTTGACCTGGTCGCACAACAAGGTGGAAGGCAAGCTCGAATACACGTCGCTGTTGTTCGTGCCGAAGAAGGCGCCGTTCGATCTGTGGAATCGCGATGCCCCGCGGGGTCTGCGCTTGTACGTGCAACGCGTGTTCATTCTCGACCAGGCTGAACAGTTCCTGCCGCTGTATCTGCGTTTCGTCAAGGGCGTGGTCGATTGCGCTGATCTGCCGCTGAACGTATCGCGGGAGATTCTGCAGAACGACAAGCGCATCGACACGATCAAGCAGGCGCTCATCAAGCGTGTGCTGGATACCTTGAAGAAACTCGCGAAGGACGATCCTGATGCGTATCGCGGCTTCTGGAGTGAATTTGGCCGGGTGCTGAAAGAAGCGCCTGCGGAGGACTACGCCAATCGCGAAGACGTGGCGAAGCTGTTCCGCTTCGCCAGCACGCACGCTGACGGCGATGCACAGGTGCAGAGCTTTGAAGACTATGTCGGGCGCATGCAGAAGGGGCAGGACCGCATCTACTACGTGTGTGCAGACAGTCACAAGGCAGCGTTGGCCAGCCCGCATCTGGAGGTGTTCCGCAAGCGTGGCATTGAAGTACTGCTGTTGTCGGACCGGGTCGATGACTGGGTCATGACTTCGCTGCAGACCTTTGACGGCAAACAGCTGGCGGATATCACACGCGGCGATCTGGGCCTCGACGCGATCGAGTCTCCGCCGGATGCGGCAACAGATGCGACGCCTGAAGCTGATGCGGCCAAGGCACCCGAAGATCTGCTCGCGCGCGTCAAGCAGGCATTGGGTGACGATATCGATGAGGTGCGATTCTCCGAGCGTCTGGTCACGTCGCCAGCCTGTCTCGTCATCGGCGAGCACGACATGGGCGCACAGATGCGCAAGCTGCTTGAGTCGGCCGGTCAGGCGGTGCCAGACAGCGTGCCCAGCCTGGAGCTGAATGCCAGTCATCCATTGCTGCTGCGTCTTGATGCAGAGGTCGATGAAGACCAGTTTGCTGAACTCGCGCGCGTGTTGCTGGATCAGGCGCGGTTGGCGGAAGGCACGCATCTGCCGGATCCCGGCGCGTTTGTTGCGCGCTTGAATCGTCTGCTGCTGTCACTTGCGGGCCGCGCTGCGTGAATGCAGACGACTGGCAGCAGGCAGCGGTTCACCTGCAGACAATCGGCGATTGTCTGCGTTGGACGGCGACCTTGTTTGCCGAAACGCCGGGCCTGCATTACGGCCATGGCACTGACGAGCCCTGGGACGAAGCGGTGCAGTTGCTCATCGGCGCGTTGCATGTGCCGGAAGATCGCCTGCAGACGCTGCTGTCCGCGCGACTGCTGCCGAGTGAAGTTCAACGGCTGCTGGGATTTGCGCGGCAACGTGTGGACGAACGCATACCGGTGGCGTATCTGACCGGTCGCGCATGGTTTGCGGGCATGGAGTTGCGCGTCGATCCGCGCGTGCTGGTGCCACGCTCGCCCATTGCCGAACTGATCGAACAGTCGTTTGCGCCCTACGTTGATACGCCGCCCGCGCGCATCCTGGATCTGTGCACGGGCAGCGGCGCGATTGGCCTGGGTTGCGCCTGGGTGTTTCCGGACGCGGAAGTGCTGCTGACGGATGTGTCGCCGGGTGCATTGGAAGTGGCCGTGCAGAATCGCGATCGGCTTGGCTTCAGCGACGCGCGCGTGCGCTGCCGCGAAGGTGATCTGTTCGACGCAGCGGATGGCGTGTTCGACCTGATCGTCAGCAATCCGCCGTACGTGCCTGAGAGCAGTTACGCGCGGCTGCCGGCCGAATATCTGCATGAGCCGAAGCTGGGTCTCACCGCAGAACAGGACGGATTGGCGATTGCGCAGCGCATTCTGCTGAGCGCCGCAAGTTACCTTACGCCCGCGGGTTGGCTGTTTCTCGAAGTCGGCGAGATCGCGCCCGTCGTGGATCAGCTGCTGGCTGGTGTTCCATTCGAGTGGGTATCGTTCGAACGTGGTGGCGATGGTGTGCTGGCGATTCAGGCCGACGCGCTCACTCGCTTTGCGGATGCGGCGCACGCGCCCCGATAGTCACCTTTCAAGTGAAAGCAGGTTATGTCAGGCAATACGTTCGGTCATGTCTTCCGCGTCACGACTTTCGGTGAGAGTCATGGGCCGGCGCTGGGTGCAATCGTCGACGGTTGTCCGCCTGGCCTGGCACTCTGCGAGGCCGACCTGCAGATCGACCTGGACCGGCGCAAGCCTGGGCAATCGCAATTCACCACACAGCGCCGCGAAGACGATCAAGTGCGAATTCTCTCCGGGGTGTTCGAGGGCCGAACGACGGGTACCTCGATCGCGCTGCTGATTGAGAATGGCGATCAACGGTCGCGCGACTACGACAAGATCAAGGATCAGTATCGACCCGCGCACGCCGACCTGACCTACGACGCGAAGTACGGCTTTCGCGACTATCGTGGTGGCGGACGCAGTTCTGCGCGCGAGACTGCGGCACGCGTTGCCGCTGCGGGCATCGCGAAGAAGTATCTGCGCGAACGCTACGGCGTGTTGGTGCGCGGTTTCCTTGCGCAATTGGGTTCGATCGTTCCGGCGTCGTTCGATTGGGCGGAGGTCGAGCGCAATCCGTTCTTCTGCCCTGACGCTGCGTGCATTGCAGAAATGGAAGCGTTCATCGAACAGCTGCGACGTGATGGCGATTCCATTGGCGCGAAGGTGTGCGTCGTCGCAAGCGGCGTGCCGGCGGGTTGGGGTGAACCTGTGTTCGGCAAGTTGGATGCGGAGCTTGCGGGCGCACTGATGGGTATCAATGCGGTGAAGGGCGTTGAGCTCGGTGACGGTTTCGCGGTGGTCAATCAACGCGGCAGCGAGCATCGCGACGAAATCAGCCCGAACGGCTTTGCAAGCAATCACGCGGGTGGAACGCTGGGTGGCATCTCCAGTGGCCAGGACGTGGTGGCCAGTATTGCGTTGAAGCCGACCTCGAGCATCCGCATTCCTGGACGAAGCATCGATCGCGCGGGTCAAGCCGTCGAGGTCGTCACGACAGGTCGACATGATCCGTGTGTGGGTATCCGCGCGGTGCCGATTGCAGAGGCAATGGTGGCGCTGGTGTTGATGGACCAGGCGTTGCGCCAGCGCGGCCAGAACCCCGAGTTCGAGGTCGCGCTGATGGCGAAGCTGCCGCCTCGGACTTCCTGAGCGATTACGGCCCAGCAGGCGCTGTGGTGGGTGAACTGCCCGGCGGGGTCTGCGTGCTTGCGGCGTATTCCGTGATCGCTCGCAGAAAGGCACGGGCTGCATTGCTGAGGGCTCGGCCAGGATGGACGATGCAACCCAGATCGCGGCCAAGATGCGGCTCATCGCGCAGGTGAATCCGCGTGATCGATTCGTCGAGCATTGTTTCCGGCAACGCGCTCCAGCCCAGGCCGATCGACACCAGCATGCGGATGGTTTCCAGGTAGTTGGTAGACATGGACGCCTTCAGAGCGAGACCGCGCCGCGCAAACAGGTCCGCAACGATGCGCCCGGTGTAGGTTTCCATGCCCGGCAATATGGCTGCATGGTCTTGCAGCCCTGCCAGCGGGTGAGCGACCTGCGCAAGACTGTGCTCGTGTCCGGCGACGAAACACAGCGCGTCGCGCCACAAGGGCGTGTAGGTCAGGGTCGCGTCGCGCAACGGATCGAGCGTGACGACGCCGATTTCTGCGCCGCCCGCGCGCACGAGTTCGTGCGCGACTTCGGAGTCTTCGAAACGCAGGTTCAGGCGCACCAGCGGGTACTCGCGGCAGAAGATGCGCAGGCACGGCGGCAGGCGGTGCAATCCGATGTGATGACTGGTTGCGACGGTCAGCGTGCCTTCGACGCGCCCATGCCGATTACGGATCAGCGTCTCGGTGTCCTTCAGGCTGGCCAGCAGCGCCTGGGCCGCTGGCAGCAGCTGATGCCCGGCGAGGGTCAGCGTTGTGCTGCGCCCCACGCGATCGAACAGCGAACTGCCCAGATAGTTTTCGAGCGCGCGGACGCGTTTGCTCACGGCTGGCTGGGAGATGTGCAGCAGCTCCGCTGCCATCGAGAACGATCGCGTCTCGGCAACCTGGACGAATGCGCGTAGTTGCTCGACGTCCATGATGCATTCGCATAGCTATCGGTTATGGATCGGATGATAACAATGAATTGGATTCATTCTGAATGCGCATCTAGCATGCGAAGCCGAGCTGGCTGGGTGATGGATCGGCTGTCTGTTGAATCGGCGTTGTGTTGATTGGACGTTGTGTTGATTGGGCGATGTGTTGATTGGGCTGTTCGTTGAGTGGTTTGGGCGCGCGCCGCGCGGGAGTAACGATGGGCAATACGCTGTACGACAAGCTTTGGGACGATCACGTGGTCACGCTGCGTGAGGACGGCACAGCGCTGCTCTACATCGATCGCCACCTGTTGCATGAGGTCACCTCGCCCCAGGCGTTCGAAGGTCTGCGTCTTGCGGATCGACTGCCGTGGCGGCTCGACGCCAACCTTGCTGTGCCCGATCACAACGTTCCGACCAACAACCGAGCCGCCGGTGTTGCCGGGATCTTGGACCCGGTTTCGCGCCTGCAGATCGAGACGCTGAACAGCAACTGTGCGGCGTTTCGAATTCCGCTGATTGACATGCTCGACGTGCGCCAGGGCATCGTGCACGTGATCGGTCCGGAGCAGGGCGCGACCCTGCCGGGCATGACGATCGTGTGCGGCGACTCGCATACCTCGACTCACGGCGCGTTCGCTGCGCTGGCGCAGGGCATCGGCACCTCGGAAGTCGAGCACGTGCTTGCCACGCAGTGTCTTCTGCAGCACAAGGCGAAGAACATGCTGGTGCGCACGCACGGACAACTGCAGCCACATGTGTCGGCGAAGGATCTGGTGCTGGCGATCATCGGGCAGATCGGCACGGCCGGTGCCACGGGCTACACCATTGAGTACGCCGGCGAAGCAATCAGTGCTTTGTCGATGGAAGGCCGCATGACGGTTTGCAACATGTCGATTGAAGCGGGCGCGCGAGCCGGCCTGATCGGTGTCGATGACGTGACCATTGAGTACTTGCGTGGTCGGCCAATGGCGCCCAGCGACGAACTCTGGGACCAGGCGGTGCTTGCCTGGCGACAGTTGGTCAGCGACCCGGATGCCGAGTTCGATGCTGTGATCGATATTGATGCGTCCGCACTTGCGCCATATGTCAGTTGGGGAAGTTCGCCTGAAATGGTCGCCCCCATCACGGGCGTCGTACCCGAGCCCGCTGACCAGGAAGAGAGTGGGCGTCGAGAATCCTGGGCTAGAGCCTT
>CAMAVY010000104.1 GCA_945861675.1 Klebsiella pneumoniae | reverse complement strand
GCCGCGCCCTTGTTGGCGATGGTCACGGCACGCTCCGCAACCATGGTGGACTCGGCGGCATTGCTCGACACCTGATCAATCGACACGGCCATGTCGTTGATCGCATGTGTCGCACCGGCAATCTCCTGCGCCTGGTGTTCGGCCGCAGTCGCCAGCTGCCGCGCAGTGCCGCTGGTTTCCTCGGCGGCATGTACGACCTGCACCGACAGACGATTGATGTTCGCAACCAGGCGCCGCATCTGGTCGATCGCGAAGTTGATCGAGTCGGCGATGGCGCCGGTGAAGCTCTCAGTCACCGACGCATGTACACGCAGATCGCCCTTGGCGAGGTCCGCGAGTTCGTCGAGCAACTGCAGGATGGCTTTCTGGTTCTGCTCATGCTGCGACGTCTGCTCATGCAGCCTGCGATTGGCTTCGCCCAGCACCGACATGGCAACGCCACCCGTGCAGACACAGGCGGCCAGCGCCGCAAGGGCGCCGAGGTTGGCCCCGAGCCCGCGGCCCGCCTGCATGTCACTGAATACGGCGTAAAGCGCACCCACGAATGCCAGACCACCGAGGAAAAGCAAACCACCCACCACCGGGTTCGCCTTTGCCGCTGCACCAAAAGAAAGGTTGCCGTTCATTTTCACTGTCCCTCTGCAAATTCGTTAGGCATGTTCGTTGGCCTGCGCGCTCGTCATATCGCCACATTCAGAAACGCGGGGTCCCGGACCACGCGCGGAAGTTCAAGGGCATACCAGAGACGTCCGCTCTGCTTGTAGCCTGCGCCTACGTACTGACCCACAAGACCAAGATTCAGCCGCTCGTCAGACAACGCATCGGTTGCGAAATGCTGAATGCCAAACGACTGCTCGATGGTCAGACCAAAGTGGCGATCACCAGACTGCGCAACCAGTACGCGCCATTGCTGACGTGGCAGCGTGGGCGTGAGATCGAGCAGCGCGTGCATATCGAACACAGGCAACAGGCGGCCGCGAATGTTCGCCAGGCCCAGCACGAAGCCTTTCACCCAAGGCACCGGTGTCAGCCGCGGCATCCGCAGCACTTCGACTGCATCGCCGATCGTGGCCGCAAAACGTAGACCACCAATCTGAAAACCCAGTCCGCGCCAACCGCTCTCACTTTCGCGGCGCGCGCGCGGCAAGGGCAACGCGGACGCCGACGCTGCAGCAGCCATGCTGGACAAACACGCAAACGGCGCCATGTCCAGGACGTTTGCTCCCACTGGCTGCGACTGTGTGTTTGGTTCTGTCATGCACGCATCTCGTTCATAGCTTTGTCTTGTTCACCGGCAGCAACTCAATCACTGCTTTACTCTGGCGGTTTCACTCCGGCGGTTTCACTCCGGAAAGGCCGCGCACAACACGCGCTGCACTTCGTCGATCAGCAAGCGTTCCGAAACCGGCTTGATGAGATAGCCGCTGGCGCCCTGCCGGCGCCCCCACACTTCGTCAACGTGCTGCCGCTTCGAAGACACGATGATTACGGGTATGTGCCGCGTGCTGTCGTCGCTGACGATTTCCCGCGTGGCCTGAAAGCCATTCATGCCTGGCATGACGACGTCCATCAGCACCACGTCCGGCTGGTGTGCTCGCGCCAGTGCAACACCGTCAGCGCCATTGTCGGCGTTCAGCACATCGTGGCCATTGCGCGCGAGCCACTTCGACAGACAGAGTGACTCCGTTGGCGAATCGTCGATGATCAGCACCCGCGCCATAGCTGTTGTCGATCCTGAAAGTTGGGCTGCGAAGGGCTGAGGCTCAGCTCGCGTGCACGAGCGATCGAATCGCATTCACCAGATCTTCCCGTGAGAAGGGTTTGGTGAGGTAGCTGTCGGAACCCACCACGCGGCCCTTGGCTTTGTCGAACAAGCCCTCTTTGCTGGACAGCATCACCACCGGCGTGCCCTTGAAGCGGCTGTTGTTCTTGATCAGCGCACAGGTCTGATAGCCGTCAAGCCGCGGCATCATGATGTCGACGAAAATGATCTCGGGTTCGTTTTCCGCAATCTTCGACAGCGCATCGAAGCCGTCTTCTGCGGTGAAGACCGTGAAGCCTTCCTTTGCCAGCATGCTTGCGGCAGAGCGCCGGATCACCTTGCTGTCGTCGATGACCATCACCTTGGTCCCGCTGGACTGAAATTCCATCTCGCAACGCTCCCTATGAAAGTGCCCGTCGGCCCATGGCAGGGGACCAATCCAGTTAGTGCGCGGGTACTTGCACCCGCATGACTATCGCCAGACCGGCCGCACGCCGGCATGAGACCAGGTCAGGGAAAGCGCTTCGCCAGCTTGAGCGGCCTCGCCCCTACCTATAACGTAGTCGCTACTTACGACTTTTTCCTGGCGCACTCGTTTTGGACAACCTGTTGAACATCGGTGTGGTGATGGATCCGCTTGCGACCATCAACCTCAAAAAAGATAGCACCCTGGCCATGATCCGATCGGCGCAAGGCCGGGGACATCGACTCTGGTACCTGCGCCAGGAGGATCTTTTTCTCGATCGGGGCAGCGTGTTCGGTGCAATGCGCGAACTGCGTCTCACTGACGCTTTCGTTGCGAACCTCGACCCCTACGCAATCCCCAACACGCCTGGTGCCACCTGGTACGAAACGGGTGATGAGGTACGCCGTCCGCTGCGTGAGCTCGACGTCCTGCTGATGCGCAAGGACCCGCCGTTCAACATGGAGTACATCTACACCACCTACCTGCTCGAACGCGCAGAAGCAGAAGGTGTGCTGGTGGCAAACAAGCCTGCGAGCCTGCGCGACTGCAACGAGAAGGTTTTTGCGACCAGCTTCCCGCAGTGCTGCCCGCCGCTGGTGATCTCGCGCCGCGCCGACATCCTCCGGGCGTTTGCAGCCGAGCATGGCGATGTGGTGCTCAAGCCGCTGGACGGCATGGGCGGCGCGTCCATTTTCCGCATGGTGCAGGGCGATCCGAACCTCAATGTGGTCATCGAGACGCTGACCGACCATGGCAAGCGTCAGATCATGGCGCAGCGTTTCGTGCCCGAAATCGTCGACGGCGACAAGCGCATCCTCATCGTCGACGGTGAAGCCGTGCCGTATTGCCTGGCCCGCGTGCCCATGGCAGGTGAAGCGCGCGGCAATCTGGCGGCAGGTGGCACAGGCATCGGCCGCGCGCTGACGACACGCGATCGATGGATCGTGGACCAGGTAGCGCCCGAGTTGCGCCGTCGGGGCCTGCTGTTCGTGGGCATCGACGTGATCGGCGACTACCTGACCGAAGTGAACGTCACCTGTCCCACCTGCGTACGCGAGCTCGACGCCCAGTTTTCGCTGGATATTGCCGGGCAGTTCATGAATGCGATCGAAGCACGGCGCAAGCAGCAAGCGCGCGCTTGAACTCGGCATGTCCACGTACCTGCCGCTCATGCCGATCAAGTTTCGCGTTCCGCGGTTCGATCAGACCGAGCGGCTGGCGCTGGCCTTGGCACTCGCCGCCAGCGCCCACGCCGTCGCGCTGTTTGGCCTGCAGTTTCTTCCGGAGCCGAAGGCGCCCACGCCGCCGACACTCGAGGTGACGCTGTCACAGTTCTCCGAATCGCCACCGGCAAAAGCTGACTTTGCCGCGCCGACCAACCAAAGCGGCAGCGGAGACGCCAGCAAACGCACAGAGATGACCAGCACCCAAGCGTCGGACTTCGCAGCGGATCGCACCACAGAGCTTCCAGAAGAGCGCATTGACAGCCGCGCCAACGCGGCCACGACAACGTTGAGTCCGATCGCGGTCGACAGCGCGCGCGCGCCCGCAGCACCAGAGGTCGCCCACAACGACACAACACCAGGCGCGAACAGCACGGAACCCAAGCCTTATCTGGATGTGCAGCAACAGCTCGCGACATTGCAGGCACGCCTCGACAGCGAGAGCGTGAACCAGGCCCTGGGGCCACGCGTGCGACGCATCACCAGCGTGTCCACGCTCGCCACCGACGAAGCGTATTACCTCAACTCCTGGCGGCGGGAAGTCGAGGCCATCGGCAACCTCAACTATCCAGCGCAGGCACGCGCGCAACGTGTGCACGGCAGCGTGCGCATGCTGATGGCCATCAATCCGGATGGCACGCTGAAGGAGGCCATGATCCTTGAGTCGTCGGGCTACCCGCTGCTGGATCAGGCAGCACTGAACATCGTGCGCCTGGCTGCGCCGTTCCCGGTGTTCCCGGAGTCCATGCGCAAACGCATCGACCTGCTCGAATTCATTCGCACCTGGCAGTTCGGTCCCAGCGCACGAAGAAACAGTACACAAAGCGGTGACGGCTTCAGTGGCTAAGCGCAACAGCTCGATACAAGAGCATGCCGAATCGGCCGATGCGGACGACTATGATCAACTCATGACGCTCACGCTAAAGCACCAGTTCCTGCTCGCCATGCCCGCGCTCGAAGACGAGAACTTCGCGCACACGGTGACCTATGTCTGCCAGCACGACAGTCAGGGCGCGCTGGGCATCATCGTCAATAAGCCGGCGCCCATGCGGCTGCAGGAACTCATGGAAAGCCTGGGCCTGGACTACCTGCGGATGGATGATCCCGTGGTTCTGATGGGCGGCCCCGTCAACCCCGAGCACGGCTTCATTCTGCATACGCCGCTCGAGGGTTTCGATCTGTCCGTGGATCTGGGCAACGGACTGATGTTCAGCACCGCCAAGGAATTGCTGGCCGCGATCGGTCGCAACGAGGGCCCGGAGAAATTCCTCATTGCCCTGGGGTATGCCGGCTGGTCAGGTGGTCAACTGGAAACCGAGGTTGGCCAGAATGCCTGGCTGACCTGCCCCGCAAGCGAGCGCGTACTGTTCGATGTGCCACTGCCAGAGCGCGTGCGCGAAGCGGCCGCGAGTCTTGGCATCGACTTCAACCTCATCGCTTCGCGGCCCGGCTTTGCCTAAGCGCTGTGGGCCTGAGAAGAGCGATCGGCCTGACGAAGAGGCTGGCCCTCAGCGCGCACAACGCCGCGTGCTCGCATTCGATTTCGGCTTGCGCCACATCGGTGTCGCAACAGCGCAGACCATCACGGGCACTGCGACACCTCTCGCGGAGCTGCGTGCGCGCAATGGCGAACCGGAATGGCAGATGCTGCTCAAGCTGGTCACCGAATGGCGGCCCGATCTGCTGCTGGTCGGATTGCCACTGAACATGGACGACACCGACAACCCCATCACAGCGCGCGCGCGTGCGTTTGCTGCCGCGCTGCGCGCGCACCTGGGTGCGCCGCGCCTGGACTCGCGGCACGGCGGTGCGGCTGCGTCGGGGAAATCACTGCGTGATATCAGTGTGCTGCTCGTCGACGAGCGCCTTTCAACACGCGCTGCCAATGACACCCTGGCTGCCGGCCGCGAGCACAAACACCATCACGGCATGGCGGCGTGTGTGATCGCCGAAACCTGGCTCAACGACCCGAGCTTTGCCTGGCCGCGTGTTGATTGAACACTTCATTGATCGAAGAATGCGCTGACAGACCCGGCAAGTGGGCGAAACGTCAGCGCGTTCGGCGCGACGGCGTCAGATCGGTGTCCTGCAGCGTCAGCTTCGACAGCGTGTTCATCAACTCCGGATCGGAATCTGTGCCCAGCTTGATCATCAGGCGCAGATCGTTCGCCGAGTCGGCGTGCGCGAGTGCGGCCTCGTAGGTGATCTCACCCGCGCTGTACAACTGGTACAGCGCCGAGTCGAAGGTCTGCATACCCTGCTCACCGGAACGGCGCATCACGTCCTTGATGAGATGGACCTCGCCCTTGCGGATCTGATCCGCCACCAACGGCGTGTTGATCATGATCTCAACAGCGGCGCGTCGACCGCGCCCATCCACCGTCGGCAACAGCTGCTGCGCAACGATTGCCCGCAAGTTCAGCGACAGGTCCATCAAGATCTGGTCATGCCGATCTGCCGGGAAGAAGTGAATGATGCGTTCAAGCGCCTGGTTGGCATTGTTGGCGTGCAGCGTGGCCAGGCACAGATGCCCGGTCTCCGCGAAGGCGATGGCGTACTCCATGGTTTCGCGAGTACGCACCTCACCAATCATGATCACGTCCGGTGCCTGACGGAGTGCGTTGCGCAGGGCAATCTCGAACGACTCGGTATCAATGCCGACTTCGCGCTGCGTCACGATGCATTTGGAGTGCTGATGCATGAACTCGATCGGATCTTCGATGCTGACGATGTGGCCGCTTGAGTTCTCGTTGCGATGGCCGATCATGGCCGCCAGCGACGTCGACTTGCCCGTGCCTGTGGCACCCACGAACATCAGCAGGCCGCGCTTGCCCATGGCAAGGTCGCCAAGCAAAGCGGGCAGGCCAAGATCGGCGATGCGCGGAATATTGGTCTCGATGCGCCGCAGCACCATGCCGACCAGGTTGCGCTGGAAGAAGGCGCTGGCGCGAAAACGGCCGAGCCCCGGGCGCATCAGCGCGTAGTTGCTTTCGTGCAACGCCAGAAAGTCCTCGCGCTGGTTCGGCTCCATGGTGCCCAGCACCATTTCGCGCGTCTGCTCCGGCGACAGCGGCACACGCGTGACGGCGTGCAACCGACCATTGATCTTCAGCGATGGTGGCACACCGGCGGTAATAAACAGGTCCGAAGCGCCACGCTCTACCATGACCTTCAATAGCGGATCGAGATTCATCAGAAGTTGTCCGGCACCTTCGCTTTTTCCTTGGCCAACTCGCGTGTGATCACGCGTTTCTCAAGCAGTGTCTTCAGACACTGGTCCAGCGTCTGCATGCCGACGTTAGCGCCGGTCTGAATAGAGGAGTACATCTGCGCAATCTTGTCCTCGCGGATCAGGTTACGGATGGCAGGTGTACCAATCATGATCTCGTGCGCGGCAACCCGACCGCCGCCGATCTTTTTCAGCAGTGTTTGCGAAACCACTGCCTGCAGGGACTCAGAAAGCATAGAGCGCACCATCGATTTTTCCTCGCCAGGAAAAACGTCGACGATCCGATCGATAGTCTTGGCCGCCGACGTGGTGTGCAGGGTGCCAAACACCAGGTGGCCCGTTTCTGCGGCAGTCAGCGCCAGGCGGATGGTCTCCAGGTCGCGCATCTCACCGACCAGGATGATGTCCGGGTCTTCCCGCAGCGCTGAGCGCAACGCCTCGGCGAACCCGTGGGTATCGCGGTGCACTTCCCGCTGGTTCACCAGGCACTTCTTGGACTCGTGGACGAACTCGATCGGGTCCTCGATGGTGAGGATGTGCTCGTACTTGGTGTCGTTGATGAAGTCGACCATAGCCGCCAGGGTGGTGCTCTTGCCCGAGCCGGTCGGTCCGGTAACCAACACAAGACCCCGCGGCACCATCGACACATCCTTGAACACCTGGCCCATGCCCAGTTCGTCCATGGTCAGCACCTTGGACGGAATGGTCCGGAACACGCCGCCTGCGCCGCGGTTCTGGTTGAAGGCATTGACCCGGAAGCGCGCCACGCCGGGCACTTCGAAGGAGAAGTCGGTCTCCAGGAACTCTTCGTAGTCCTTACGCTGCTTGTCGTTCATGATCTCGTAGATGAGTTCATGCACTTCTTTGTGGTCCATCGGCGGCAGGTTGATGCGGCGAACGTCGCCATCCACCCGGATCATGGGGGGCAGCCCTGCCGATAGATGCAGGTCTGATGCGCCCTGCTTTGCAGAGAACGCCAGCAGTTCCGTAATATCCATTTCGACTGATGCCCGATTGCTCGTCTGCGTAAAGAGTAGGGCCAAAGGAACGCCTGTGCCTACCTGTGCTCATTGGCCTGTATTCATTGGCCTGTGTTCATGGGGCAGTCCGTGTTCAGGTCGCCCGGCAGCCGGGGAGTCGTATGCAATGACGCTCAATCCAAACCCCTCCGTCCCAGAACTGAACGGCGACTTCGATCCCATGCCCCTGCAGGCGCGTCTCGCACAGATATTGGCACAGATTGACGCAAGCACGCTCGCGGCCGGTCGAGCCGCCGGGTCGGTGCGGCTGATCGGCGTCACCAAGACCCGCTCCGCCAGCGAACTCATGCAGGTCGTGGCTTTCGGCCTGTGTGACCTGGGCGCGAACTATCTGGAAGAAGCTCTGCCCGCGATTGCCGCGCTCAGGTCCGCTGGCCAGGCCTGTCGCTGGCACTTCATCGGCCAGGTGCAAGGCAACAAGACCCGCCTCATCGCCGAGCACTTCGACTGGGTGCACACGCTGGACCGCATGCGCATTGCCGAGCGACTGTCAGCACAAAGAGCAGCCACGGCGCCGCCATTGAACGTACTGCTGCAGGTCAACTTCGCTCGCGAGCCAAGCAAAGGCGGGGTGCAGACGCTCGAGTCGTTGCGCACGCTTGCCCGCGAGGTGCGGCGCCTACCCAATCTGAGGCTGCGCGGACTCATGACCATTCCGCCAGCCGATGGGTCCGATTCAGGGGCCGTCTTCGCCGAAGTCGCCGCCGCGCTGGCGGTGTTACGCAATGACGACGGGGCCGGGACAGCGGCCCTCGATACCCTGTCGATGGGCATGAGCGATGACTTCGATGCCGCAATTGCAGCCGGCGCGACTATGGTGCGCATCGGCACCGCCCTGTTCGGCGCTCGACCCACCAGAATGCGCAACTCGCCGACAGCACACCCGCCAATCCCTAGTCCAGACCGGGAATCTCAACCTTGAGCGATATCGCGCACGCCAACGAACACCCCCCCATACCTCTGCCCGCCACACTGCGCATCGCGTTCATCGGCGGCGGCAACATGGCCCGCAGCCTGATTGGCGGTTTGCTTGCTGCTGGACACCACGCAGAACAGATATCGGTCGCAGAACCAGACGCCGCCCAGCGGGAGCGCCTTCAGACATTGGGCGCACTGCAGTTGGGTACCGACAATCAGGCGGCGGTTCGCGATAGCAGCATCATTGTGCTGGCGGTGAAACCGCAAGTGCTCGGCGCGGTGTGTACGGCGCTGCGCCCAGCACTGCGCCCAGAAATGCACTCGGACAACTCGAGCTCAGACGCGTCCGACCAGCTGGTGGTTTCGATCGCTGCCGGTGTTCGACTGCAGGCCATGCAGCAATGGCTGGGCGATCGCGCCATCGTTCGTTGCATGCCGAACACGCCGGCGCTGTTGCGCGCAGGCATCACGGTGCTGACCGGCAACGCACGCGTCAGCACCCAGCAGATGGCACTGGCAAGCGCACTTCTGCGCGCGGTCGGCCAGTGTGAGGTGGTCGATGACGAGAATCTGCTCGACCCGGTGACAGCCATCTCCGGCAGCGGTCCCGCGTATTTCTTTCTCTTCATGGAAGCCCTGACTGCGGCCGGGATCGCGCAGGGGTTGGACGCCGATCAGGCGCGGCGGCTGGTTGTTGCGACCGCGCTTGGCGCGGCGCGCATGGCCAACGAAACCCCCAGCACGCTGGAAGCGCTGCGGGTTTCTGTGACATCGCCCAACGGTACAACCGAGCGAGCGCTGCAGGCCTTCGAAAAGGGCGACTTGCGCAGTCTGGTTGCAACGGCTGCACTAGCGGCCCGCGACCGGTCTATCGAAATGGCCGACGAGTTAGGTTTGCACCGCTAGACCGCGCCTGAAGGACACCGCATGACTGAGCCTCTGTTTGATCTTGCTGGGATCGTTCTCAGCCTCCTCACCTATCTTGTGCTGACGCGCGTGTTGCTGCAGTTGTGCCGCGCAGACCGCTACAACCCGCTGGCAATGGGCATCGTACGTTTCACCGACACGTTCCTCGCACCACTGCGCAAGGTGTTGCCCGCGGTCGCCCGCTGGGACCTCGCCGGCGTGCTGGCGCTGATCGTTCTGGGGCTGTTGTCGACGGTCATCACGCACCGCTTCGGACTACCTGGCTTTCTGGTGCCACAGGTCTGGATTCTCAGCATCATCGAACTGCTGAGCACGGTGCTCGACGTCTACAAGGTGTTCATCATCCTGATCATCGTGGCGAGCTTCGTCGCGCAAGGTAGCTACCACCCGGCCGTGGAACTGCTTCGCCAGCTGACTGAGCCTGTACTTGGTCCGGTACGGCAGCGGGTTCCTTCAGTAGGTGGCCTGGATTTCTCACCGTTGATCGTACTGACCGCAATGTGGATGACGCAGAAGTACGTGCTTCCGGCGCTGGGCCAAGCGCTTCTGTGAACCAGCGCTTCTGTGAATGAGCGATTGTCGTAAGCGTGCAGAAGCCTGGCACTCGCGTGGACGGGCGGGATCTGCTGCTCGACTGCATCATTCAGCCCGGCGCACGACAGACCGAAATTGTCGGCTGGCACGGTGATCGTCTGCGTATACGCATCCATGCACCGCCTATCGACGGCAAGGCCAACGCTGAGCTGCAACGCTTCGTCGCGGCGTGCTGTCAGCTGCCACGCAGCCGTGTGACCGTCGAGCACGGCGCGACCAGTCGGCGCAAGACGCTTCGTCTGCACGCGCTCAGCGCACTGCCTGACTGCTTTCCGCGCAACACAAGTTCAGCTGACACCGCGCCACACCCGCCACGGCTGTAGCGTCCACCTGATGGCGCTCTGGCGTTGTCGCACGGCTGCTCGACGCACCGCGCACCGTACTGCGGGGCCCATGGAGCTTGCTGTTAGACTCGCCGACCTTCGCAAATGGACCGGATTTCGGTGGCAAACGCTGCGCGACCGCCGGTGTCGGCGCCCGACTCGGTCGGTATCGTCACGCCGCAGAAATGCTCATTCGAGACCGCATTGACGCTGGCCTGCGGCAAGACCCTGCCACGTTTCGATCTGATGGTTGAAACCTACGGCACACTCAACGCCGCACGCAGCAATGCCCTGCTGATCTGTCACGCACTGTCAGGCAACCACCATGCCGCTGGGCGACACAGTGACGACGATCGACGTGCGGGCTGGTGGGACAACTGCATTGGTCCAGGCAAGCCGTTCGATACCAATCATTTCTTTGTCGTGTGCTTGAACAACCTGGGTGGCTGCGATGGCAGCACGGGGCCGACCTCAATCAATCCCGACACCGGACGCGCGTACGGCCCCGACTTCCCTGCGGTCACGGTTGTGGACTGGGTGCGCACGCAGGCCATGCTCGCGGACCGACTCGGCATACAGCGTTGGGCTGCGGTTGCCGGTGGCAGCCTCGGCGGCATGCAGGCGCTGCAGTGGTCCATCGATTTTCCCGAGCGTGTAGCCAATGCGTTGATCATTGCCGGCGCGCCGCATCTGTCTGCACAGAACATTGCTTTCAATGAAGTTGCACGGCAGGCCATCTGCTCCGACGCGCTCTTCCATGACGGGCGATATCTGGAGTTCGGCGTGGCGCCCACACAAGGCGTGACACTTGCGCGCATGGTGGGGCACATCACCTACCTGTCCGATGACGGGCTCCGACAGAAGTTCGGACGCGGTCTGCGCTCCGGCGACATGACGCTCGGGCTCGACGTGCAGTTCGAGGTCGAAAGCTACCTGCAGTACCAGGGTCGCTCGTTCTCGCAGCGCTTCGACGCCAACACATATCTGTTGATGACACGGGCATTGGATTACTTCGATCCCGCGCGCGACTTCGACAATAACCTCGTCGCAGCCGTGCAGCGGGCCACCGCCAAGTTTCTGTTGATCTCCTTCACCACCGACTGGCGGTTTGCACCCGCCCGCTCAGAGGAAATGGTTGACGCGCTGCTGCGTGCAAACAAGAACGTGAGCTACGCGTGTATCGACTCAGAACACGGCCACGACACGTTCCTGCTCGAAGTACCGCGCTACTTCGACGTGTTGCGTACCTATCTCGCACGCGTTGCCGCCGATCTGCCCAATGCGCCTGATGCAAGCCACGCTGATGGAAATGGCGCCGGCGAGGACATTTCAGGAGCGCATCGTGCGCTCTGACCTGAGCATCATTGCCGAGCTGGTACGCACAGGCGCCAGCGTGCTCGATCTTGGCTGCGGCGACGGTGAGTTGCTCGCACACCTTGCCCGCACGCGCCAAGTGCATGGCATCGGCCTTGAGATCGATGCCGCGCAGATCACCGCATGTCTGGCCAAGGGCGTGAATGTGATCGAGCACGATCTCAACCTCGGACTGAAGCGGTTCTCCGACGATGCGTTCGAAGTGGTGGTGATGACCGAAACGCTGCAGGCGCTGCGTCACCCCGATCTGGTACTGCAGGAAATGCTGCGCGTGGGGCGCGAATGCGTCGTGACTTTCCCGAACTTCGGCCACTGGCGCTGCCGCGCATCGTTGATCACGCGCGGCCGGATGCCCGTGTCCAAGCATCTGCCACACCGTTGGTACGACACGCCGAACATCCATCTCTGCACCGTGGTCGACTTTGAGCAGCTGTGTGTGCAGCTGGGCATCCACATCAAGGAGCGCTTCGTGTTGGGTTCAGATCATCGTGAACACATGCTCGCCAGTCTTGCGCCGAATCTGTTCGGTGAAGTTGCGTTCTATCGGTTAGCGCGGACATGAAGTTCGTGGCTGACAGGAAGTCCGGGGCGCACGGACAACGACACCGCATCATCGCGTGGCTCGTGTTCCTGGCACTTTGTGCTGCAGCACCGGCCGTACACGCAGAGCAGTACGTCAGCGTCGGCGGGTACCAGGTGCACTACGTGGTTATCGGCAGCACGTTTCTCACGCCTGAAATCGCTCGGCGCCATCACCTGGAACGCAACCGCGAAGTCGCCATGGTCAACATCTCGGTGCTGCGCGACGGCAAACCTGTTGCAGCCCGCATCACGGGCGTTGCACGCGACCTGTTGTCGCGCGAGATCGCACTCACCTTTCGCGAAGTGCGCGAACCACCCGCCATCTACTACTTGTCGCAACTGCGCTTCAGTGAGCAGGAACACTGGCGCTTCCGGCTGAACGTACAGCCGGTCGGCGAACCGGAGCCACTGTCCGTGCAATTCGAACAGCGCATCTATGTTGAGTAGCGCCATGTTGAGTAGCTCCATGCTGAGTAGAGCAGCAGGCAATCGTGCGACAGCTTCGCCACCACCATCGTTAGGGTGAGACACGTTGAGTAGCAGAACCGTCGTACTGGCCAGTCATAACAAGGGCAAGCTTGCAGAACTGCACAGTCTGTTCGCCGATATCGGTCGCGAACTCATTGCACTGCCCGATCGAAGCGCCATCGCGCCGGAAGAGACCGCATCGACGTTCGTTGAGAATGCGTTGATCAAGGCTCGGCATGCTGCGGAGCTCACCGGGCTTCCTGCACTCGCCGATGACTCGGGCTTGTGCGTGCACGCGCTGGCGGGCGCCCCCGGTGTGCGTTCAGCGCGCTATGCGGGTACACACGCAAGCGATGCGGAGAACAACGCCGCCTTGCTGCGGGCAATGGCAGACGTGACCGACCGGCGCGCCTACTTCTTTTGCGTACTTGTCTACCTGCGCGAACCACAGGACCCGGAACCACTGATCGCCGCAGGGCGCTGGCCGGGCGAGATTCTGAACGCAGCACGCGGCGAGCATGGCTTCGGCTACGACCCATTGTTCTTCGATCCCACGCAACACTTCACCTCAGCGGAGATGGCGCGCGAGGTGAAGAACAGACTCAGTCATCGCGCACGCGCAGCGGCACTGCTGGCCACGCTGCTGCTTGAGCGACAAGCGTGACGAGCGCGCCGCTGAGCGCGCGTCGGGCAAGCGCTCCGACAGCGCACGGCGGCGCGTTGCCGCCCTTGTCGCTTTACGTGCACATCCCGTGGTGCGTGCGTAAGTGCCCGTACTGTGACTTCAATTCACACGCGCTCAGTCCACACGGGGAGAGTCGCGAACTGCCCGAGCACGCCTACGTTGACGCATTGCTTCGCGATCTGGACGCTGAGGTGCAGTACCTGACGTCGCGGCGCGAGCTGGTCAGCATCTTCTTTGGCGGCGGGACCCCGAGTCTGTTCAGTCCCACTGCGATCACGCGCTTGATCGATGGGATCGCTGCGCGAATCCCACTGGCAGAACAAGCCGAGATCACACTCGAGGCCAACCCCGGCACCGTGGATGAAGCGCACTTCCACGGCTTCCGTGAAGCAGGCGTCAACCGTCTCTCGATTGGCGTACAGAGCTTCGACGCCAGCATGCTGCAACGCCTCGGGCGCATACATGATCCTGCACAAGCTGCAACGGCCATTGCCATCGCTCAATCCACCGGCTTCGAGCGCATCAACGTCGACCTGATGCATGGCCTTCCGACCCAGACAGCCGCAGGTGCAGTGCGAGATCTGCAGACTGCATTGGCGACGGGCGTGACGCATGTGTCCTGGTATCAGCTCACAATCGAAGCCAACACTGCGTTTCACAAAGCGCCGCCGCGGTTGCCAGACGAGGACACGCTGGCGCAGATCGAAGACGCCGGTATGGCCGCATTGCACGCAGCAGGCTTCGAGCGCTATGAAGTTTCCGCCTGGTGCGCGCGCGACGCGCCGTCAGTACACAATCTGAATTACTGGCAGTTCGGCGATTACATCGGTATCGGTGCTGGGGCGCATGCCAAGCTGTCGTGCTTCGACGATGGCGCGCTGTCGATCCTGCGCTACCAGAAAACGCGCAAGCCGGACGACTACCTTGCAGACCAGCAGCGTCGGCAGACGCAAAGTCTGGACGGGCCGACACGTGCGTTCGAGTTCATGTTGAATGCGCTGCGGCTGCGCGACGGCGTACCGAACGCCCTGTTCCAGGCGCGCACGGGGCTGCGTCCCGAACACATCGCTGAACCGCTCGCGCGACTGCGTGAGCGCGGCTTGGTACGCACGGACCGCCTTGCCACCACGCCGCTCGGGTACAGGTTTCTCGATTCCGTCGTGACAGAGTTTCTGCCACCAGACCGGGCGCAACGCTGAACTGCTGAGCCGCAAGGTGCCAGTCGCTTCAACACACGCAGGAACAACCAGCGCACGGACGCATCAGCTGATGCGTCGGTACTCGAAGTCCCGGATCGCATGCCCCAGATTTCGACCGCGACGCTCAAAGCGCGTTTCGCTGCGCAAACTCGCATCCGGCGCGTACTGACCCGCGCCGTGCACGTTCACCAGACCGGCGGTGCCTTCGAGCACCGTCAGCATGGCGTCGGCGTAGGGCTGCCAGTCCGTTGCCAGACACCAGCGACCACCCACTTTCAAACGCGACACTGCCAGTTCTGCAAACCCGGACTGAACGAGCCGACGCTTGTGGTGGCGCAGCTTCGGCCAGGGGTCCGGAAACAGCACCTGCAGTTCGTCGATGCTGTCCGGCGGAGCGATGTCACGCAGCAGGAGAACGGCGTCACCTTCGATGATGCGCAGATTGGTCAGCCCAAGATCTCGCGCCTGTTTCAGCACTGCGCCGATGCCAGGTCGATAGACCTCCACACCGAGCACGTTCCAATCGGGGCGATTGACCGCCGTATCGATCAGCGCGTGGCCCATCCCGAAACCGATCTCCACCAACAGCGGCGCGGCACGGCCAAAGGGCGCCGTGATGCCACCCGTCTCGAGCTGGGGTCGGTCTGCGTGGAGACTCAGAATGAATGCGTCGCGCTCGGCCGCAAGTGCCAGCGCCTGTGCTGCGGTCATCCGACCCTGGCGACGCACATAGGTACGCGGCGGCTGAGTATCTTCAAGCGTCATGGCTCGTTCTGTTTCAGTGGTGATGATGCGCGGCACTGCTCTGGCGCGCGTTAACGCCAGGGTGCAACAGCGAGGCTCAACCACCCCACTATCCAGATGCTGCCGCCGACGGGCGTCAGTTCTGCCAGCGGCAGGTCACTGCCGATTGCACGCAGATACAGGCCACCGCTGAACATCACGGTGCCGAGCAGGAAGCACAGGCCGGCGGTGCGTGCGCCGAGCGACGACGGCCAACGATCGCAACACCAGGCGGCCGCAATCGTCGCCAGCGCATGCATCGCATGAAACTGGTTCGCGAGCGCCCACCAGTGTTCGCCGAGCGCGCGTTCACCCTGCACCACGAACTGACTCTGAAGGGCATGCGCACCGGCGGCACCGCAGGCCACCGCAAGACCCGCGGCCAGCGCGCCGGCCGCGAGCAACGCCTGCGCCCAGCGGCTGCCGGCGCCCGTCATTGGCTGCGGCTTGGATGCTGATGCAGCCACGGTGATTCCTTCAGATCGCGTCCAGACGCCGCGGGTGTCTAGGCGGGCTGCAACGCCTGGCCGGTCTCAAGGTTCGCGCGCATCTTGTTCATGGCGTTCTTCTCGATCTGGCGGATGCGTTCTGCAGACACGCCGTACTCTGCGGCCAGCTCGTGCAACGTGGCCTTTTCGTCGTTGAGCCAGCGGCGCTGCAGGATGTCGCGACTGCGGGTATCCAGACCCGCAAACGCGCCCTTCAAGCGCAGCAGCGCGTC
>CAMAVY010000103.1 GCA_945861675.1 Klebsiella pneumoniae | reverse complement strand
CCTAGTCGCTGCATAAGCGCCGCTTGCGTGGGCGCCAGCTGTTCAGGCGCAGCGAAACCCACGCCATAGCAGAACATCGTCAGCGGCCGCGACGCCGTAATGGCCGGATCGAGTTGTCGAAGACTGCCGGCGGCGCCGTTGCGCGGATTCACCATGGGGCGTTCGCCCTGCGCCCGAGCGCGCTCGTTGTACGCTTCAAACGCTGCACGAGGCAGATAGACCTCGCCGCGAATCTCAATCTGCTCCGGCCACCCATGGCCCTGCAGGCGAAGCGGTACAGCACCCAGGGTGCGGATGTTCGCAGTCACGTCTTCGCCAGTGCGCCCATCGCCACGCGTCGCGCCGCGCAGAAGCGTGCCGCGCACATAGGTCAGCGTGATGGCGACACCATCGATCTTCGGTTCGCAGAGATACTGGATCGCATCCGTGAGCTCCAGCTCACGGCGGACGCGCGCATCGAACGCCACGAACTCTTCATCGCGCATGCATTTGTCGAGCGACAACATCGGCACGGCGTGCTGCACCGATGCAAACTGCCCCGCAGGTGCGCCGCCCACGCGTTGCGTCGGCGAATCGTCGGCGTGGAACTCCGGGTATTTCGCCTCGAGCGCGCGCAGCTCATCGAACAGGCGGTCGTATTCCGCATCGCTGACCAACGGCTCATCGAGCACGTGGTAGTGGTGACCGTAGCGCGTGATCAGTACACGCAGCGCGTCCATTCGCCGACGCGCGACTGCGGTTTCCGTTCCTTCACGACGCGGCATGACGGCTCCCGTCCGGTCCAATAGAGGTCCACGCAACCGCAGCCCGACTGCAATTGATCAGGGTTCGACGCCAGCCGGATGCGGACGCTCTGCCGCGAACACGCGGACGCTCAGCCGCGCATGCGCGGACGCTCAGCCGCGAACCTGCTGCCGCCGGGTGAACTCGTGAATGCGCTCGCGACAGTGTTCGATCGTCTGCATGCTCATCACGCCCTGGCGTTCATCAAGCACTTCGCCATCGAACTGCTGGGCGATGCTCTGCACCACTTTGAGCATGTCCTCGAACACCTGAATCGGTTCTGATCCCGTCGTCAGCGGCAGCCGCATGAAGAACGCCACACCGCGCGTGCGCGCTTCGCCATCAGACAGATCGAATGCGCCTGGCTCAACGGCATTGGCCATGCTGTATTCGATGCGGTTGCGGCCTGCACGCCCATCTTTGTAGCGATGGAAGATGTTGAAGTCGCCGAACTTCAGGCCTGCCTGAGTGGCTTTTGCCATGAGCGCGGCCAGCTCAAAGCCCTCGCTTTTACGGCAGAGCACCTGCATCACGAACAGCTCTTCATGCTCCGGCAGCTGAGACTCAGCTTCCTCACCGTCACTAGCGCCCCTTTCTGCGCTGGCCTTATCAGCGCCGGCAATCTCGGAAGCGGGTCTCTCGAAGCCATTTTTCCCGGCGTTGCCTCTGCCGGTGCTCGGCCTTTCGGTAGCCGACACTACGGCTGGAGCGGGCGCGTTCAGCGGTTCTGGCGCCGGCGAGCGTCGCGCGCTGGGTCGCTGTGCAGACAGCGGCGGCTCGTGACGATCCGCAGCCGGTGCGTCGTCATGGCCCGCTCGGGGTCCAGCCCTCACCTCGCCATCGTCGGCCGGCATGTCCTGTGCTTGCGGAACGGTGTCGAGCAACACCGGCGGCGTGTGAGCACGCTTGGCAGCCGCTTCGACCTCTCCCGCCGTTTTGACCCGCGCGCCGCCGTTGGGCAGTTCTCCACGCAGCAGATCAAGATCATCCGCCCCGCTGGTCGGTATCGCCGCCGGATCAATCTGAATGCGCAACCGATTGCGCTGGGTACGCCAGCGCAACCAGAACGCATGCCCGAGCACCGCGACAATCAATACCGCGCAGGCCAGCGTGACCCAACCGCTTAACGAGAGCTCCATCAGCCGCGTCTCCTGATCGATCCCCAGCTTCCAATCAAACAGCTTCGTCCCAAATCGCGCCCACCCAAACTGCTTCCGCCGCAAATGCGTCGACCACCAATGACTGAAAGGAACGGCGGCATCAGGATGCCGCCAAGGCGACAGCTTTGTCGACATCCACCGAGACCAGCCGTGACACGCCGGGCTCCTGCATCGTCACCCCCATCAACTGGTCAGCCATCTCCATCGCAATCTTGTTGTGTGTGACAAAGATGAACTGCACGTCGCCGGACATCTCTTTGATCAACTGTGCGTAACGAGCCACGTTGGTGTCGTCCAGTGGCGCGTCCACTTCGTCCAGCATGCAGACCGGGCTGGGATTGAGATGAAAGATCGACATGATCAGCGCGATTGCCGTCAGAGCCTTCTCCCCGCCGGACAACAGGTGAATGCTGCTGTTGCGTTTACCTGGTGGCCGAGCCATCAGCGTCACGCCCGTGTCCAGCAGATCCTCACCCGTCAACTCAAGCTCGGCAGAACCACCCCCGAACACCTTCGGGAACAGTTCCTTGAAGCGATTGTTGACCTTCTCAAAGGTGTCGCTGAAGCGCAGACGGGTCTCACCATCGATCTCGCGGATCGCATTGCTCAGTGCGTTAAGCGCTGCATCGAGGTCATCGTTCTGCTCGTCGAGATACTGCTTGCGCTCACTCTGAGCGCGATATTCATCGATGGCCGCAAGGTTGATGGGCCCGAGCCTGACGATACGTTGCTCGATGCGCTGCAGGTCGGTTTCCCACTGTGCAACGCTGGCTGCCGGATCCAGCTTCGGCGCAACCAGTTCGACGCTCGCGCCAAGATCTGCCACCTGGTCTGCCAGACCACCGCGCCGTGTGCGCAGGTCCTGCCAGCTCAGTCGCTCGCTATCGAGCGCAGCACGTTCCTCGCCCACCATGCGCGCTGAGCGGTTACGCAATTCTTCCAATTCGCGCAAGCGGACGTTGGTCTGTTCGATCTGGCCGCGCGACGCGGTCAGCAGTTTCTCTACCTCAGCGCGTGCAGCCATCGCTTCCTCACGCGCGGCCTGCAAGGTTGCAAGCGGTGCCTCGACTTCAACAAGCGCCTGCTGCAGGCGCGCTTTACGTGTCGCAAGATCGTTGCGCAGACCCTGCAGCCGCGTGACCGCAGCATCGGCAGCACCGCGACGTGACTCGGCCGCCTGTGCGCGCAAGCGCAGTTGGTGCAACGCCTCGCGGACATCGCCGAGTCGCTGCCGGGTCAGCGCCACGGCACCGAGCGCAGCATCACGCGCCTGCAATGCCTCGACACGCGCAGCCACCAGGCCGTCGCCCTGGCGCGTCAAAGCGCCAAGCTCGGTGCGTACACCCTCCCATTGCTGACGCTCATCGGCGATCTGCCGAATGAGATCAGCGTGTTCGCGTTCTACGCGCTCGCGTTGCGCACGCACTTCCTCGAGCCGAACCCGCCGCATGCCTGCGTCTGCGCGTACAGCACCCAGCCGGCGATTGTCGTCGACCAGCTTTTCCTGCATTGCGCCGCGCTGTACTTCCAATTCGCGCTGCTGCCGGCGTGCGTTTGCCAGCTGCTCCTGACACTGCTCCAGTTCGGCGGCCGCAACATCGGCATCCGCGCGCAGGCGCAGCAACAGCTGCGCACGCTCCAGCACGCCCGCCTCGACCTGCACGCCGCGCGACACGCGCACCCAGTCGGCGCCCAGCCAGATGCCGTCACGTGTAACAACCGATTCCCCGTTGCCCAGCGTGGCCGCAACGGCCTGCGCCTCGGCAAGATCGTCTGCGACGAAGATGCCCGAGAGCAGTGTGTCGAGCCGATGTTGCCAGCGCACCAACGCAAGCAGCGGCCGACGATCGCCGCTACTCAAGACAGCAACAGCCGCCGCCGGACGGCTGCCACTGACCAGCATGACATCGCCGCGATCAAGCGCATCGACGCCGACCAGCGCATCGGCAACGTTGTCTACGACGACTGCACGCAGTGCACCGCCGAGCACGGTTTCCAGCGCCCGCTCCCAGCCGCCCGTGACCTGCACCGACTCGCCGAGCCGCGGACTGTCACCGTGACCATGGGCTTCAAGCCATGCCAACGCGGAGTTGTCCCGTCGCCCGAGGGCGGCCTGCTGCACAGCGGCGACCGAGGCATGTTCACTGGCAACTGCCTGGAAAAGGTTGCGCGCGCTATCGACAGCGGCTTCGGCCCGCGCCACATCTTCTATGGCCCCTGCAATGGCGAGTGTCAGTTGATCGAGCTGCTCGCGATCCTGGCGCAACTGCAGCTCAAGCGCGGCCACGCGCTCTTCGAGTGTGGCCACCTCGCCGGTGTGCGCATCGGGATCGAGCCGGATGCGTTCGTCTTCAAGCACCATGCGCCGTGCATCAAGGCGCATGACGAGTTGCTCAAGGTGCTCGACACGCGAGCCCGCAACATCGACACGACGTTGATAGTCGGCCAACGCTGCAGCGGCCTGATCGAAGGCCTGACGACTGGTGTCGGCGACCGACTCCGAATGCGTGACTTCCACTGCGGCCGCGCGATCGTCTGCCTCAACGCACACGAGCTCCGGCTGCAATTGTGCGACCGCTTGCTGCTCAGTCTGCAGACGCGTGGCTTCATTCGTCTGTTCAGTCGCGGCAAGCCCATCACGGCGCTCGATGTCGCTGAGCTCTGCATTCAGTTCGCGGCGACGTTGCTCACGACTCTCGATGTCCTGCTCGGCGCGCGCAACGTCGGCGCCAAGACTGTAGAAGCGCCCTTGTACGGCGTTGAAGCGGTCGTTCTCCTGCGCAAGTTCAATGCGCTCACGGTCGCTCTCGGTCTCGTGGTGCAGCTGCTCGGTGATCACGCGCTCAAGCTCAACCTCACGCGCGCGGATGCCGTGCTCGAGCGTGCCGATCTGCTGGCCGAGCTGCTGCCAGCGCAGCGCAAGCAGTTCGACACGCTTTTCGCCCGCTTCGGCAAACAACGCCTGATAACGCTCGGCAGCCTGCGCCTGACGCTCGAGATGCGTGATCTGCCGCCCGAGTTCTTCACGCAGATCGCTCAAGCGGTCGAGGTTGTCGCGCGTGTGGCGGATACGGTTCTCGGTTTCGCGGCGGCGCTCCTTGTACTTGGAGATGCCTGCCGCCTCCTCAAGGTACACCCGCAGCTCTTCGGGCTTGGCCTCGACGAGATCGCTGATCATGCCCTGCTCGATGATCGAGTAACTGCGCGGGCCGAAGCCGGTGCCGAGGAACACATCGAGGATGTCGCGGCGACGGCAACGCTGGCCGTTCAGAAAGTAGGTGGACTGCGCATCGCGCGTCACCTGCCTGCGTACGGCGATCTCGCCAAACGCCGAGTACTCGCCACCGATCCGCCCATCACTGTTGTCGAACAGCAGCTCAATGCTGGCAATTGCAGTCGGCTTGCGGCCGGCCGAGCCGTTGAAGATAACGTCCGTCGCGTTCTCGCCCCGCAGCTGTTTGGCCGAGCTTTCGCCCATGACCCAACGCACGGCGTCGATGATGTTCGATTTGCCACACCCGTTCGGGCCAACGATGGCGCACAGGTTGCCCGGAAAGTTGACAACCGTCGGATCGACGAATGACTTGAAGCCGGCGAGCTTGATGCTTTTTAGGCGCATTCGTCGCTGTTTTTCTTATATGGAGGGGGTGGAAAAAGCGGGCGCTAGTGTACTGAAGTGCGCTGCCCGAACAACGAAAAACGGCGCGCCGAAATGCCGTCTTGCGCGCACTGACGTCATTCAACGTAAAACCAGGAACACGCGAGTGATAAGTACCAGCCGCTCAGCGGCGCACCTGGTCAACGACAATCGACAGCACTTCGCGAACCGATTTCGGCTGCACTGGGCCTACTTGCCCTTCGATGTCGCCTGGCGACGGTGTCACAGCACCGCTGCGTGCCACGCGCGCCACCACATCGACCTGGCTGATCGTCGACAGGTTGCGCCCTGGAACCATCGCGGAGGTGTCATCGAGCGTGACCAGCGCGGGAAGTTCGGCCACCGTGAGCCTGCGCACCGCAACGGGCATTGGCGGCCCGCCGCGTTGCCGCGCGAACACGAACACCGGCGTCTGTGGTGGCACCCGGACATTGGGGCCCAGCTGTACAAGCACGCGCACGACTGTGCCGCTGGCCGTCATCGGTGCAACGCCAGGCGCAGTTGCCGCCGCCATGGGCGCCACCGCCGACGCTGCTGTGGGCGCCATCGTTGGCGGAACCATGCCAGGCCGCTGCGCAGCAGGCTGCCCAGCATTTACTCCACCCGCAAGCGCCCCGTCAGTCGCGGGTTGCGGCAAACCCGCCCGGCCGCCAATGGTCATGAGAAGGCGTTGCCCGCCCAGCACCGCGACCGGACCGGAAACCACTTCCACGTCGTCGGCAGAGCGTTGCGCCGTGCCACTGCGAGACACCCGCGCAGAGACCGCAACGCGGTCGACCGTGGCCATGCTCAGTTCTGGATTCATCGCCGAGCCCTGGTCCAGACGCGCCGTGAACGGCAGGTCCGCCACGGTGCGCCGCTGAACGGCAACCGGCATCGGCGGACCACCAATGGCTCGCGCGGTCACGAACACCACGGCCTCGGGCGGCAACGACAGGCCCGGCTGCAACCGAACATCCACATCGATGAAACGTGCGGCGCCACCCGCCGATTCCGAAGCTGCGCCAGGACCCGCGCCCATCCCCGCACCGGGCGCCGCCCCCGCGAGTGCCGGCGCCGTCACGGCGCTATCGGGCACTGGCACGCCCAACTGCGCGGCCGCGCGGGCAATGCCTTCCTGAAAGTAGGCGCGTTGCTGCGGGTCGGTTACGCCCGGCAGACCACGCGTCAGATAGTCCAACGTGGCACGAAAGTCGCCCGTCGCAAACGCGTCCACCGCCAGCATTTCCATCATCACCGGGTGATCAGGGACCAGTGCCAACGCCCGATCGACGACCGCGCGAACTTTGGCCGTCACCTTTCTGTCCGCGGCCAGAAACTCTGCCTGGGCCTGGTAGATCACGGGCGCCGGTTCATTCGGCACCAGCTCACTGACACGCGCAAAGGCGCCCGCAGCGCGTACCGGGTCGTTCAGATTGATGGCAGTGCGCCCGAGCAGAAACCAGCCATCGGCGTCCGACGGGTTGTCCGCCAGCCGTCGCTCAAGTTTGTCGGCCATCGCCAGCAACTCAGCCGGCGCATGTGTGCCTGCGGGCGCGGCCTCTGCGGCCTCGAGCTGTGCGGCAACGCCGGCAAGGTCGACGTCCGCCAGCCGACCCATCTGGAAGTAGCCGGCTAACGCCGCCAGCGGCAAGGCAATCAACAGTCCGATCGCCAGGCGGCTGCGCACCCCGACTGCGGGCGCGGACACGGCCGAGCCTGCCGGCGCCAGAGACGTTGACGCATTCGCCGCGCCCTGCACGTCCAATCCGCTTGCAACCGGTGCCGCGTCGCGCAGCAAGCCAGCCCCAAGCTCCGAAAGCAGCAGCGCGTGCTCAGCATCGCTCAGTCGCCCCTCACGCAGCTCCAGCGCCAGTTCGCCGCGGCGCTGTTCATACAACGCAACGTTTGCCGCGGTGCGATCCACATCAGCGCGCGCACGCCTGCGCGGCCAGAGCAGAATGACCGCCAACATGGCAACGCATCCGACCACGCCGCCCCAGAACACGTACTCGGTCATGAGGCGTTCGCATTGCGGGGCGCTGGTGCCGGCGCCGGTGATTGGGCGGGCTGCTCAACTGCGCCATGCACCGCAAGCAACCGTTCAATGCGCGCAGCTTGTTGAGCATCGCCCGCCAACGCGGCCAATGCTGCACGTTTGCGGCTGCGCAACAGTCGCGCTATGACAAACAAGCCCAGCCCCACCAGCAGCACCGGAGTGGCGTACAACAGGAACGTAAAGGGCGTCAGACGTGGCCGGTACAGAATGAAGTCGCCGTAGCGTGAGTGCATGTACTCGCGGATCTCCTCCGGGCTCTTGCCGTCCTCGACGAGGCGAAACACCTGACGACGCAGATCCGCCGAAATCGGCGAGTCAGAACCTGACAGATTCGAGCTCAAACACACCGGACAGCGCAGTTCGTCCACGAGCATGTGGTAGCGCCGGGCATTTTCTTCCGAGCTGAACTCGTAGGTGTCGATCGCCGCAAATGCGGGCTGCAGCGGGCCCAACAGGCAGATCACGGCGCCAAGCAGGCAGATCGCAACGCCCCGCCTTCCCAGCATCATGATGCACCCCTCTGCAGGGCCGTCAGGCGCGGGCGCAGCTCATCATTCCAGACGCGCTGATTCACATCGCCCACCCACTTGAAGCGGATCACGCCTTGCGCGTCAACGAGGAATGTCTCGGGCGCACCGTACACACCAAGATCGACACCCAATGTGCCGTCCGCATCAACCACGGTCCACACATAGGGATTGCCGAAACGCTGAATCCACTCGGCGGCCGCCACCGGATCGTCTTTGTAGTTGATACCCACGATTGCGATCTTCTCTTCCGACGCGATCCGGACGAGTTCTTCGTGCTCTGCTTTACAGGTGGGACACCAGGTCGCCCAGACGTTCACGAGGTGCACGCGGCCGAGCAGCGCCGTCTGGTCAGCCAGCGTACCCGGTGCATCCAGCCGCGGCAGCGAAAAAGCTGGAAATGCGCGGTCGAGCAACGCCGACGGCAGCACACGGGGATCACTGTCGTCCAACAGCTTCGGCACAAACACCGCCAGCAGCAGAACGAACACCCCAAGCGGTACAAACAGACTGGCACGACTCATGGCCGCGGACCGCCGTCGACGCTCAACGCGGCGCCCGCGGGTGCCACGGCGGCTGGTTCGGCGGCCGGTTGACCAGCATCCGACTGGCCAACAGGAAGATCAGCACTGCCGCCGTCCAGCGCATCCAGAACCCCATCCAGAACCGGGCGACGCCGGCGCACCCGACGATAGCGAACGTCCAGCACAGCCAACACGCCGCCTGCCGCCATCAGCAGCGCACCTACCCACACCCAACGCACGAATGGCTTCACGTGCACGCGGATGGACCAGGCATCGCTGCTCAGCGGTTCGCCGAGTGCTACATACACATCGCCGAACACGCCGGGGTTGATCGCGGCCTCAGTCATGACGCTGTTGCGCGCGGTGTAGCGGCGTTTCTCCGGATGCATCATGTACTGCAGTTTGCCGTCCTCGAGCACGGCAATGTTGCCGCGATCGGCCAGATAGTTCGGCCCATCGATGCTCGCCACGCCATCAAAGCGGAAGTCGTATTCACCTATCCTGGTCGTTTCACCAAACACCATCCGCACGTCTCGCTCGCTCGAGTAATGCGATGTCAGGCACACGCCAATGATGGTGACGGCAAAACCAAGGTGCGCGAGATGCATGCCGAGATGCGCCGTCGGCGGCATGCGCTGGGTACTGCGCACGCGCGCCACCATCTCTCGCCCGTGTGCCAGCACAATCCACAACGCCATGGCGACCGCGACCACGGTCTGCCAATGCAGACGCTCTGCAAACAACAATGGCAGAAGCACAGCCAGCGCGATCGCGCCGACCAACGGCGGCAGCAGTTTGCGCAGCAGCTCGGGTAGTGGCATGTGCTTCCAGCGGGCAAAGGGCGCTGCACAGAGCAGCACCGCCAACGCACTCATCAGCGGTATGAACACCGCGTTGAAGTACGGTGGTCCCACGCTGATCTTGCCACCGCCGGTGGCGGCCTCATAAGCAAGCGGCGCCAGCGTGCCGATCAACACCGTGATCATGGCCGCGACCAGCAGCACATTGTTCAGCAGCAGCAACACCTCGCGCGACACACCGCTGTACTGCGCGTCCGATGACATGACCGGCGCACGCAGTGCATACAGCGTCAGCGCGCCGCCGACCACCAGCAACAGGAACATGAGAATGAAGGTGCCACGCGTCGGATCCACCGCGAAGGCATGTACCGAGGTCAGCACCCCGGAACGCACGATGAACGCGCCGAGCAGACTCAAGGAAAAGGCAAAGATGGCCAGCAGCACGGTCCAGCTCTTGAACACCCCGCGCTTCTCCGTGACGGCCAGCGAGTGCACCAGTGCCGTACCGACCAGCCAAGGCATGAAGGATGCGTTCTCGACCGGATCCCAGAACCACCAGCCGCCCCAGCCCAGCTCGTAGTATGCCCACCAGCTGCCCAGCGCAATTCCCGCGGTGAGAAATGCCCATGCGGCATTGGTCCACGGACGTGTCCAGCGCGCCCAGGCTGCATCGAGCCTGCCCGTCATGAGCGCGGCCAGGGCAAAAGCAAACGGCACGGAAAAGCCAACGTAACCCACGTACAACATGGGTGGGTGAACGATCAGGCCGAAGTCCTGCAATAGCGGATTGAGATCGCCACCATCGGGCGGCGCCAGCGGCAGCAGGCGCTCGAACGGATTGCTGGTGAACAACAGAAAGGCAATGAAGCCTGTCGACAGCAAACCAAGGATGCCCAGCACCCTGGCGTGCATCACGAGCGGCAAGCTGCGCCCGAACATCGCAACCGCCAATGTCCAGGTTGCCATGATCAGCGTCCACAGCAGAAACGAACCTTCGTGTGCGCCCCACACCGCCGACAGCTTGTACTGCATGGGCAGCAAACTGTTGGAGTTCTGCGCCACGTACTTCACCGTGAAGTCGTCCTGCGCGAAGGCGACTGCCAAGGCAAGGAACGCCAACAGCAGAAAAACGAACTGCCCCGTGACCAGATTGAACGCGACCTGCATCGCACCTTCATGCTGCCGCCAGGCGCCCCAGAGCGGCAACACACCAAGACTCAGCGCCAGCATGCCGGCCAGGATCAGCGCGAAGTGACCAAGTTCCGGAATCACGCGGCGTGTGCTCCTTTCGTGGTGACCGACCCGCCGGTGGCGGACTGTCCCTCTCTTCTGGCAGGCAGTGTTATGGCAGGCAGTGTTATGGCAGGCGGTGTTATGGCAGGCAGGGTTATGGCAGGCAGGGTCATGTCGATCGCTTTGTTGGCGGGTGTTTCGGGCTTGGCAACCGGGGCTTCGCGCGTGCCGACGGACGCGCCCGCCGGCGCGGCCTCGCCGGCCCGACCAGGCTGAATCGCCGCAGAAGGGGCAGCGGCCGGCGCACCGATCGGCACATCAGCAGGCGGACCGACAGGCGCAGACTTCGGCATACCTGCAAGCTCTGGCGGATGGTAGTTCTCGTCGTGTTTCGCCAGCACCTCCTGCGCCTTGAAATGGCCGTCAGCGGCCAGCATGCCGGTCGCCATCACACCCTGCCCTTCGCCGAACAGGTCCGGCAGGATGCCTTCGTAGTCGACGGTGAATTCCGCGCCTGCGAAATCGGTCAGGACAAAGCTGACCAGCAGCTTGTCGCTGGCGCGCTTGATCGAACCGGCCTTCACCATGCCGCCCGCGCGAATGCGCACGTCCTGCGGCGCCGAACCGTCCTTGATCTGCGCCGGCGGGTAGAAGGCATTCAGGTTTTCACGCAGTGCGGCCAGGGTCACGCCAACCGCTGCCGTGGCACCCAGCACCAGAAACAGCACAAGGAACAGGCGCTGACGTCGCAAGGGATTCATGGTTGTGGCTCCGATTGACCGCCGCTGCGTAGTTGCCGCTGACGCTCCTCACGCACAAATCGGCGCTGGCGCAGGACAGGGGCGGCGAGGATATACAGGATCAACAGCAAGGTGACGCCATACGCGGTCCAGATATACGGCCCGTGGCCACCCATCGCGAGAAATTCAGAGAAGCTCTTGAACGCCATCACACACTCCCCGCTGCCTGCTCACCACGATCGCGATCGGCGGCCCCTGGCAGCAGGCCCGACTGCAACCAGTCGCGCACCCACTGCGTCCGGCGCTCGCGCCGCAACACCTCCAGCCGCAGCGCGAACAGCAGCGCCGCAGCGAAGAAGCAGTAGAAGCCGAAGACATTCACCAGCAGCGGTGCATACATTTCCGGCGGCATGGACGGCGCAGAGGTCAGCTTGAATGTGGACACCTGGTGCATCGACAGCCACCAGGTCACCGAATACTTGATCACGAAAATGTTCGGCAGCCCGATGAGACACAGCAATGCGACCGCACGTCCTGCCCGATCTTCACCGGCGATACTCGAGCGCAACGCAATCACACCGAGGTACAGAAACAGCTGCATCAGTGTCGACGTAGTGCGACCGTCCCAAACCCAGTAAGTGCCCCAGGTCGGCTTGCCCCAGACACCGCCGGTGAACAACGCCAGCGCCGTCATCCAGGCGCCGATCGGCGCAGCTACAGCGATGGTCCAATCGGCCAGTTTGATGCGCCAGATCAGCAGCACGGCCGCCGAGGCCGCCATCATCATGTAGATCGACTGGCAGAGAATGGCAGCCGGCACATGCAGATAGATCACCCGCACCATGTTGCCCTGCAGATAGTCAGGCGGCGCAATCAGCAGGCCCCAGACAAAGCCGACCGACAACAACAGCACTGCAGCGACGGTGAACCACGGCGCAAAGCGATTGGCGATGCCGAAGAACCAGCGCGGCGAACCGCTGCGATGAAACCACTGGGTGAGGGTTCGCGTGAGCGACCGCTTCGTCGACATCATGCTCGGCAACCTACTCAACAGCGAGCCGCAGCGCGGCGGTAATGGCCAGCGGCACGAACGTCGTCGCGCCAAGCAGCAACGCGCCGAGCCACAACAGCGCCGGCCGAGCTGACATTCCGTGCTCGGCCAGATCAACGGCCGTTACGCCAAGGATCAGCACCGGCACGGTCAGCGGCAGCACGAGCAACGCAAGCACAACGCCACCGCGGCGCAAGCTCACGGTCAACGCGGAGCCGGCACCGCCGAGCAACGTCAACACGGGCGTACCCAGCAATAACCCAGCCATCAACGGGGCGTAGCCCTCGGGCTGCAGATTCAGCGCATAACCCAACAACGGCGACAGCAGCGTCAGTGGCAACCCGGTCAACAGCCAGAACACCAGCAGCTTGGCGAGCACGCCAAACATGAGCGGACGTGTGCCGAGGACGAACTGCTCCAAAGAGCCATCGTCATAGTCGCGTCGAAACAGGCCATCCAGCGCGAGCATCGTTGCGAGTAAAGCCGCCACCCACAGCGCACCCGGCGCGACCTCGCGCAGGCGCGCGGGGTCCGGCGAGATCGCCAGCGGGAACAACGCAATGACCAGTGCAAAAAACGCCAGGGCATTGACCCAATCGCCGCGATCACGCAAAGCAATGGTCAGATCGCGACGCAGCTGCGCAACAAACTGCGCGCCGGGCGAGCTGGCGGTCGCATGTGCGGCCTGGTCACTTCCCGCCGCCCCATGCAGCGCGGGCAGCGTAAGCACGGCCAATTCCATCACAGGCACTTCCGATCTGGGCCGGGCTTGATTCATGCGGTGGTCACGCTGTTCAGCCGCAAGGAGCGGGTCGCCGACGCAAGCTGTGCGTGGGTTGCGATCACGCTTGCCCCGCCGCGCGCGCGATGTGCGACCAGCAGGCACTCGAGCAGCGCTACACCATCGCTGTCGAGCGCAGTGCTCGGTTCATCCAACAGCCACAAGCTGGCGCGCGTCAGCAGCAGCCGCGCGAGTGCCACGCGGCGTTGTTGCCCGGCCGACAAGCGACCACAAGGCACGCCCAGATAGCCCAGCAGTCCTACCGTTCGCAACGTGCTTTCAATGCGTGCAGCAGTCGCGCCGCCACCGCCACCCATGCGTTCGTACCAGGCCAGGTTCTCCTCCGGCGCGAGCTGTGCATTCAGCCCTGTGCGATGACCAACATAGAGCAGATCTGCACTGAGGGCGGCGCTGCCCGTGCGCAGCGCGACGCCGCGAAACAGCACCTCACCCACATAGTCCGGGCTCATGCCGGCAAGCGTGCGCAGCAGCGTGCTCTTGCCGACGCCGTTGGCACCCAGCACTTCCACGACGTCACCCGGCATGACAGTCAGATCGACGCGGCTGAACAATGTGTCGCCGTCGCGCTCGCAGGCCAGTGCACGAGTCTCAAGGACGGGTGGCAGATGGGCATTCAAGCGGCACATGACCCATGAGCGAACAAGGCCGCGAGTATAGCCGCGGGCACGCGTCAACGTGCCGCGATTCGCCCCTCGGTGTTTCGCTGTTCGTTCGGAATAAGTTGATGATCGTGCAGTCGCGCAAGCAGCAACAGGCTGCTCAAACTACCGATCAGACACAGGAACATGTCCATCTGCGTGTCCCAGACGTAACCCTGAGTACCCAGGAAGGATTCGGCAGCTTCGCCGCTGCGCAAGGCGACGAACCACTCGAGCAGTTCATACAACGCGCTGACCGCCATGCAGCAGGCAAAGCTCAACGTGAACAACCAACGACCCGGGCGCAACGGCGACGTCCGCAACAACAACTCGCGCACCACCATGGCTGGGATGAAGCCCTGCGCCAGATGCCCTACGCGATCATAGTGATTGCGCGACCAGCCAAAGACTTCGCGCAGCCAGTCGAACGCCGGCACGCGTGCATAGGTGTAGTGCCCGCCGACCATCAGAATCAGCGCATGCAGCAGAATCAGCCAGTAGACCAACGGCGTCAGCGGAAAGCGCCGCGCAGTAAACAGCAGCGCTGGCAGCACGATCAGGGCGGGCAGCACCTCGAGCAGCCACGTATAGCGATCGAACGGTGCGATGCCCGACCACACCAGCACCGCAAAGAAGACCAGCAACCAGATTGATGTCGCCGCCGCGCCCGGCATAGGCAGACCACCAGGCGCGTGGTGCAGCTCCATCTTCAGCGCACGATCCGATAGCACGGCACGTAGTCAGCAAACGCCAGCTTCATGCGGCGTTGCCCGACGAACGCCCGCAGCACGGTATCCAGCGCTGCCATGATCGAATCGTCGCCGCGCAGTTCAAATGGACCCCGTTCGCGAATCAGGCGAACCCCGTCGGCTTTCACATTGCCGGTGACGATGCCCGAGAACGCCCGCCGCAGTTGCCCGGCCAATTGCCAGGCAGGCTGATCCTGTGCCAGCGACAGCGCCGCCATGCTGGCGTGGGTCACAGCAAATGGTTGCTGGAACAGATCCGGCACCGCGAGCGTCCAGTTGAAGTAGAAAGCATCGCCGGTTTCGCGCCGATGTCTGCGCACGCGGCGTGCTGCGGGCGTCATCTGCAACGCAACCACTTCCGGGTCGTCGACGATTACGGTGTACAGCGCGCGCGCCGCGGGCCCCAACGTGGCGCCGACCAACTCATCGATCATCTCGAAGTAGGCCTTGCTGCTGGCCGGACCGGTGAACACCACAGGCATGTGCTGACCTTCGTTGTCCGGGTGCAGCAGGATGCCGAGCAGGTACAGGATCTCCTCGGCTGTACCCACGCCGCCGGGAAACACCACAATGCCGTGCGCAATACGGACAAATGCTTCGAGGCGCTTCTCGATGTCGGGCAGGATCACCAGCCGATTGACGATGGGGTTGGGCGGCTCCGCGGCAATGATGCCGGGCTCGGTAATGCCGAGATAACGTGCGTCTCGCACCCGCTGTTTGGCATGCGCAATCGTGGCGCCCTTCATCGGCCCCTTCATTGCGCCCGGTCCACAGCCTGTGCAGATGTCGAAGCCGCGCAGGCCGAGTTCATAGCCCACCAGCTTTGAGTAGTCGTATTCCTCGCGCGAGATCGAATGCCCGCCCCAGCACACCACCTGATGCGCGCGCCGCCCCGGCTCCAACACCCCGCCATTGCGCAGCACATGAAACACCGCGTCCGTGATCTGCCGTGGTTCATGCAGATCGAAACGGTCACCGGCAAGCAACGTGGTGCCCATGTAGACAATGTCGCGCAGCACCGCAAACAGATGTTCCTTGATGCCTTCGATCATCACACCATCGACGAACGCCGACGCGGGCGCATGACGCAGGCGCAGTTTCAGTCCGCGTGTGCGTTGCACGACTTCGATCTGGAAATCAGCGTAGCGCTCGAAGATCTCAGCCGCGTCATCGGTCTCGTTGCCGGTGCTCAACACGGCCAGCGCACAGCGGCGAAACAGCGGCTGCAGTTCAGGCAGCGCCAGGCGCAGTCGTTCAACCTCGCGCTGCGACAACACTTCCAACGTCCCGCTGGGACCCACCGAAACGTCGACCGATGGCAGGGTCATCGTCGTTCGCCGGGACGCCGACACGGGCAGTGCGCTCATCGATGCAGACGCATCACTGCCTGTAGGCTCGGGCGCGCGCGCGTCATTCCCGGCATGCTGATTCAAGACGCTCTCCTCCATTTGCATTGCGATTGTGGCCAATTGATCGTGTCAGTTGATAGTGTGCGGAACACTGAACGCAATGGAGCACCGGATGGCCGAGTCTAAACAGTTCGTGTTGGGCGTCGACCTCGATGGTGTGGTGGCCGACTTTCAGCAGGGGCTGAAGCCGATCGCGGCCGAGTGGCTGGGGGTCGCGCTCGACTCACTGACGGACGATGTGCGCTACGGCTTTCCCGAGTGGCAGCTCGAGCGCAGC
>CAMAVY010000102.1 GCA_945861675.1 Klebsiella pneumoniae | reverse complement strand
TGATCGCGATGATCAAGCGGTGCGCGAGTCCCCGAGTTTCACCGTTGATCTCCACGCACTCGCTGACTGGCTCGCGGCTTGCCACGTCGACATCGTGGCGATGGAGTTCACGCGCGTGTATTGGATTCCGCTGTTTGAATTGTTGGAGTCGCGTAGGTTCACGGTGCTGCTGGTCAATGCGCGCCACGTGAAGAATGTCTCCGGGCGAAAGTCCGACGTGCTGATGGCCGGCGGGGCCAGTGGCTGCAGCAATTGATGTCCTATGGTCTGCTCCGGGGTGCATTCCGTCCTGCTGAGCAGGCATCCGTGTTACGCGCCGTGACCCACCAGCGCACGATGCTGCTCAGAACCCAGGCGCGTCACGTGCAGCACATGCAGAAGGCGCTGACGCAAATGAATGTCCAGCTGGCCAATGTCATCGCCGACGTCGTCGGTGTGACAGGTCAGAAGATCCTGCGCGCGATCGCTGCTTGCGAGCGCGACGGCCAGACCCTTGCCCAGATGAAGCCCCTCGTCCAGATAAGAAGAGTGGTATCCAGGCAAGCGTCGATGAGATCGCCAAGAGCCACGCAATGAACTGATCGACGCTGTGGCCGAACGCTACTGCGGCGCATCGAAGTCCGAACGAAGCACGATCCTGGACGAGTTCGCTGAACTCACGCACTTCCACTGTAAGCACGCCATTCGCGTTCTGCGCCGCGCGAGCGCCGACCGCCTGTGCCGCGCAATCGCGTCTACGACGAGGCAGTCCGAGCAACGCTGATCGTGCTCTGGGAGACATCGGATCGACTCTGTGGCAAGCGTCTGAAGGCGCTGCTGCCACAGCTGATCGATGGAGACCATCAGCGAATTCCTCCCGCCCGATGCGCCGAGCCCCGCGTCGCAGCAACCGGTTGTGCGAGCGACGTCGGCGACGCAACCGCAATCGCAACCGGAGCGGGTGCTGATTGCCGAGGACAACACCTTGAACCAGAAGGTCGTGCAAGGCAGGCTCGCCAGGCTGGGCTATCGCTCCGATGTGGTCAGCAATGGGCTGGAGGTACTCGCCGCGCTGCGTCGGCAGTCCTACGACATCGAGTTCATGGATGTGCAGATGCCGGAGCTCGATGGCATGGAGGCCAGCAGACGCATTGCACGCGGCGACGTCGACGTCGACGTCGACGCGGGCGAGCGGGTGGTACGGCCCTGGATCATCGCGCTGACGGCGAATGCCTTCGAGGGCGATCGTGAAGCCTGCCTGGCGGCCGGCATGGATGACTTTCTCAGCAAGCCGGTGAGGCTCGCGGATGTCGCCGCGGCGCTGGCGCGCGCACGCACCGCGCGCAGCACATGCGAAGCGCCCGATCCCGTACGGCGCTGAAGTGATTCAGCACATCCTGCAGCACGTGGGCAGGCGTCGGTAACCGCCCGCCTCGAAGCGCAACCTCGGGAACGCTTGCGACGTTCAATGCCGATGTGCTCGGTTCCCTGGACGCATGGGTGAACCGCCGAACAAACGGGAGACTTGCATGGAGTTCGGGATCTTCGACCACTTCGAGCACCGGGGCGGAGATCTCTCCACGCTGTACGCCGATCGGCTGCGCATGCTCGAGTTTGCAGATCGGGCGGGATTTGCCCGCTACCACAAGGCCGAGCACCACTTCACGGTGCTGGATGCCGCGCCGCGTGGCCTGATGTTCCTTGCCGCGGCAGCACAACGCACCGAGCGCCTGCGCCTCGGCACGCTCGGCACGCTGCTCCCGTTCCAGCAGCCCCTGAGGCTGCTCGAGGATGTGTGCATGCTCGATCACCTCTCGAACGGTCGGTTCGATCTCGGCATCGGCAAGGGGGTCTCGCCGGTGGAACACGAGATCGACGGGCGGCGCGCAGACGATGCATCGTCAATCACCACGGAAGTGGTGACGATTCTTCGCCGCGGCCTGGCCACGGGCGTGGTGAATCACCACGGCGAGCACTTTCGATTTGCGAATGTTCCGCTCGGCCTGCAGCCGAAGCAGCGTCCGTACCCGCCGCTGTGGTATCCCGGCAATGTGGAGTTTGCGGGCCTGCATCGGCTCAACACGGTCGTGGGTGGGCCCGTGCCAGTGGTGGCGGAGCAGCGCGCCCGTTTCGAGGCCTGCCTGGCGCGCGGCGAGGACGACTGGAACCCGGGAGCGAGTGCGCCGATATTCGGCGTCACGCAACACGTGTTCGTGGCACGCGATGGTGTCGCCGCGCGCGAGCGCTCCATGCGCGCGTGGAAGCGGTATGACGACAACCTGACGAGCCTCTGGCGTGCGCGCGGCGTGCCGCTCGCGGGTTCGCCGACGCTCGGTGGCAATGCGGAACTCGCGCTGCAGGTCGGCGCGCTCGTTGCAGGCACACCCGCCGAGGTGCTGGCGCGTGCCCATGCGCTGCGCGACGTCGCGGGTGTGCACTACTTCGTGGGCGCCTTCGCGTGGGGTGATGTCGCGCATGACGAGACGATGTCGTCGCTCGAGTTGTTGGCGCGGGAGGTGATGCCGGCGCTTGGCGGGTAGTCGTCCCTGGCAGGGCTGCAGCCGCTCGCTGCGACCCTGCTGCGTTCAGACGCCGGCAATCAACCGCGCATCAGCGCTTGACCATTGCGGCAAGCAGCTGGCCCTTCAGGGTTTTCATCAAGGCAATCTCCTCGCGCGTCATGCCTTCCGGGCTGGGCGCGGCGCGGTCTGCATACAGCAGGCCGATTGGCTTCCTGTCTATCGTGAGTGGCAGCACGATGAAGCTCCGGGTATCGGGCAACAGTGCCTTGTGCCATGCAGGCAGGGCCGCCTGGATCTTCGGGCTCAAGGCATCGACGATCATCATGTCGGCGTTGTTGCTGAGCGCGAGATCGAAGATTGAGCCTTCCGCGTTCAGCGGAAACTGGAAGTGGCGTGAGCGCTCCGCGTGTTTCTCGCCGACGGCGAGCCGGGCGACGTAGCGGCCCTGCTTGGGGTCGCGCAGGCACACCGTAACGAAGCGGAAGCCGAGCGCTGTGTACAGGGTTTCCTGCACCAGCAACATGAGTTCGTTGATGCGTGGCGTGGTGGACGACAACATCTGCGTTGCGTCCTGAACACCCGCGAGCAGCAGTTCACTGGCATTGATCGGCTTGCCGCTGGGGAAACGCTCGAGTGCGCGAAGCGGTTCCGCTGCAACATCGGGCAGCGACAAATCCTGAAGGAGTCCCGGATCTGCCGCTACGGTCACCACCCCGGGAAACAGGGTCACGTCGAGAGATTCGGCGACCTCGCGTGCTTCGCGATCAACATGATCGAGCAGTTCAGCCAGCTGCTCGGCGTCCACGTCGAGAGCGGCGCCATAGCGTCCGGCCAGCGCTCGCCGCTGCTCGGCGATCGCGGCGGGGTCACCCGCAGGCAGAACCAGAAGTTCGGCCACGTCTGCGCCGAAGCACGCCGCCTCGCGAATCCAGTCTGCACGAACCTCGGACCTGTGCTTCTGCGTTGGCGTCGACTGCAATGCGTCGATGATGGCTGCCGGCATGTTCCAGCTCTTCAGCAGCATCTCGCCGAACCTGTCGTAGCTGCAGCCGAGCAGGCGCATGCACACGGTGCCGCTTGCCTCGGTGCTGGCGCGCTGTTCCGCCTGGATGCGCTCGTACAACGCGTGATCGAAGGCGGCGATCAGCGTGCGGCCGATGTTCTTGAACAGGGCGACAACCGCAGCCTCCTCGACGTTGCGATGTCGCCCGTGCTTCGTCAGTTCACGTGCCGAAGCGCTGGCACACAGTGCCTTCAACAGCTCGACGCGCACCGCTTGCGCCTGCACGCGATCGCGGAATCCGTCCACCAGCAGGCTGGCCAGGGCACTGGCCTTGATGGTCTCGAAGCCAAGCAGAAAGATGGCGCGCGAGATGGTGGTCACCGATGCCCCGCTCATCGTGCGGTAGGCGATCGTGTTCGACAGCAGCAGGATCTTCTGGGTGAGCGCAACATCTGACAGGATGAAGCGCGCGAGCTCCGCGGCGGAGTCTTCGTCGGAGGACGTGATCTCCACCACTTTTGCAATGGCCACACCGAGCGTCGGCAGCTTGCTTTCTTCCTGAATGAGTTCGAGCAGCTGCCGGTAGGGCGGCTGCGGAGGGCTGCCCTTCTGGTCGTACTTGACGGGGTGCGTTCCGTGCATCGCGTGACTCGGCACCCGAGGTGTCTGGACAGTATAGGAAGCGTTGGGAGTGGCGCCACGAGCGGGTGTATTCGGGCTCGCGATGGCGGCTGAGTCCCGGTCTGGCCGAAGTGTCGTCACAGTTCGTCGGTGCTGACGGTGTCGCCCACATCGACCGTGTCGCCGCGTGCAAGTGCGCGGCTGCCGCCCGCGTCGGTGGTCGCCTGCACGCTGCCGGTGGTGATGACCACGCGGCCGGCCTGTTCCGCAGCGGCGGGCAAGGTCACGAGCAGCAGGGTCAGGGCCAACCGTTCGGCCAACCGTTGGACCAGCCGTTGGGCGCGCGGCCAGTCGAACGCCGCGCGTGCGCTGTGCGGCCGCGTGGTCCGAGCGGGTTCCACCCGAGGTAGAGAAGCAACCGCTGGGTGGGTTCGCATATGGCAGAGGTCCTGTTCAGCTCAAGGGCAAGGCTAGTGCGAGAACGGACAACCACCAATCTGTCCGACGCGCGCTGGACAGCGCGGGCTGGATGGCGCCTGCGTCGACAGGCGTTGCCGGGCTGAGCAGGCGTCATGTAGGTTCCCCCTGCGGCGGCGTCCAGGCAGCAGGACGCGGCCGCGCCCACCTTGATCCATCCGTTGCGCGATCTGGAGTCATCACCCTGAGCATCCTGCCCCTGCCGACGCACTGCGAAACGCTGCGTCTTGAACGCCCCGTGGACCATGTTCTGCAGCTGGTGCTGAACCGGCCTGAAGCGGGCAATGCGCTGAACACGCAGATGGGCGCAGAGCTCAAGCAGGTTTGGGATTCGCTGTATGTCGATCAGCAGGACGTGCGCTGCGTTGTGCTGACCGGTGCGGGCGAAAAGATCTTCTGCGCTGGCGGCGACCTGAAGCAGCGCAACAACATGACCGACGCCGCGTGGCAGCAGCAACACGCGCTGTTCGAACTCGGCATGATCGCCATGATGAATTGCCCGGTGCCCATCATTGCCGCCGTGAATGGCGCGGCCTACGGTGGCGGCTGCGAATTCGTTGCAGCAGCGGACTTCGCCTATGCCGCCAGCAACGCGCGCTTCGCGCTCACTGAGACAACGCTGGGCATCATGCCCGGCGCCATGGGCACACAGAACCTGCCACGCGCGGTGGGCGATCGCCGCGCCAAGGAAGTCATCCTGACCGGGTCGCCATTCAGCGCCGAAGAAGCAGCGGCGTGGGGATTGGTGAGCAAAGTGTTCAGCCAGGCAGAACTGTTGCCCGCCACCCTGGCCACCGCGCAACGCATTGCGGGCAACGCGCCCATTTCCACGCGTCAGGCGAAGAAGTCCATTTCCATGGCCAGTCAGACAGACCTGCACATCGGCTATCGCTACGAAATCGAAGCCTACAACCGCATGGTGCCCACCACCGATCGTCTGGAAGGCGTGCGTGCCTTCAACGAGAAACGCAAACCGGAGTTCAAAGGCCAATGAGTCAGCCCCCCATGAGTCAGCCCCCCATGAGTCAGGAAGGACAGCAACAGCCGGTGCTTGATGTGGTCGTGCGCGAGGCGGGGCTTCGCGACGGCCTGCAGAACGTCAGCGCGTTCTTCCCCACCGAAGCCAAGCAACAATGGTTGCTTGCCGAAGCCGCCGCCGGCATGCCCGAGATCGAGGTGTGCTCGTTCGTGCCGCCGCATGTCATGCCGCAGTTCACCGACCATGCAGACACCGTGGCCACGGCGCTGAACATCCCGAACCTGAGCGTGGCGGCGCTGGTGCCCAACGCGAAGGGCGCGCAACGCGGCTTTGCACTGGCGGTGCACAAGTTGAACTTCGTGCTGTCGGCATCGGAAACGCACAACCGCGCCAACGTGAAGTGCAGCACCGACGAGTCGCTGGAACGTTTCTCGGCCGTGATGGCCGAGCGTCAGGCGCAGCCGTTGTATGCGCGCACCAAAGTCAGCGGCTGTGTGTCCACGGCCATGGGGTGCACGTTCGAAGGCGCCATCGACCCGAAGCGTGTGCTGCAGTTGGTCGAGCAGTACCTGGAACGTGGCGCAGATGAAATCGTCATCGCCGACACGGTGGGCTACACCAATCCCGCCGCCGTGAAGTCGTTGTTCCGTGCTGTGCTGGCCATGACGCCCGCCAACATTCCCGTGGTGGCGCACTTCCACGACACGCGTGGATTGGGTCTTGCGAACGTCGTTGCCGCACTCGATGTAGGCGTGCGGCAGTTCGACGCCAGCCTGGCCGGCCTCGGCGGCTGCCCCTTCGCACCGGAAGCCACCGGCAACATCGTGATGGAAGACCTGGTGTTTATGTTGGAGTCCATGGGTTTGAACACGGGCGTGGACATTGAAGCGCTGCTGGCCATTCGCCCGCTGCTGCGCCAGCACCTGCCCGATGAACCCATGCATGGCTTGATTGCGCGCGCTGGCTTGCCCAAGCACTTCGTCAATCAGCACGGCAGCCATTCCACCGCACACTGAAATTCAGGAACGCAACAGATGAGCATCTCGCTCGAACTCGGCAACGACTACGCAGACATTCGTGAACAGGTGCGGCGCATCTGCGAAGGCTTTCCTGGCAGCTACTGGCAGAAGCTGGATGAGCAGAGCGAGTACCCGCATGCATTCGTCGATGCTTTGACGAAGTCCGGCTATCTGGGCGCATTGATCCCGGAGGAATACGGTGGCGCGGGTCTGCCGCTGCGCGCGGCCTCTGTGATTCTCGAGACCATTCACTCAAGCGGCTGTTCCGCCGGTGCGTGTCACGCGCAGATGTACATCATGGGCACTGTGCTGCGGCACGGCTCGACAGAACAGAAACAGAAATACCTGCCGAAGATCGCCAGCGGTGAACTGCGCCTGCAGGCATTCGGTGTCACCGAACCCACCACCGGGTCCGACACCACACAACTGAAAACCCGCGCTGTGCGCGAAGGCGACCACTACGTGGTGAATGGCCAGAAGATCTGGACCAGCCGCGCGATGCAGTCCGACCTGATGCTGCTGCTTGCACGCACCACGCCCACGGAACAGGTGAAGAAGCGCACTGACGGCCTGTCGGTGTTTCTCATCGACCTGCGCACAGCGCGTGGCAATGGCTGCGAGATTCGTCCCATTCCCACGATGATCAATCACAACACCACCGAGGTGTTCTTCGACAACCTGCAGATTCCGGCCGACACCTTGATTGGCCAGGAAGGCAAAGGCTTCAAGTACATTCTCGATGGCATGAACGCAGAGCGCGTGCTGATTGCATCCGAGGCACTGGGTGATGGCCGCTACTTCGTGAAGCGCGCTGTGGAATATGCCAACGAAAGAAAGGTGTTCGACCAACCCATCGGGCGCAACCAGGGCATTCAGCATCCGATCTCGCGCGCCTACGCCGAGCTTGAAGCGGCGGACATGATGATCCGCAAAGCCGCGGCCACCTTTCAGGCCGGCGAAGACTGTGGCGAGGCCGCCAACATCGCCAAGATGCTGGCCAGCGAAGCCGCGTGGCACGCAGCAGACACCTGCTTCCAGACCTTCGGCGGTTTTGCCTTCGCACGCGAGTACCACATCGAGCGCAAATGGCGCGAAGTGCGGCTGTTCCAGACCGCGCCGATCTCCACCAACATGATTCTGAATTTCATTGCGCAGAACGTGCTGGGGCTGCCGCGCAGCTACTGATCCGATCCACATACTTCAGCAGGGAGTGACAGCGGCGCATGGCCAACACAATTGATACGCCGCGACGCACGGCCTTCGTTACCGGCGGCGCACGCGGCATTGGCCGCGCAATCGCGCTTGCGTTGGCCCACACCGGCGCCGATGTAGCCATTGGTGATGCGCATCTGCGCCCATTCCAAGGTGAGCGCTATTACCGTTTGCGCGAACGTAACTCCGAAGCGGATGAAGAGACTTCCACATGCGAACGGGTGCGTGCACTTGGGCGGCGCTCGGCAGAGTTTCAGTTCGATGTGTCGGATGAAGCGGGCTGTCGCGCAGCCGTTGAACACGTCACCGCCGCGCTCGGCCCCATCGACATTCTGGTGAACGCGGCCGGCATCGTGAACAACATCGCGCCGCTGGCTGAGATGACGCGCGCTTCCTGGGATCACGAGCTGGGCGTCAATCTGACCGGCGCATTCACGCTCATTCAACTGCTTGCGCCAGCGATGGCGGAACGCGGTTGGGGGCGCATTGTGAACATTGCGTCGGTGGCGGCGCTGAGTGGTGGTTCGACGCAAGTGGCCTATGCGGCGAGCAAGGCGGGGTTGCTTGGGCTGACGCGGTCAGTCACGCAGGCTTATGCGGCGCAAGGTGTTACGTGCAATGCGGTGTTGCCGGGGCTGATTGCGACGCCGTTGGTGCGGTCAATGCCGGAGGCAATGCGGGCTTCGATGGTGCGTGGCACGCCTGCGCGGCGGACGGGTGAGCCGGCGGAGATTGCTGCGACTGTGGCGTTTCTTTGCAGCGAAGGCGCTGGGTATGTGAACGGGGTGTCTTTGCCGGTGGATGGGGGGTTGTCGCTTTAGGTTGAGGGTTGGGTGCGGCGTCGTTGGGTTGGTTGTGCGGCGCCGGTCGCGTGCTTGAAGCCGTGCGGGGTACTGGCGTTCCGCGGGGCGCACCGGCTGCGCCGGCACATCCCTGTTGAGCTCGCGCCGCACATCCATGTGCGGCGACCCCCGCGGAAGCCAGTACCCCACACGGCACGCACGCGACTGGCGTGGTCGATGGAAACCCACGTTTACTTGTAGACATCAACCGAAATCCTCTGCGATGCACCGACCACGAGTACGCCAGCTAGCCGCAACTGACATCAAGGCCCTGGACCTGCTCGCCATTGGCCACGGGCCGACGACGGTGAATACGCCCGACTGGCGCTTCGCGATTAATCACGCATCCACAACTCCGACGTTTCCGAGTTCGCCTACAGGAGTGCCGCGCTACCGGGCAAGGAGTTCGTCACCACGAGCGGCAGCGTCGCAAACGCAGCGGCGCCGAGCGCCGGCTGGCTGATGAGTATTGGTGTGGCGGCGATGGCGTCGTTGCGCCGGCGCCGATCGTGGCCGCGAACGTGCCATGCTCGCTTCGTCAACGAATAGGTCATCTAGTTGCTGTACGTGCGTGGCGAACGCAGTGTCGCTCGCCGCTTCCCCGCCGCCGATCCATGGTGCGCGCGTTCTGCAGTATGCCCCGTAGCCTCCGATGCACGATGTCGCCACGATCAAACAAGTCCACAGTTCCCGTGGAGACGGCGTCGGCTGCACACACATCCGGAAGCGCCGGTATGCGGTTTGTTCGGCCTGTTAACACCAAAGCGATTGCCGACGATCCCGTTGCCCGTGACCGGCGAGCCGGCAGGCAGCCTGAACAGGTCCTCGCGATTGAAGCTCAAGGTGGAGCCGAAGCTGCTGCTGGCACGCGTCGATGCTGTCCCGATGTCGTTGCGGACACTGGCGACCGTCCGCAGGACCACTTCCAATGCGACTGACACAACTGCCGGCACGCTGCGACGGCACCAACGTCAGTCCGTGAGAATTGCGGATCTCAACCTTCGATGCAGCGTTGTGTTCGAGAAGATACCCCCAGCCTTTCTCGCACTTAGGCCGCCCTCCCAGTCAACGAAACTACCGCCCGCCTCCTGGACCAGGAGAACCCATGGCGCATGATCCCAGGCGTAGCAGGCTTGGAAAATGAATGCTTCAAGCTCACCACGAATGACCTTGTATGGCACAAGTGAGTCTGGACAACTGACGTTCCAGCCGCCCAGTCGCTGGACGACGGAGTCGAGTGGATAGCCCTGGACTCTCGCACTAGACCGCTCATCGATCATCGAAACCGACAGCACGGTTGGTTCGATCCGGATATCCAATGGCCACCGCGACTCGAAGGCCCCCCCTCCTGACATTGCCCACCAACAAATGCCCTGCGCCGGCGCGACGACAACTGCAACTTTGATCTGCCCGTGAATTTCCAGCGCCAGTTGGACTCGCCAATCCGAATCTCGATTCACAAAGCTGGATGTTCCGTCAATTGGATCGATGATCCAGACTCGGCTGCTCTTCCCGCTTTCCCCGAACTCCTCCCCGAGGATGCCATCCTCAGGCCTCAGTTGCTGAATGGTGGTTCGCAACACTTGCTCGACTGCGCGGTCCGCGTCCGTGACAAGCGTACCGTCTGCTTTTGTAGAGCCGGTCACACCCTCATTGAAGAAATCGATCGCCAGATGGGACGCGCGATCCGCGATCGCAACCGCGATATCAAGGTCTTCCTTCAACGTGAACATGAGAGACCTCCAATCAATCCTCTTGCAACGATTTACATTCGGCCGAATACCTGTTGGCCCAACTCATCACGTGACAGCGCGCTCCGCGAGCCTACATGTCACAGGTAGCTAAGGCGGAGCGAAGACGCATCGCACCGCGACGGTCGGGCACTTAAATACCTCACATCGGCCTAACCAGCATTGCAGGTGACGTCCGTGCCGCGGCGGCACGGGCGCACGTGAACAGCGCGTTAGACCACGCACCTTGTCGCAATGGCTTACGGTGCGCGCGAAGTAGGCGCGCAATACCGCGCGATCCGTGAATTCGCGGGCGGAACGCTTACATGCCACGGTAGTGATGGCTGATGGTTCGCAGCCGGCACCCTGAATACGGTGCGGCATGCGAATAGAATTCGACCCGACCAAGGATGGGATCAACAGGGCAAGCACGGCGTGTCGCTGGCGCTCGCTCAGCTACTTGATTGGGACACAGGACTGGTCTGGGTTGATGAGAGGTACCACTACTCGGAAGTTCGTATGGCCGCGCTGGCACCCATCTTGGATACTCTTTACTTCGTGGCATTTGTTGATCGAGGCGATGTGCGAAAAATTGTGAGTTTGCGCCGCGCCAGCCGCGCCGAGGTGAGTAGATATGTCCAAGCCTTCTAACCGCGCCGGGATTCGCATGCCGACAGTCGCCGAGAACCGCGCGATCACGAAGGCGGCGCGCGCCGACCCGGACGCGCAGCCCCTGACGCGCGCCCAACTTCGGGCTATGGTGCCGATGCGTACGCTGAAGACGCTACGCACTAACGCGCCTGTTGAAGCGGGGCGCTCCGCCGTAGGTACAGACACATATGCAGCCGTCACCAAGCCAAGCACAAGTCCTGCCACCAAGAAATCAGCGCTTTCAATTCGCTATAGCCCAGAAGTCGTGGCCTATTTCAAAGCCACCGGTGACGGCTGGCAGGCGCGGATGGACGCAGTGCTCTGTGCCTACGTGAAGCGGCAGACGCGTCGTCGCTAGGGCAAGTGAAAAACGTGGACGATCAAGGCGAGATGCCACCCTGTCGTCACGCGCATAGCTTCCCGGAAATCTATCGATGAACGCGCGGCGAGATATGGCACGCTCAGTCGATGTGACGCATTGAGAGTTAGCGCGTGAACAAGTTCTCGGAGCCACCCCGCCGGAACCACCGCGGTGCGAGCCGATCGCCGGCGAATTCATCACCGAGACATTCGCCTACGACGGTGGTCGACAAGTCACAGTGTACGTGCCGCCGAATCCGCCCGAGGCAATCGTATTCGCCGGTGACGGTCAGCTGATCGCGCAATGGGGTGGCTTGCTTGAGACAACATACCTGGCGCCGCCGGGGCTGAGGGGTGGGCGCAGCCTGGTTGGGTCGGTTGTGCGGCGCCGGTCGCGTGCTTGAAGCCGTGCGGGGTACGGGCTTCCGCGGGGCGCACCGGCTTCGCCGGCACATCCCTGATGAGCTCGCGCCGCACATCCATGTGCGGCGACCCCCGCGTAAGCCAGTACCCCACACGGCACGCACGCGACCGGCGGATGGGCCGATGAAACGGAGAACGCTTGCTCGCTTCAACAGTGTGCGTTGGCCGCAATACGAGATTGGTAGTGTGTTGTCAGCGTGGTGGATGGGACTGTAGTGCGGTGCGTGCAGGCGTCAGTTCGGGTCAAACCTCACATGCACACCAAAACCATTGGCCTCCGCTGACAGCTCGGAGATCAGTTGCTGCACGAGTCGATCAACTCGAATCGGCTCTGAACGAGGATGCAGATCTGTGCAACATCGATGCCGCAGAGTTCCTCGCTAAAGGAACTGTCGAGTGCCTCGGCCAGGTAGTTTCTGACCTTCTGCTCTACCAGCGTCAGCGTTGCGCGCGTCAAGTGGACCGTTCGCGACAATGCCCATATCGACTCCACCGTCACGCCGTTTGCCGAGCACGTCGAGTTTTGAAACGTCGTTGATCGGATCCATTTTGCTTCCGGTGTCTGGAAGGAACGCCGTCATCCCATTCGGAATCGAGAATGTCGAACTCGCAGACTCCTGGTCTGCTTGCCGCGTGATGCTTGCGGATAACGTTCGACGAGACCATCCAGCGATCGGTCCGCCCAAGCGCATTTGGATGCACGGTGCGCTGACAGACTGATGCGACGGTCTACTTCGATGTTGCAGCATCGTGCGCATGGCACGCTTCCGTTCGGCGCGCATCGACCGGCAGTGCGTTCAGCAACACTCCATCAATCTGGTGGAGGATGCTGCGCTACGATTCAGCCGCGAACATTGAAACAAACACTCATCGATTCCCGCGGCACCGAGGCGCAGTCATGGCAAGCACACAGACCACAGCGAATCCCGTGCTGCGACTCAATGATGGCGCTTCGATTCCGGTGCTGGGGCTCGGCGTATATCAGACTCGTGCGGGCGAAGCGACCGTGGCTGCTTGCCTCGAGGCACTGCGCGTTGGCTATAGGCACATCGACACAGCGCAAGCGTATGGCAACGAACGCGACGTCGGTGCGGCGATCCAGCGCAGTGGTCTGCCGCGCGGCGAAGTGTTCGTTACGACCAAGATCGCGAATGGCAATCACGGCACGGCGGCGACGCGAACGTCGCTCGAACGCAGCCTGAAGCAGTTCGGTTACGACTACTTCGATCTGGTGCTCGTGCATTTCCCGGTGCCGGGGAAGCTCCGCGAGACCTGGCGCGCATTGGTCCAGGCACAGCGTGCCGGGCTCGCCCGTTCGATCGGTGTCAGCAACTACACGGTTCGTCATCTCAGCGCATTGCTGGCCGAGAGCGATGTGGTACCTGCAGTGAATCAGGTCGAGCTGAGCCCGTTCTGCAGCCAGGCGGCGCTGCGTACTTTCTGTGCGCAGCACGCCATCGTCGTCGAAGCCTACAGTCCGCTCACGCAGGGATTGAAGCTGCGCGAACGTCGGCTGGTCGAGATTGCGCATCGGCTGCGCCGGACGCCTGCACAGATTCTGCTGCGTTGGGGCGTGCAGCAGGGTCTGGTAGTCGTGCCGAAGTCGGTGACACCCGCGCGCATTGCCGAGAACGCTGCCCTCTTCGACTTCGAGCTTGGCCCTGCAGAGATGGATGTACTCAATGCGTTGGACGAGAACTTCCGCACCTGCTGGGATCCGACGGACGTGCAGTAGCGCAACAACTCACGGCCGCTCCGACGTCCACGCGGGCCGGCCCTGCATGCCTGTGGCACGATCGCCCGCAACCTCAGGAGAACGCCATGGGCATTGCATCCCCGCTCGACAGCGTGATCGTCGACCACGCTGTGCTCGATGCGCGCAAGCGCGAGTTCGATGACCTCGGTTACTGCATCATCCCCGGCGCGTTGCCGCGCGATACGGTGGAACGTCTGCTCACTGCGCTGGACGAGATCCGTCCTGAAGTTGCGCGCGGCTCTGCTGGCATCACCATCCGGCCGGTGATCGATCGGCACAAGGCATTCGAGGCGCTGCTCATCTGGCCGTCCACCTTCGCCACCGTGGTGAAGATGCTCGGGCACTACAACATCCAACTGCTGCAGTCGCACGTGATGGAAGCAGTGCCGTCGACAGAGCGAAGGCTCACCGGCTGGCACAGTGATGGCGGCATTCCATCGATCAGCGTCAACGGCATTCGCGCCTTCGGCAGTCTGAAGGTGGGCTATTCGTTGCGCGATCTGCTCGAGCCCGACATGGGCTCGCTCATGGTCGTGCCCGGCAGTCATCGCATGCAGGGGCCGCCGCCGTTCCGTTCCGGCACACGCGATCCGGTGGGCGCAGTAGAGCTGAAACTCGCGGCGGGCGATGCCGTTGTGTTCCAGCAAGGGCTATGGCACGCCGCAGCACCGAACCTCTCGCAACAGGTGCGCGTGCTGCTGTACTACGGCTACAGCTATCGCGCATTCCGGCCGGTGGACTACCAGCATATGCCTGCGCATGTACTTGCGTATGCATCGCCGGTCGAGCGTCAACTGCTCGGCGAAACGGTTACGCATCAGGGCTACTACGTGCCAACGCCTGACGATGCGCCGCTGCGCGTCTGGTATGAGGCCAACTTCGGTGACTCGGCGGACCGCGGTGCGCTCGAACGTGTGACGGCCGTGACGTTGGACGCTTGAGCCGCGCCAGAACGACAGCATTGCACGCCAGCGCGAATCAGTTGGGTACAGAGCCGCGCGCGCCCCGCGCCGGTCGCATGCTTGAAGCCGTGCGGGGTACTGGCGTTCCGCGGGGCGCACCGGCTTCGCCGGCACATCCCTGATGAGCTTGCGCCGCACATCCATGTGCGGCGACCCCCGCTCCAGCCAGTACCCTACACGGCACGCACGCGACCGGCGCGGCGCTGCAGTCGCCGACTGGTTGGCGGCGGCGACCCTACGACGCCGCACATGCGAAACGCCATGGGCTTGTCGATGACAGCGCCGGCATCCTGCTCAGCACGGGCATTGACTTGCGCCAACTGGTGCAGCGGGTCCGAGCCTCCAGCGACGCCGTTGATCTCACGCTGCGTCAGCTCAAGCGCTTGTCGCGGGCGGGTGGAACGGGTTTCGGTGTCGATCAGAAAGACGCGCCGCAGTGCTGCGTCACACAACCGGTACGGTCGCAGCAGCTATGCCTTGCGTGCCTGCCACGTATGCGACTCGTGCCCGGTGACCAGCGAGTAGCGTGCGACGTCGGGCACGACGTTGGCGCAGGTACCGACGGTCATCGTCGGGTCTATCGTGCGCAGCAGCGCGGCAACTTCCAGCCATGCCGCACGGTTCTCCGAGTTCTCGGTGTCGGCAGGCTGGGCCGCGATTTTCTGCAACCGCGCACCCAGCGCATCGCATAGTGTCTGCGGCGCGTTCTGGAAGTCGCTGCTGCCCTCCTGCAGTTCGCGCAGCAGTTCGGCCGCGACACCGGGGCGGCCGAACAGCACCGCCAGCATCAGCAATGTCGCCCTATCCGCGCTGTTCGCGCGCGCTGCGGCCTGTGCTTCCGCGTCCTTGCTCGACTTGATGAGGCGATACACCTTCACCAGACGCTTGACGATGCGTGGCGTGGGCAGCAGCGCCACCAGAGCTTCGATGTATTTGCGTTCGCTGGCATCGATGCGCACGCGCGCGCGCACCAGCGGACGCGTTGGCTGACCGGGTGTCGTGCTGGCGGTTGTTGTTGTCGTGTTGGCGATTGTTGTTGTCGTGGCGCTAGAAACGTCTGCAGGGTCCGGCGTCGCCGGGTTCGATTCGTCGTCGCTGCGCGGCTGCGTGTCGGGTTTCCAGCCTGGTGTGCTGGCATCGACTTGCTCGTCGGTCGGCAGCGCGACCGCGGGTGTGGGCGTACGGTCACCACCAGGATTCGCAAGTGCTTCGACATAGCCCCCGAAGTGCTTTGGATCCATTGCCCGCAGGGCGTAGGTGATCTGGAAGATCTTCTCCAGGTAGTTCTGCGGCGTCGAACGGCGAAGATCGCTGTCGCTGTCGCTGTCGCTGTCGCTGTCGCCGAAGAATGCGGCGTAGTGCACTTCGAGTGAGCGCGTGAGCCAGCGCGAATCCACGGCGACGACCACCACGAACAGGTCGAGCGCGAGCAACAGCTGCACGGCTTCGAGCATCGCCACGACCTGCGCCGGTTGGCAACGGTCGAGGTCGTCCACGTACAGCACGATGCGATCGAAGGGACGAATGGGCGCTGCTGTGGCCGGATCTTCCGCCGAGTGCTCGCGCATCAGCGCGGCGAGCTCGCGAAAATCCTTGTGCACCAGCGAGATGATTCCTTGCTGTGAGCGGTACTGCATCGATTGCACGCGCTCTTCGAGGAACGCACCGAGTCGGCGGCGCGGGTCGGCCGTTGCGCGTGCCTCGAGCAGGCGCGCAAGGCGATCACGCGCGGCGACGACGCTTGCCTCTGCACTCGAGAACTCGCGTCGCGCGCGTTCGATCGCTGCGCGGTCGCTTGCGTTCATGCCGCCCGCTTCGATCGTTGCGTGGTCGTACTCGTCGCGCGCGCGTTCCAGTTCGCTGGCGAAGGCGCGCACCTTGCGCGCGGCCAGCTGGATGGGCG
>CAMAVY010000101.1 GCA_945861675.1 Klebsiella pneumoniae | reverse complement strand
TACGTCGAGACCGGCGAGTTCGATGAGAAGAAACTCAAAGAGTGCATTCGCCTCGGCTCGGTCACCGGCGCGCTGGTGCCGGTGTTCTGCGGCTCGTCGTTCAAGAACAAGGGCGTGCAGCAGCTGCTGGATGCGGTCATCGACTATCTGCCCTACCCGGGCCAGAACGGCGGCATATCCCTGGTGGACGTCGACGGAAACGTGACCGGCACGCAGGAAGTCCGCGACGATGCACCGGCGCGCGCGCTGGCGTTCAAAGTGATCAACGATCCGTTCGGCTCGCTGACGTTCATCCGCGTGTACTCCGGCGTGATCAAGAAGGGTGACGCACTGACCAACGTCACGCGCGACAAGAAAGAACGTGTCGGCCGAATTGTGGAAGTGCAGGCGAACGTCACCAAGGACATCGACGAAGCGCGTGCAGGCGACATCTGTGCATTGGTATCGATGAAGGACACCGAGACCGGTGACTCGCTGTGTGATCCGGATCATCCGGCGCTGCTTGAGCGGATGCGCTTCCCTGATCCGGTGATCAGCGTGTCCATCGAACCCAAGACGCGGGGCGACCAGGACAAGATGTCGGCAGCCCTCTACAAGATGGCCAAGGCCGATCCTTCGTTGCGGCTGGAAGTGGATCACGAGACTGGCCAGACCGTGTTGCGCGGCATGGGCGAACTGCACCTTGAGGTCACCATCGACCGCATGCGCACAGAACTTGGCGTGGACGCCAACATGGGCAAACCCAAGGTCAGCTTCCGCGAGACCTTCGGCAATAGCCTCGAACACATCTACACCCACAAGAAGCAGACCGGTGGCTCCGGCCAGTTCGCTGAAATCAAAGTGGTGTTCGAACCGGGCGAGCAGGGTTCGGGCATTGTGTTCGTCGACGAAGTCAGCGGCGGGCGCATTCCCCGTGAGTACATCCCTTCCGTTGAACACGCGATCCGCACCGAGTCCAAGACCGGGCAGATTGCCGGCTACGAAGTGGTGGACTTCAAAGCGCGCCTGCTCGATGGCAAGTTTCACGAGGTCGACAGCTCCGCGCTGGCATTCGAAATTGCCGGCCGTGCGTGTTTCCGCGAAGCACACAAGATGAGCAAGCCCAAGCTGCTTGAGCCGATGATGCGCATCGAAGTGGTGGTCGATGCAGATTACCTCGGTGACGTCATCGGCGACATCAACCGTCGGCGCGGCCAGGTGATTGAACAAGGGCAGAAGGGCGCGTCGGCATTCGTTCAGGGCTTTGTGCCGCTGGCCGAGATGTTCGGCTACATCAGCTTCCTGCGTTCTGCGACGAGCGGGCGTGGCACCTTCACGATGGAGTTCGATCGTTACTCCGAAGTGCCAGCGGGCCTGGTCGACAAGATGATGGAGAAGGAGGCCCGCTAGGGCATCCATTGCGACCGTCCCAGCTGGACAACCTGTCGCAGTCTCTCGCAATGAGAGGCTGCGCGTTTTTCTGGGGCGGCGCGCCTGGTCGCTGCGCAAAGGCACAGGCAATCTCGCGCGCGCATGCAAAGGCATTTTCGCGGGTACATGCAAAGGCAGGGCTGGCGCCCCGTTGCTTGAGCCGTCGTGCAGCCGCGGTCATTGCGCCGTGAAGCAGCATGACCACGCGAACCAACTGCTCATTGTGCTGCCGACCCTCAATGAAGGGGCGCGCATTGTCGCGCTGTTGTCGAAGCTTCAAGCGGCGCGGATCGCCGGCGCGCAGGTCGTGCTGGTCGATGGCGGCAGTCGCGATGACACCTGCGCGCAGGCCTTCGGGCTGGTCGACGACTTAACGACGAGTCCGCCCGGCCGCGGCGAGCAGATCGCGCTGGGCATTGCCCGCAGCATGCGCGAGTACATCTGGATGCTGCACGCCGACAGTACGATCACCGAGCAGCACTATGCGGCGGTGCTCGCAGCCTTCGAGCGTGGCGCCGTCTGGGGGCGCTTCGATATTGCGATCGAACAGGATCCATCTTCGGGCCGCTCAGCGGGTTGGCTGCGTGCAGGCGCGTTGCGCTGCATCGCGTTCATGATGAACCTGCGCACGCGCCTGACCGGCATTGTCACAGGCGATCACGGCATCTTCTGCCGGCGGTCCGCGCTGCAGCGTGTGGGCGGTTTTCCGCGTCAGCCGCTGATGGAAGACATCGAGGTCTCACGCAGATTGCGCACAGTGGCCTGGCCGAGCGCATTGCCCATCGCCCTTGGCACTTCAGGGCGCAGGTGGGAGAAGCGCGGGGTGCTTTCTACTGTGCTGCTCATGTGGACATATCGCTTGCGCTACTTCTTTGGCGCCGCACCCGCCTCGTTGGCGCGCGATTACTACGGTGAGTAACGCCGACCCTGCTCACAGTGGCGTGGCGCCGCCGCCGGTTGACGTCACGCTACAGGTGTTCAGCCGAGTGCCGGTTGCAGGACGCGTCAAAACGCGGCTGATGGCGCGGCTCGGGTCCGCTGGCGTGGCGCGCCTGCATGGCGTGCTTGCCGAACGCACACTTGCCGCAGCGCGACAGTTGCAGACCGCCGAGCCGGCCAGGCGCGCGAATGCCGAGTGTGCGAAGGCCTCGCATGCAGGTGCCGCCGCGCGCGTGCGCCTCGAGTTATGGCTCGACGGCGATCTGCAGCATGAATGGGTGACGCATCAGCGCGCCGTTGTGCCGGCGCTGACAGTGCATCGGCAAGCCGAGGGCGATCTGGGGCAGCGCATGCATCTGGCGTTGCTGCATGCCTGCTCGACGGGCTTCGGCATTCTGGTCGGCACCGACTGTCCTGGTGTTGATGCGTCCTACCTGCGGCAGGCCATGCAGGCGCTGGCCGACGGTGCGGATGTTGTGCTGGGTCCGGTTGAGGATGGCGGCTATGTGCTGATCGGGCTACGACAGCCCTGTGCGCCGCTGTTCGCCGACATGGTCTGGAGCACGGACAGCGTGTTTCAGACCACCTGTGCGCGCGCCCAGCAGATGCAGTTGCAGACCGTGGTTCTGAAGCCGCTGTGGGACGTTGACAGGCCCGAGGACGTTGATCGCCTCATTCTGCTGGCGACGCAGCTCGACGATCCCGCGCTGCTGCAAGCACTGGGGCTGCGCTGAGCTGCGAACGCTGGCTCAGGCGCGGCCGATCACGCGCGATGCGGCTTTGCCCTGGCTGCTGCCCGATGCACCGTAGGTGTTGGTGCGGTGTTCGCCGGTGAGTATGGCCAGGACTTCGTCGAGCGACTGTTGTGCCCGCTGGACCAGACGGCCGTTGATCTGATTGGTTTCGTGGCAGCGCACAAGCTTGTTGCGCAAGCTGGTCTGCAATGTGCCGATCCGTTCGCGGGTGGCCTCGTCGATGTCTGTCAGGTCCAGGTTGTTCGACTGCAGTGCCCCCGAGCCATCAAAGTGCGCGAGCATGCCAATCAGCTGTTCCTTCTCCTCGACGGTGGCCAGCAGCTTTTCAAGATTGCGTTTGGCCAGTTGCTCGCGTTCGCTGGCGATCGTCAGCACGAGGCGCTCGGCAAGTGCAGCGGCCGCTTCGAGCATTGACTCGTAGTAGCTGACATCGAGTCGATCGCCCTCGCCGGCGAACTCTTCTTCCGATTCAGCCCGCAGAGCGTGCTCGTCTCCGTCGCTTCGGGGGTCGTTGGACACGTTAGAGCTGAGCATCGAGTTCGAGGAACTTCTGCGCGACCCGACGTGTATCGATGTGGTAATCGCCGTTTGCGACGGCGGTGCGAATCCGCTCGACGCGCGCCTCATCCACTTCGGGCAGCTGTTTGAGCTTCGACTCGATATTGATGATCTTGCTTGCATCGGCCGACAAGGTGACCGCGTCCGTCGGCGCAGCCGCCGGCGTGCCGTGTCCCCGCTCAGGTGCCACACGCGCCTGACGTGGTGCGGCCGTATCCCGAGGATTGCTCCCTGTGACTCTAGAAATGTCATTGCTCATGACTGCATCTCCCGCGTTCTCAGAACGCACTTCCGTCGGTCAGCGTAACGACCGCTGTGGAAATAACTTTAGTCATTCATTCAAACTTTTCTGCGCGGCTGCATTCATGGCTGCATTCATGGCCGAAGTTGTTCATTGGAAGTCGCATGTGCGATGGCCGGCAGAGCAGGCGCAGCGGGAAGGCGCGTGGATGTCCGCCCGGGTCCGGTAACCCAGGCGGCGACTGTCCGGCCGGAGCTCAGGTTGCGAACGCGAATCTGCTCGCCCGCATGGCCATCCTGCAGGGCCTTCGCCGTCACGCTTACCGCGACGGACCCAGCGCCGGCGGTGAGCGCCACCTCATCTCCGGTTGTCACCCACAGTTCAGGTTCCAGCAGCCTGCTGCTCAAGGGCTGGCCGGCGCGTAAGGCCGAGCGCAGTCGTTGCCCGATGAGCAGGGCAGGGTCCGTCATCGGTTCAACGCCGTGTGTCACCGGCAGATCCTGTAGTTGCAGTTGGCCAACAGTCAGCACGCTGCCGCGGGCCAGCGGCATTGCCGCAACCAGTGTCGGCACGGTGACCTGCACAACCACGGTCAGGCGCACTGCGCGCCCTGTGCCCGGGCAGATCGCTCGAATGGCCACAGGCCCCAGCAGGCGTTGCCCCTGCAGGTCGATTACCCAGGGTTGGTCGCAGTCTGGCATTGCGCTGAGTGCGGTCATCCGTGCGGGCGCAACGCTGATTGTCCTGGCGCCTGGGTGTGCCGCGCGTACGTGGAGTTCCAATTGCTCGCGGACGTTGTCGAACGGCGCAGCTGCGGCGCTGGCAGCGATCGACAGAACGCTGGCGATCAACACGAACAGACCGGTGAGATTCCCGGGCTTATCTATAGTTGATGTGCAGGAGAGCGAATCGGGATACATCCGGGTGTGGCGCTCGGTCGTTGTCGGGAACCGCAGTTAAGCAGTACGGGGCCAGTTTGCCCTCGGGGTCCAATCTGCCCCCAGGAAGAATCTGCCCCAGGAACAGAGCGCGAGCAGCCAAATGTCCAACTTCCTCGATTCAGTCAATCAACGCACCCGTCTGGTGGGGCACAACCGCCTCGAGCTGCTGTTGTTCAAGCTCGCGCGTCCACAGCCGTTCGGCATCAACGTGTTCAAGGTCCGGGAGGTGCTGCGCTGCCCGCCGCTGACGCAATTGCCGAACAGCCACCACTGCATACGCGGCGTCGCCAACATCCGTGGGGTGACGATGCCTATTCTGGATCTAGGGGTGGCCACGGGCTTCGGGGCGCTGCCGGAAAGCGCGCGCTGCTTTGTCATCATCACCGAATACAACACCAGCACTCAGGGCTTTCTGGTGCAGTCGGTGGACCGCATCGTCAACATGCGCTGGGAAGACATGCGCGCTCCGCCGGCGGGCGCCGATCACTATCTGACGGCGGTCACGCAGATTGAATCGCGCATGATCGAAGTGCTGGACGTAGAGAAGATCCTGCAGGAAATCCTGCCGCGCAACGAAGACGTTTCTGCCACGCTCATCGAAGCTGCGCGCGAGCTTTCGCTCGGTGGCCAGCGAATTCTCCTGGCTGACGACTCTGCCATGGCGCGCAAGCAGATCAGCCGGTGTGCTGAATCGCTAGGTGTGGAGGTCACGCAGTTCACCAACGGACGGGCGGCGCTGCATCACCTGTACGACCTTGCCGATGCCGGCATCAATGTGGCCGACCACTACGCACTGCTGGTGTCAGACATCGAGATGCCGGAGATGGACGGCTACACGCTCACCACAGAGATCCGCCGCGACAACCGCATGAACAAGTTGCACATTCTGCTGCACACCTCGCTGTCCGGTGTCTTCAACCGCGCCATGGTGCAGCGCGTCGGCGCCGACGACTTCCTGCCGAAGTTCTCACCGGATGAACTCGCCGAGCGTCTGGTGGAGCATCTGCATAGCGCCATTCTTCGTCGCGCGGAACGCCAGGAAGCCCAACTGGCCTGACGCACCGTTCACGTGTGCCGGCAACGACGGCGGCAATACAGTGCCGCACGCGGCGCTGCCGGTTGTGTAGCTCGCGTAGCCTCCTGCCGCCAAAAGCTACTTCCACAGCAGTAACCGACGGGAATCCGCCACCGTTTCCGGGGGTGCTTGCGCGGTCGTTGACGCAACTCGACATTGACCACACTGTTTGATCGACGTGACCTGATGGCACAGGCGTTGCTCTGAGTCGCAGACGACATTCTGTTGCAAGGATCAGCAAGCGCATGTGCACCTACCGCTGCAATGCCCCCAGCGCACCGCCGTCCGCATGCCGGCAGACAATTAGATGAGCATCAGTTTTGCCAATGCGTTGGGTGTACAGCCCCAGGCGCTCGCCCTGCGCGCGCGTCGCGCAGAGATCATCGCGGGCAACCTTGCCAACGCCGATACGCCGGGCTTTCTGGCGCGCGACATCCCCTTTGCGGAAATGTTGGCCGGCGAGCAATCTGGGGGCAATCTTTCGGGCGCCGGTCAAGCAAGGCTGCGGCTGACCCAGTCGAGCGCCACGCACCTGGCGCCGCAGCCGAGCGACCGTGACCTCGGCTTGCAATACAGAACGCCTTTGCAGCCGGCCGTGGACGGCAACACTGTTGACTCCGATCAGGAGATGGCCACGTTTGCGCAGAACAGCGTGGCCTTCGAGGCGAGCTTCAATTTCCTGAACAGCCGGTTCCGTGGGCTGATCAGCGCAATCAGAGGAGACTGAAGCCATGGGACTGCTTGATGTATTCGATGTCTCCGGCAGCGCGATGAGCGCGCAGAGCGTTCGCCTGAACGTCACGGCCAGCAACCTCGCCAATGCCCAGAGTGTCAGCAGCAGCGTAGGCACGACCTATCGTGCACGACATCCTGTGTTCGCTGCGATTGCGGCAAGCGCAATCAGCGCTGCGGGCGGACGCACCGCATCCGGCTTCGGCGCGACCGCAGATGCACTCGACGAGCGCAGCGCATCACGCGGTGTCCGTGTGCTCGGCATCATCGAGAGTCAGGCGCCCCCAGAACTGCACTACGAGCCAGACCATCCGTATGCAGATGCCAACGGCTACGTGGCCTACCCGAACGTGAACGTGGTTGAAGAGATGGCCAACATGATCAGCGCCTCGCGCAGTTTTCAGGTGAACGTGCAGACGATGCAGGCGGCCAGGGAGATGGCCACGCGGCTACTTTCGCTCGGGCAATGATCTGCCGTGGTGTAGCGGGACCTCTTGAACAGCCATCGGGTGAACTGCAGATGCGTTCACCCCACTAGACAGCAGGAACACGATGACAGCCATTGATAGCGCCACAGCCAGCAGCAGTCTGGCGACCCAGACCTCGCCCAGGAGCACGACCAACGCCGCACCGTTGGGCAAGAACGCATTTCTCGAGTTGATGATCACGCAGCTTGAGAACCAGGATCCATTGAGCCCGCAGGACAACGGCGAGTTCATCTCGCAACTTGCGCAGTTCAGCTCGGTGGAGGGCCTGGACAATCTGAACAAAAGTGTCGGCGGAATGGCGACGGCTATGCGCTCGAGCCTTGCGCTGCAGGCGTCGACGCTGGTCGGGCGCAGTGTTCGCGTGCCAACCAACGCCAGCAGTTTCGATGGCGAGTCGCCGGTCACGGGTGTCGCTGTGCTGCCTGAGACGGCAACCAATGTTCGGGTGCGGATTCAGGACGGTCAGGGCCGCGAAGTTCGGACGCTGGACTACGGCACACGGGCCGCAGGCGATGTGCCGATCAGCTGGGACGGACGTGACGACGACGGAGTACTGCTGGCCGCCGGCCGTTACACGGTCAAATCCGAGGGCAACTTCGGCAAGGGCATCGTTGCTGCGGGCGTTGAACTGCTGGCCAACGTCAACAGTGTGTCGATTGGTGCTGACGGCGCGGTGGTGCTCAACGTTGCCGGCGTAGGCGCAGTGCCGATGGCGAATGTCCGCGAGGTGCATTGATCTGCCGTTTTGCCTGGACCGACTGAGCTCCGCGGAGCAAACGGCCAGCGCCTTGGCACTGAAGCCTCTCCAAGTGCAGTTTTCTTTGTGCGATTCACGCAGTTGCGAATCGCCTGATCAACAGGAAGAGCCGAAAACATGACGTTCAATTCCGCACTCTCTGGACTTAATGCCGCCGCCAACGATCTGCGCGTTACCGGTCAGAACATCGCCAACGCCAGCACCATCGGCTTCAAGCGATCTCGTGCCGAATTTGGCGATGTCTATGCGTCCACGCTGCTTGGCAGTGGCACGAACCTGATCGGCAGTGGGGTGAAGCTGGCCAACGTGGCGCAGCAGTTCGAACAAGGCACGATCACATTCACCAACAACAGTCTCGACCTTGCAATCGATGGCAACGGCTTCTTCATCCTCGCCCAGGGTGGCAGCCGCATCTATTCCCGTGCGGGCCAGTTCGGCATCGACAAGGATGGCTTCGTGGTCAACAACAGCCAGGCCAAAGTGCAGGGCTTCAGCGTTTCTGACACGGGTCAGGTCGGCGGCGTGCTGGGCGATCTGCGCGTGTCCAACGAGAATCCTCTGCCGCGCGTGACTCGCAGCAAGCGAGTTCAGGCAGCACATCGAGTCAGATGCTCGATACCGAACGCGCTGTGGAGCTCGCACGTCGTGGCGCAAGTGTGGACGACCTGGTGGCGGCGTGCGATGTGTCGCGCACAGAGGCCGGTCTGATCATTGCGATGACGCGCCGCGGCCGATCATTTGTCGGTCGACCGCTGCTGGGCGCTGTGTGACGACGCAGGTCGCGCGTCAGCCATCCGCGCCACGCGAGAGCATCAGCAGCCGCGCGTAAGCAGACGGGCTGGCGTGCGGCAATCGCGACGCCAGTCCAACGACCTCGTGCCCGCCGTCTCCCTTACTCAACCGCACGCGCAGCGGGTCCAACGTAGGCTGCTGCCGGCCTGAGAATACGGTTGTGTATCTGACATTCGACGAAGTGCGCGACGTAGCCCCACACGCGGGCAATCGCGAAGCAGCACGTGAAACTGGCGGGAGCGAGCCCCAACGCGAGAAACACCACGCCCTTGTAGAACTCGAGGTTCGGATGCAGCGTCCGGGCCGGTTGGCCTGCTGTTTCTAGCGCTGTTGCTCCTGCAGTTCCTCTTGCGATGGCCTTCAGAATTGCCAACTCTTCGGCGCCGGCGCCGGGTCGTGCAATGCGTTCTGCGATGGCTTCGATCACGCGTGAGCGCGGGTCGATCACGCGGTACTCGCGATGGCCCATACCCATCACCTTCTCGCCGCGGGCGGTCATCGCCTGCAGCGCCGCAGGCACGGATGCGGCATCGCCAATGGCGCGCGCCATCTCGATTGCGGCTTGGTCGGCGCCGCCGTGCAGCGGGCCATACAGCGCGCCGATCGCGGCCGAAACGGCGCTTTGTACGGGCGCAAGTGTGGATGCGACGACGCGGGCCGTGAACGTGCCGGCATTGAATCCGTGCTCCATCTGCAGAATCTGAGTTTGCTCAAATGCGTGCGCAGCCTCGGGCGAGGGGGTCTGTCCGGTGAGCAGTCGCAGGATGAGAGATCCGTAGGGTTCTGCCGTCGTCGTTTGCAGATGCAGGGCGTCGGTCACATCTGGCCATGCGGCGCGGCCACGCAGAATCAACGCCAACGCGGCCGGCAGGCGAGCGGCAAGCACGAAACCGTCATCGGACGTGCTGGTGTCGTCCGCCAGTCTCGTGCTGCTTGCCACTCCGGGAACAGCCAAGCCGACGCGGGTACCGCCGACCAGAAGGGGCGCCGAGGCTTGCAGCGCCAGCATCGGGTGCTTGGCCACGGCGGCGATTGCCAGCACCGCCTCGGCAATGGCCGGTGGCAGGCGGGTGTGCTCGCGCAGCCGGCGTGCGAATGCTGCGGCGTCGGCAGGCTTGGGTAGATCACCACTCAGCAGCATCATGACCACGGTTTCAAACGGTAGTGTTGAGAGTTGCTCGATGGCATAGCCGCGATAGCGCAATGCACCGGCCTGGCCGTCGATCTCGCTGATGGCCGTGTCGTCGACGACAACGCCAGCCAGGCCTTTCGCGACACGTTCGTTGGCGCGTTCCATGTTCGGCTTCCTGTAGTTGACTGCGGTAACGTGAAAATCGAGGTGCACTGTGCGCATCGGCTGGCCTGCGAGGAACACCGCTGCAGCGATGCCGCTATCGTTAGCGCCGATACATCGCCCGGGCCGATCGATGCATCGTTGGCGTCGATACCTTTAGCGCCTGATCAGGGTGCAGGATTCGGATCACATGTGTCGCAATGGGGTGTTGCGTATCGCGTGTGTCGGCGTCGCCAGCGCGCCGCTGCCGGTGTACTGGCGCGGCGACCATCTGTCTTGGGGGAGGAACTACACATGCTGGAGCGACATGAGCTGCGCGTGTTTCTTGCGGTGGTCGAGGCAGGTGGATTCAGCCGCGCAGCAGAACGGCTGTCATTGTCACAGTCCGCCGTAAGCCAGGCTGTCGCGAACCTGGAGCACAAGCTCGGTACGCAACTGCTGAAGCGAGGTAGCCCGCCAAAGCTCACCGAGGCAGGCGTACGTGTGCTGCGCTTCGCAGAAACGATGGCCAAGGCCGAGCTTGAAACGCTGCAGGATGTCGAACAGATTCGCGCAGGCGCACGTTCAACGCTGTCGCTGGCGCTGTCGAGCGCGGTGAACCACCGCTTCGGCATGGCGTTGCTGCGTGACTTCAGCGAGCGCAATCCGTTGACGCGGCTCAAGGTTGCCGTGGTGCCCAGCCGCGAGATCGTGGTCGGCGTGGGAGAGGGCCGTTGGGAGCTCGGATTCGGCCCATTTCTGCATCAGATGCCAGGGCACTACGCACTGGTCGATTGTTTTACTGAGGTGCGTCAGCTGGTAGTTGGCAAAGGCCACCCTGAGCTGCAGCGCTTTCTGAGTGAACCCACGCAGGTGCTACCCGAGACGCCGTTGCTCACGTCCTATCTGGAAGATTCACCAGGTCGCGGTGAGACGCAGGGCCGGGCGAATGGCGAGCGGTTGCGCAATGCGTTCGGCGCGGTCTGGGAGATCACGCATCTGGATCTTCGCCTGCAACTGGCAGCCGAAGGCAAGGGTGTGACCTATCTCAGCCATCTACTGCTCGAAGACCGCGATGACCTCGTGCCAATCGAAGGCGTGCCATTTGCACAGATTGAACGTCGTGTTGGCGTGTTCTACCTGCGCGATCAGCCTCTATCTCAGGCTGCCAACCGCTTCATCGCACGTTGCCGCGCTCGCTGGCCTGCCACTTCGGAGCGCGGGGTTGCCGAGCACGTGGAGCCTGAGCGCGTGGAGCCCCAGCGAACAGACGGCTAGTGACTACTCGGCTGCGGCTGCGGCTGCGACTGTGGCGATGCCGCGCATTCGCGCGACGAGCGCACGCAACCCGTTGCCGCGCGTCTGCGACAGATGCTTCAGCAACTCAAGGTCACCGAAGTAGGCGTCGATGTCGACCTGCAACAGTTCTGCAGGCGTGCGCCCATTCAGCGCGGCCAGCACGATGGCGATGAGGCCGCGCACGATGTGCGCATCTGCATCGACCATGAACCACAGCCGGCCATCGATCTCGGCGTGTTCAATCCAGACCTGGCTCTGGCAACCACGAAGTAGTCGCGCCTGCGTCTGCAGGTCGGTCGGCATAGCAGGCAGATCGCGCCCGAGATCCAGGATGAAGCGGTAGCGCGACTCCCAGTCATCGAGAAAGCTCAGCGTTTCGCTGATGTCTGCGCTGCGTACACGTGTGCCGTACGGATTGTCCTTGATCTGCGCATGCACGGGCGACGTGGCGTTCGATTCCTCAGCCATCAGAACATGCCGAGTTCGAGTCGCGCAGTATCGGACATTCGATCCCGAGACCAGGGTGGATCGAACACCAGATCGACATCGACGCTGTGCACGTTGGGGACTTTGGCCACGCGGTATTTCACATCATTCACGAGCACAGGTCCCATCCCGCAACCCGGCGCGGTCAGCGTCATGCGAATCACAACCTTGTTTTGCGGAGAATTGCTGCGCTGTGGATCGGCGCTGACCTGCTCGACGTGGCAGTCGTATACAAGCCCGAGCTCCAGGATCGAGACGGGAATCTCCGGGTCGTAGATGGTGCCCAGGACTTCATGCACCTGATCCAGATCGACGTTGTCATCAGTTGCCGGCGGGAAATTGAAGACCAGCGGCGCCATGCCCAGGGCGGCTGCGTCGGTGCCATCCACGCGCGCCATGTTGCCGTTGACGACAACCGTGTAGCTGCCGCCCAACGCCTGGGTGAGCGTGACGAAGCTGCCCGCGGGAATACTGATGGGTGCGCCCAGCGGAACCAGCAAGGCCGGGCAGTCACGTTCAACGTGTATCAGGCGACGTTCCACTCAATCGACCTTGAAGCTTTCGCCACAGCCACATTCACCCGTGGCGTTGGGATTGCGGAACTTGAGGCTCGAATTCAGGCCTTCGGTGACGTAGTCGATCTCCGTGCCCGCAACCAGCGGGAGCGTATCGCGCGCAACGTAGATCGTGACGTTCTCGGCCACCGTAAAGCCTGAGTCGTCCGGGCCCGGCTCGCTGACCAGTTCAACGTTGTACATGTACCCCGAACAGCCCGCCTTGCGGACGCCGAGGCGAATACCCGCGCTGTGGCTGTTGTGAATCTGCTTGCGTGCGTGTGCAGCGGCGCGGTCCGTCATCTGCACGACGATCGGTTCAAAGGTTGCGACACTCATTGTTCAGTTCTCCGCAGCGAATCGCGCTGTCTGTTATCTGCGTTCCGCTATCTGCGTTCCGCTTGCTTCATTCCAAATTCGAGTTGCTGTGCGATGGCCTAGGCCAACAGGCTTAGCGCCTTCTGCACCCCGGTTAAAAATCTATCTACGTCCTGCTGGACATTGTAGAGCGCGAAGGATGCCCGCACGGTACCGCCGGCCAGCCCAAGACTGTGCATGAGCGGCATGGTGCAATGGTGGCCCGTGCGCACAGCAATGCCCTGTGCATCGAGCAATGTGCCGACGTCATGGGAATGCGCGCCATCCACGACGAACGAGACAACCGCGGCCTTATGCTTCGCCTCGCCAACGATCCGCACGCCGGGCATCTGTCGCAGCCCAGCTTCGGCCGCCATGCGCAGCGCCTGTTCATGTGCTGCGACTGCCGGCCAATCCAGTTCGGCAAGGTAGTCGATCGCGGCACCCAGTCCGATGGCGCCTTCGATATGTGGTGTGCCGGCCTCGAACCGATAGGGCAGCTCGTTCCAGGTGCTCTGCTCGATGCGCACATCGCTGATCATTTCCCCACCGAACTGCGAGGGTTGGAGCGCAAGCAGTGCATCCCGCCGACCGTACAGCGCGCCGATGCCGGTCGGACCGTACATCTTGTGCCCCGAGAATGCGTAGAAGTCGCAGCCAAGTGCCTGCACATCGACGCGCAGATGCGCCATGGCCTGAGCACCATCCAGCAAGGTGATGCAGCCCAGGCGCTTTGCGCGCTGCAACCAGGGCTGCACATCGTTGTGCGTACCAAGGGCGTTCGACACATGGCTGAGCGCGAGCACTCTGGTGCGTGCATTCAGTAGAGTGTCGAGTGTGGACACATCAAGGTCTCCACTCGGCAGAACGGGTATCACCACCAGTCGCGCCGCGGTGCGCTTGGCCAACTGTTGCCATGGGACGAAGTTGCTGTGGTGTTCGAGCAGGCTGACCAGGATCTCGTCGCCCGCCTGCACACGCTCCTGCAGGCCTGCGGCCACCATGTTGATGCTGTCGGTCGTGCCGCGGGTCCAGATGATTTCGTCTGGACTTGCAGCGTTGATCCAATGTGCAACTTTGCTTCGGGCTGCCTCGAAGCGATCGGTTGCTTCGGTGGCAATGCCGTGCGCTGCGCGATGCACGTTGGCGTTGCACTCTCTGTAGTACGCAACGATTGCGGCAATGACGGCTTCGGGTTTCTGCGTCGTCGCAGCGTTGTCCAGATACGTCAGCGGCTTGCCGTTGAGTTGCCGTTGCAGCAGTGGGAACTCTGCGCGCCGCGCAGCGGCGTGGAAACTCATGGCGCGGATCCGAGCAGCGTCTGTAAGCGTTCCAGCAATTGTCCCCGGGCCGCATCCTCGGGCAGTGCCAGCAAAGCAGCCATCGCGAATGCGCGCTTGATGAGTGCGCGTGCCAGGGTCTCATCGATGCCGCGAGCACGCATCAGGAACAATGCATCACCATCCAACTGACCCACGGTGGCCCCGTGACTGCAGCGCACGTCGTCCGCATTGATCGTGAGCTCGGGTCGCGTGTCGATCTCGGCATCGTTGGACAGCAGGATGTTTTTGTTGGTCAGCGCAGCATCAATGCCGCGCACGCCTTCGGGAATGTGGATCTGCCCGCGAAACACGAACCTGCCGCGTTCGCCGGCAATGCCGCGGTACTGGCTGGTGGAACGTGTGTGCGAGGCACCATGCACGATGCGCAGTGACAGATCGGCGTGATCGCGTGCAAGCACATGGCCAACGCCGGCCATCGTCGCTTGTGCGCCTTCTTCAGCCAGTTCGATCTGCAGTTCTTCACGAACCCGCTGACCACCTTCGAGCTGCTGGTAGCCCTGGTAGTGCGCGCCGCGCTGCACGCGCACATAGGTGCGCGCAATGCTCACACCGCTGCCGCCACGTGCGGCACGCCAGTGGCGCAGTTGGGCGCCGGGCGCAAGCTCGATCTCGGTAACCAGATTGTGCAGGCCGCCGGCAGGCGCCAGATCCTCAATCAAGGTGAGCTGCGCGTGGCGCTGCAAGCGAATGCAGATGCGCGGCGCAACCTGGCCTTGCAGTGCAGCAGCGGTGCTGTGCTGCAGCAGCACGCTGCCACCATCCTGACCTGGCGGCACGTCTATGCAGAGCACGTCGTGCATCAACGCGCTGTTCAATGCCACGTAGGCATCGTGCATCGGTGCCAGCGTTGCAAAGTGTTCGGGCACCCTCTGGGTTGCGACGGCGAATCCGATCGAAGGGTCTGCATCGATGGAGATGACCTTGCCGTTCGAGAACGAGGCGCGCCGCGTTGTCGGTGTCCCATTGGCGACCAGCCAGTTCAGATGAGCGGCCGCCAGTGCCAAACCCGCTGCCGGCGGCGCCGCGAGATTCTCAACCGCCCGCAACGTCGGCAGGCTGGTGTAGCGCCACGCCTCACTGTGCTCGTCGGGCAGTTGCATACCCTGCAGCGCCGTCAGTGCAGTTTCGCGCACGCGACGCAGCCATGCCGGAGGATCAGGCCGCTGCTGCCAGGCGGCCGCGAACTCCGGCAGCAGTTCTGGCAACGGATCAGGCCGGCCGCGCGCGTCAGCTGGCATGGTCAGTAATCCAGGCATAGCCGCGGGCTTCAAGTTCGTGCGCCAGTTCAGGGCCACCGCTGCGTTGAATGCGACCCTTCGCAAGCACGTGTACGTAATCGGGCGTCACGAAGTCCAGCAGGCGCTGGTAGTGAGTGACCAGCAGAAACGCACGGTCGGGACTGCGCGCCGAGTTGATGCCGGCCGCGACCAGCTTCAGCGCATCGATGTCGAGTCCGGAGTCGGTCTCGTCCAGCAGCGCAAAGCGTGGTTCCAGCAAGCGCAGTTGCAGAATTTCATTGCGCTTCTTTTCGCCGCCGGAGAATCCTTCGTTCACGCCGCGCTTGAGCATGTCGGGGTCAAGGCCAAGCTCGGTCGCCAGCGCGCGTGCGCGTTTCATGAACTCGGGCGTACTGAGCATCGCCTTCCCGCGCGCATTGCAGATGGCTTCAAGCGATGCCTTCAGGAACTCTAGATTGCTGACACCGGGAATCTCGACGGGATATTGAAACGCCAGAAACACGCCCGCGCGTGCGCGAACTTCTGCCGGCATCGGCAGCAGGTCGACACCGTCGAACTGCACCGAACCGCTTTCGATCACATAACCGTCGCGGCCTGCCAGGACATTGGCCAGGGTCGATTTGCCGGAGCCGTTGGGGCCCATCACGGCATGGACTTCGCCTGCCTTTATGTCGAGTGATAAGCCGTCCAGGATGCGGCGGCCGTCAACGCTGACGTTCAGGTCTTTGATGCAGAGCATGGGGTTTCTTGGTTACCGGGTATCTGGGTTGTGTGCGCGGGCAGAGCATCGCGCGTTCAGCGCAACGCGCGCCAACGGCAATGCGTGAGACAAGCGGGCGGTGCACGGTCTGCGCGGCGTGTGCCGCTCAACCAACGGATCCTTCGAGGCTGACTTCCAGCAGCTTTCCTGCCTCAACGGCGAACTCCATCGGCAGTTCCTTGAAGACTGCTTTGCAGAACCCGTTCACGATCAACGCGACCGCGCGTTCAGGGTCGATTCCCCGCTGTTTGCAGAGAAACAATGCGTCGTCGCTGACGCGCGACGTGGTCGCTTCATGTTCCACCGCAGCGCTTGCGTTGCGACTCTCGATATACGGAAAGGTGTGCGCCCCCGATGCGCTGCCGATCAACAGCGAGTCGCACTGCGTGTAGTTGCGTGCCCCGACTGCTGTTGGCGAAAAGCGCACCAGACCGCGATAGCTGTTCTGGCTGTGTCCGGCGGCAATGCCCTTGGAGATGATGGTGCTGCGTGTATTGCGCCCCATGTGGATCATCTTCGTGCCGGTGTCTGCCTGCTGCCGATGGTGTGTCAGCGCAACCGAGTAGAACTCGCCCACGCTGTGATCGCCGCGCAGCACCACGCTGGGGTATTTCCAGGTGATCGCCGAGCCGGTCTCCACCTGCGTCCAGGAGATCTTC
>CAMAVY010000100.1 GCA_945861675.1 Klebsiella pneumoniae | reverse complement strand
TGCGCGTGTGGATGCGTGAGCCGCCCAGCGTCTCCTTGTCGACAGACTCTCCCAGCCGGTTGACGAGTCGATTGACCAAAGGCGGCCCCGCAACAAACAACTGCGACAGCCCTTTCACCATCACGGAATAGTGGCTGCTGACCGCCCGTGCGGCGCCGAGTCCGGCGACGGGCCCAAGGCACAGCGATACCACGGGCACCGTGGCGAGGTTGTCGACGACATGGTCCCAGGCCGGGTTGCGTGGCACATAGGTACGTGCGTCTTTGGCGTCCAGCGTCTTTACGGATCCGCCACCACCGGTGCCATCGATCAGGCGTACCAGCGGCAAGCGCAGTTCGCCGGCCATCTGCTCGCTGAGAATCTGTTTGGCACCAATCGCTGCATCGGCAGCGCCACCGCGCACGGTAAAGTCGTCGGCACCCACGACGACCATGCGACCCTCGATGCGGCCGCGCCCTACAAGAAAGTTGGCCGGCGAATACTCGCTGAGCTCGCCAGCATCGTTGTAGATGGCGCGGCCGCTGGTCTTGCCGATTTCGTGGAAACTGCCTGCGTCCAGCAACAGGTTGATGCGTTCCCGCACAGTGAGCTTGCCTTGGCTCTTCTGCCGCGCCACCTTGTCGGCGCCGCCCATCTCTTCCGCCAGGGCCGCGCGGCGGTTCAGTTCGTCAATTTCCGGTTGCCAGCTCATGCTGCGCGCTCCTGTTGATTTGAATGACGTTGGCGCGAATGGTAATGGGGGCGCGGCTGTCACACCCATGCGCCGGGCAGCGTCCTGTTGTTGTGTGCGGGCCGCGTACGCGTGGGTGGACGCCCAATTCATCGGATGGTTGTGATGACGAATAAATGTGTAGAAGCCACCTGGCTTGCCGTGTTTGAACAACAGCGCGGTCGTCTGCTGGGCCTTGCGTACCGGATGCTTGGCAGCGCGGGTGATGCAGAGGACGTCATGCAGGACGCGTTCCTGCGTTGGCAGCGTGCGGCAACTGATGACATCGCGACGCCGCGCGCGTTTCTGACTACGGTCGTGACGCGGTTGTGCATCGATCGCCTGCGGCGCCTGCAGCGCGAGCGCATGGACTACAGCGGTCCTTGGCTTCCGGAGCCCTATGTCGAGACATTCGTCGAGACAGCGTCAACGGACAGTCCGGAGTCCGTGCTGGAACGGGATGAAACCTTGAGCCTGGCGATGCTGCGCATGTTCGAGCGTCTTGCGCCCCACGAACGTGCTGTGTTTGTGTTGCGCGAGGCGTTGGACCTGGAGTACGCGGACATCGCGGCCGCGATCGATGCACCGGTGGCAACCTGCAGGCAGTGGTACCGACGTGCACGCACACATCTGGCCGGCGAACGACGTTTCGATCTGGCCCCCGGCGCGCAGAGCGAGTTGCTCATGAAACTGCAGATGGCGCTGCATGCCGGCGATGTTGCCGCGCTGATTGCCTTGTTGCATCCGGACATTCAGATGCGCGGCGATGGAGGCGGCAAGGTCAAGGCCTTTGTCTCGGTCGTCACGGGCGCCGAACGTGTGGCAACCGTCATGCTGCATCTGTGGCGCAAAGCCGGTCCGCAGTCGCAGCACACAAGGCTGGTCGCCGTGAACGGCGGTTTCGGGATCGCGTCGTTTTCCGGCACTGCGCTCGACGCGATTACCTGCATCGAGGTTGCCGACGGCAGACTGCTGTACTTCGACTCCGTGCGTAACCCGGACAAGCTGCGCAGCATCGCAATGTTGCTGCCGGCCGCATGACGGCCGTGCCCATCCGCGTCGGCCTGCCGGCGTGGGCATATGCACCGTGGCGTGGCCCGTACTTCCCGGCTGATCGACCGCTGCTTGCGAGTTACGTCAAAGTGTTTTCCACGGTGGAAGGCAACATCACCTTCTACACACTGCCCGATGTGCAGACAGTTGCACGCTGGTGCGAGATTCTGCGCGGTGTGTCGTTCACGTTCTGCTTCAAGCTGCCGCGCCAGGTGACACACGGCGGGCTGGCCCGCGAACGCGCGTTGCTGTCGACGCTGTTCAATCGACTGGCACCCCTGGGTGAGCATGTCGGGCCGTTCATGGTGCAGCTGCCGCCAAGGATCGGCCTTGCCGAGCTTGGCCAGGTTGAAGCGCTGCTGCGGGCGCTGCCTCGCGAACACGCGTTCGCGGTCGAGTTTCGCAACCGCGAACTGCTGCGTACGCCTGCACCCATGTTCGATCTGTTGCAACGCCATGGCTGTGGGCGTGTGCTGCTCGACAGCAGGCCGATCCATGGCAACGCGCCGGCGCACGCCGATCTCGATGCGGCGGTGCATGAGAAGCCGGACCTGCCCGTGCTGTGGGAGGGCCCCGAAACACTGCGCATCGTCAGGTTCGTGGGCCATCCACTGTTGAGCCACAGCCGACCGTTCATGGCGGAGTGGGCGGCGCACCTGCGCACCTGGACGCAACCCGGTCGTCGTCTGGCGCACTTCATGGTGCACTGCCCCAACGATATCCACAGTCCGGGCCTGGCGCGGGCGATGCACGCGGAGCTCAGTTCAGCGCTGCCGGCCGAACAGGGCCGCGTGCAGTGCGTGGCGCCCATGCCCGGTTGGCCGGTCGCACAGCTTGGCCTCGACTTCTGAGCGCGAGTGCGAGTGCGGGTGCGCGCGGAGCCGATGCTAGGCTCCGGTCAGTTCGTCTGGGCATGTCCGGCACGTCGGGTGTGTCCGGCAGGGAGGTGCGGAGTGAGTGAAGTCAGCGCATTGCGCCGCACCTATGTGCTGCAGGCCTGTCTTGCCGATGTGCCGGAGATCTGGCGCCGCTTCACGCTGTCGTCGGACATGCTGCTGGCGGATGTGCACGCTGCGCTGCAGATCCTCTTCGATTGGGACGACCAGCATCTGCATTTCTTTGAGCGCGGCGGCGTGCGCTACGGCATTCCCGACGATGACCAGACCCGCGTGGACGACCAGAGTGGGGTGCGGATCTCGCAGTTGCTCACTGAAGTGGGCGACACGTTGCGCTACGTCTACGACTTCGGTAACTGGTGGGAGCACCGGGTCGAGTTGCTGGGTGTGCGCGAATTCGTGGCTGGCGATGTACTGCCGGTGTGCTTGGATGGTGCGCGCGCGGGGCCGCCGGAGGACTGCGGTGGCGCGCAGGCCTTTCGGCATCTGCTGAATGTGCTTGCAACGCCTGAACATCCGGAGCATCTGGACATGGTTGCCTGGTTGAATGGCTTCTACTATCCGAACGCGTTCAGCGCGGCAGAGACCAATGATCGGCTCAAACGTTTTCTGGGTCGGCGGCGCAAGCGCTGATGCTGCTGGCCATGGCGAAGCTGCAACGGGTGGACGTCCATCGATATCCCATCAGCAGCCCGGCATCTGCAAAGACTCCGCCGCTCGAACGAACCATCGGAATCCTTCAGTGATATGACGCGTCGACTTCGTCTCTCGATCCTGCCGCAGCCAGACGACACCACGTGCGGGCCCACCTGCCTGCAGGCGGTGTACTTCTTTCATGGCGATCGGGCGCGGCTCGCCGACGTCATCGATGGGGTACGGCGGTTGCCCGAAGGCGGCACGCTGGCACCGTTTCTCGGTGCACATGCGCTGGCGCGTGGCTATCTGGTCAAGGTCATCGTGTACGACCTTCGGGTGTTCGATCCGAGCTGGTTCAAGCCGCAGGTCGTTTCGCAGGTGCGCGCAGATCTTCGGCGCCCCGTTGATCTGCAGGGAAAGCTGATTGCGCAGTTGAGTTCGCGTGGTGGCAAGCGCCTGGGCCAGGAAACGGATGCCTATCTCTCCTTCCTCGCGCATGGCGGGCAGATTGAACACGTTGAGCTGAGTTCACGGTTGCTCGTGTCCTACCTCGAGCGCGGTGTGCCTGTCATTGCGGGGCTGTCCGCGACCTATCTCTACGGCCTGCCGCGCGAGCGTCCTGCGGATGATCAGTTCGATGACATCGATGGCCGGCCCGCAGGCCACTTCGTTGTGCTGCGCGGCTACGACTCGGGCACAGGCATGGTGTCCATCTCAGATCCGATGGGCCCGACGCTCGAGCCGCTGCATCCCTATGGCAGCCACGAATATGAAGTGCACATCGAGCGCGTCATCGGCGCGATCATGCTCGGCGTACTGACAGGGGATGCCAACCTGCTCATTGTCGAGAAGCGTCAGACGGCCGCCGCACACGATGGCGACATTCCGGCAGACGAACCTGCAGCAGACGACTCTTCCAGCCCCGATGAACACAGGAGTTAGCGTCCTTGCATGCATTGATCGTGGTAGACCAACCGAAGGATTGGCCATTCGACATACCCGACGTGCAGGTCATCTCCGCGCGTGAGTATCTGACCTCGAGCGAGCACAGTGAGCGGCGTGGCGTACGCGTGTTCAATCTCTGCCGGTCGTACAAGTATCAGCGTGCGGGCTACTACGTATCGTTGCTGGCGGGTGCGCGCGGGCATCGGCCGATCCCAAGCATCGAGACGCTGTCTGAGTTTCGCCACCAGGCGCGCGTGCAGGTGTTCTACGAGGAACTCGAAGACGAGATTCAGCGCTGCTTGAAACCGCTGGTGTCTGATGAGTTCACGCTGTCCATCTACTTCGGGCGCAACACGGCAGCGCGCTACAGTGCGCTGTCGCGGCGGCTGTTCAATCTGGTGCCGGCGCCGTTTCTGCGGGCGTTCTTTCAGCGCAACGAAGACGGCTGGATTCTGCGTCGTCTCGAACCCATCGACGCGAGCGCCATCTCGGCAGAGCACCAGAGCTTCGTGGTGGAAGCGGCGAATGAGTACTTCTCCGGACGCACGCGGCGCAGCGCGCGGCCCAAGGGCGGCCGCTACGACCTGGCCATTCTGCATGCGCCGGAAGAAGAGGAACGCCCCTCGAACGACGTTGCGATGCGGCGCTTCGTACGTGCCGCAGAGAAGGTGGGTTTCGATGTGGACATGGTGACCCGCGAGGACTATGCCCACATTGCGGAGTACGACGCGCTGTTCATTCGCGCCACTACGGCGGTCAATCACTACACCTTCCGGTTTGCGCAGCGCGCCGCAGCGCTCGGGCTGGTGGTCATCGACGACCCTGAGTCGATCCTGCGTTGTACGAACAAGGTGTATCTGGCGGAACTGCTGCGCCGGCACCGCATTCCGCACCCGCGTACGTTGCTGCTGCATCGTCGTAACGTCGATGAGGTCGCGGGCGCACTGGGCTTGCCCTGTGTGCTCAAGCAGCCCGACAGCGCGTTCTCCAAGGGCGTGAAGAAGGTGGATACGGAACAGGAACTGAAGCGCGTGGCCGGCGAGTTGCTGGACGACTCGGAGCTGATTGTCGCGCAGGAATTTCTGCCGACGGATTTTGACTGGCGCATCGGCGTATGTGCGGGTGAGCCGCTATATGTGTGTCGCTACTACATGGCGCGGCAGCACTGGCAGATCGTCAAGCGCGATGCGGCGGGCAACAAGGCCGATGAGGGCTACTACGACACGCTGAGGGTTGAAGACGCGCCGCCGCACGTGCTGGAAACGGCCATGAAGGCTGCCAACCTGATTGGTCGTGGTCTTTACGGCGTCGATCTCAAGGAGATCAATGGCAAGTGCTACATCATCGAGATCAACGACAACCCGAGTATTGATGGTGGCGTTGAAGATAAGCTGGCCAAGGACACCATCTACGCCTCGATCATGAACACCCTGATGCAGCGGGTAGAGCAGAAGAAGCGCGTGCCGAACCAGGATGCGATCGTCTGAACCCGTGCTCCTGGGCGCGGCATCGTCGTTGTGAGTTCCACCCTGTCGTCATGAATTACACCCTGTCGTCATGAACTAAACCCTGGCGTCATGAATAGAGCACCTTCATCATGAGCAAAACACTGTCGTTGTTCGAAGGCTTCGGCATCGAGATTGAGTACATGATTGTCGATGCCGCGACGCTCAACGTGCGGCCGATCTGCGATCGACTGTTTACGACGGTTGCAGGCTCGCTTGTGGATGAAATCGAACGCGGGCCCATTGCCTGGTCGAATGAGCTGGCTGGGCATGTGGTGGAGCTGAAGACCAACGGTCCGGCGCCGAGTCTTGATGGCGTGCATGAGGCATTTGCGCTGGAGGTGCGCGCCATCAATGAAATTCTGATGCCCTTCCGCGCCCAGCTGCTGGGCACCGGCATGCATCCATGGATGCTGCCGGACGAACTGGTGCTGTGGCCGGGCGGCCAGAACGAAATCTATGAGAGCTTCGACCGTATCTTTTCCTGCAAGGGCCATGGCTGGGCGAACCTGCAGAGCGTGCACATCAATCTGCCGTTTGCCGACGATGCGGAACTGGCGCGCCTGCACAAGGCCATTCGGCTGTTGCTGCCCGTGTTGCCCGCGCTCAGTGCCAGCACGCCGTTGTGCGAAGGACGTCGCAGTGGCTGGCTGGACTACCGCATGGAGGTCTATCGGCACAACGCTGATCGCGTGCCGAGCATTGCCGGCCAGATCGTGCCGGAAGACATCAACAGCCGTGCTGAATACGATCAGCGCATCCTGGCGCCGATGTACGCCGACATCGCGGCCCTCGATACGCTGAACGTGCTGCAGGAGGAGTGGCTGAACTCGCGCGGCGCCATCACGCGCTTCGATCGCAATGCGGTGGAGATTCGTATTGTGGATTGCCAGGAGTGTCCGCGAGCCGATGTGGCGATTGTCGAGGCGGTCGTGGGTGTGCTTCGTGCGCTGGTCCCTCGCATGAGCATGACCGACGCGCAGCCCGACACGGCTGCACTGGCCGCGGTGTTCCTCGCCACCATTCGCGACGGCGAGACCACGCGATTGCCGGCGGAGTACGTGGGCGCACTGACCGGTAACGCTCGGAGCATGTCAGCAGGTGAGCTGTGGGCGCGTCTGCTGAACGGGGTGTCGCTGTCGCCTGCCGCCGCCGCTGCGCTCGAGGTGCAGATGCATCAGGGCCCGCTCGCGCGGCGCATCCTGCGTGCTGTGCATGAAGATGCGTCGCGTGCGGGTCTCGAGCATGTGTATCGCGAGCTTGGCAGATGCCTGCAGGCCAATGAACTGTTCGCGCCCTGATGGCGCGCCATGATGGCGGGGCGCCCTGATGGCGCGCCATTGGCAGCTTCTGCTCACATGTGAGCATGCAAGCAACGCTGTGCCCGCCGCGCTGCAAGGTTGTTTCAAGGGCGCGCGCGCGGTGTTGCAAACGCATCGCGCGTATGACATCGGCGCGCTTGCGGTGGCCCAGCAGATGGCGCGTGCGCTGCACGCGCCGCTGATTGCCGGCGGTATCACGCGGCTGCTTGTCGATTTGAACAGATCGGAACACCACCGGCAGGTGCACTCAGCGTTTGCTGGCGGTCTGAGTGCGTCGGTGCGTGCGGGATTGATCGATCAGTGGCACGCGCCGTTCCGTGCGGCGGCCTGGTCGGCGTTGCAGCGTCTGGTAGCCGCTGGGCCGGTGTTGCATCTCAGCGTGCATTCATTTGCGCCGGTGTGGCATGGCGAAGAACGCAATTGTGATATCGGCCTGCTGTATGACCCGGCGCGGCGCGGCGAACGGCAGCATGCGCGCGTGCTGGCCGCCGCCCTGCGGGCGAACAAGGATGGCGCCCGGGCGAAGAACGCCGCGCTTGGCGCGCGGCCGGCCGCACGCGCTCTTGCTGCTGGGAAAGCGGTGTTGCCTGCATTACGTGTGCGGCTGAACTATCCGTATCGCGGCAACGCCGATGGCCACACCACAAGTCTGCGCACGCTGCTCCCTGACGCGCAGTATCTTGGCATCGAGATCGAGCTCAATCAGGCGCTGCTGCAACGCGAGCCCATGCGTCGCGCGATTGCGGATCGCTTGACTGCCGCTATGCGGCTGGCGTTTGTGCAGTAGTTGGGCAGGCGGTCCGTCGTCCGTTTTTTTTCGTTGAGCGTGCGCGTGCGTTCGTGTCAGAGTGCCGTCCTCCTGATGGGCATCCACTGGTTGGTTGCACACTCGTGCAACTGAGCCGTACGTCGACTGTCCTCGGGCATTTCTGCGCAGTGGATTGTGGATTGTGGATTGTGGATTGTGGATTGTGGATTGGGCCGTGTATTCAGGGAGCAGCTGTTCTCGATGAGCCAGCCACTGCTTTTTTTTCGGAGCGTTGAGCTGTGCAGCAATCGGGTGAGTTTCGCATTCAGGCTTCACGTGAAGCCGTGTGGACCGCATTGAATGATCCGGCCGTGCTGCAGCGATCCATCGAAGGTTGCGAAGAGATGCAACGAATTGACGACACACATTTCACTGCGTCGGTGCGCGCCAGGGTCGGGCCTGTCAGCGCCACGTTTGCGGGTGAGGTGACGCTGACTGATCTTGATCCGCCGTCGAGCTACACGCTGGTCGGAGCCGGCAAGGGCGGCGCTGCCGGCTTCGCGCGTGGCGAAGCGCGTTTGCGGCTCATTGCCAATGGCCCATCGGAGACTTTGCTGCAGTACGACATCGAGGCAAAGGTGGGCGGCAAGCTGGCGCAGATCGGCTCGCGCCTGATCGACGGTGCTGCGCGCAAGATGGCCGACGATTTCTTTGGTCGGTTTGCCGAGCAGCTGGGTGCGGCGAACGGGGCCGCTGCAACGCATGCTGCCGCTGTTACACCGAATGCCGCAGAGGATGCGGCAGTGGCGATGGCTGAATCGGCCGCAGCCCAACGTGCGGACAGCGCGTCTGCTGTGGTCTGTTCGGCTGTCGAGAGCGCGCCCTCGGTTGACGGCGGGCCGAGTGAACGCGCCTTTCAACCCAGTAATCAGAAGTTCGTGTGGGGCGTGGTGTTTGGCATTGTGTTGCTGGCAGTACTGCTGGCGGCGCTCTGACGGTTGTACGTTCGGGTCTCGACATCCAGGCATCCGGTTCCGGGCTTTCCGGCAATCGGGTCAATCGGGTCAATCAGGTCAATCAGGTCAATCAGGTTAGGAAGAACAGAGGAGGGGGCATGCAGGTATCGCTGACAGTCAACGGGCAAGCGCGCGCGCTGGACGTGCCGGAAAACACACTGCTGGTGGATCTGCTTCGGACCAGCCTTCGGCTGACCGGCACGCATGTCGGGTGTGACACAAGTCAGTGCGGTGCATGCACAGTGCATCTGGATGGTGTGCCCGTGAAGTCATGCAACGTGCTTGCCGTGCAGGTTGACGGCAGCAGCGTCACGACAATCGAAGGCGTGGGGACTGCAGAAAATCTGCACCCGATGCAGGCGGCGTTTCGCGAGCACCACGGCCTGCAATGCGGTTTCTGCACCCCGGGCATGATCATGTCGGCAATCGGTCTGGTGCAGCGACACTCAGGTGCAGCGGGTGGTGCGCGAAGCGACGCGGGTGTGTTGAGCGAAGCGGGTGTGTTGACCGAAGAAATGGTGCGCGCCGAACTCGACGGCAACATCTGCCGGTGCACGGGTTACCACAACATCGTCAAGGCCGTGCTGAGCGGTGGCGAGAAGATGCGTGAGGCAGGCAAGCATGGTTAACGAGGCGGTCGATGCAGCAGGTCAGGTGGCGGCCGACGGCAAAGCAACGTCGGATGTGAGTGCCGAGCGCGGCACCGGCATCGGCGCGTCTGTTCGCCGGCGGGAAGACGTGCGCTTCATCACCGGGCGCGGCCAGTACACCGACGATATGAATCGTTACGGCCAGACCTTCGCCGTGTTTCTGCGTTCGCCGCACGCGCGTGCGCGCATTGTGTCGATCGACCTTGAAGAGGCTCAGCGCGTGCCGGGTCTGGTGGCGATCTACACCGGTCGTGATATGGCGGCGGATGGCATCGGCGATCTGCCCTGCGGATGGATGGTGCATTCCAAGGATGGTTCGCCGATGAAGCAGCCAGCGCATCCACCGCTGGCGGTCGACAGCGTCAACTACGCAGGCGAGCCCTACGGCATTGTGATTGCCGAGACGCTGGCAGCCGCGCGTTCAGCGGCCGAGCTCGTGATCCCCGAGTTCGAGGAGCTGACGGCAGTGGTGTCGACGGCGGAGGCGTCGTCGCCCGACACGTTGCAGATCTATCCCAGCATTCCGCACAACCTCGCCTATGAGTGGGAACTGGGTGATGCCGCGGCCACGTCGGCCGCGTTTGCGCAGGCGGCGCACGTCACGCGCATCGACCTCGTCAACAATCGGCTGATTCCCAATGCCATGGAACCGCGCGCGGCGATCGGCGAGTACGACGCGGCGCGTGAAGAGTTCACCTTGTGGACCACCAGCCAGAACCCGCATCTGGCGCGGTTGATTCTGTCGGCGTTCGTGAAGATTGCGCCGGAGCACAAGCTGCGCGTCATCTCGCCCGATGTCGGCGGCGGCTTCGGTTCAAAGATCTTCGTCTATGCGGAGGAGAGCACCGTTGTCTGGGCAGCGCGCCGTGTGGGCCGGCCCATCAAATGGACGTCGGATCGCTCAGAGGCCTTTCTGACAGATGCACATGGCCGCGACCACGTGACAACTGCAGAACTGGCGATGGATGCGAAGGGCGTGTTCCTGGGTCTGCGCGTCAAGACCACTGCGAACGTTGGTGCCTATCTGTCGACGTTTGCATCCTCGGTGCCGACCTATCTCTATGGCACGCTGCTGGCGGGGCAATACAGAACACCGGCAATTCACGTCAGCGTCGACGCGGTGTATACGAATACAACGCCGGTCGATGCCTATCGCGGTGCCGGGCGGCCTGAAGCCACGTATGTCATCGAGCGCATTGTCGAAACAGCTGCGCGCGAACTGGGCGTCGATCCGGCAGCACTGCGTAGGTTGAACTTCATCCAGCCGCACGAGTTTCCGTACAGCACGCCGGTTGCACTGGTGTACGACACGGGCAATTACGAGGCGAGCCTCGCGCGCGCACTTGCGCTGTGTGACTACGATGGTTTTCCTGCGCGGCGCGCCGAAGCAAAAGCCCGCGGCATGCTGCGTGGCATTGGCTTCTCCTGCTACATCGAAGCCTGCGGGCTGGCGCCGTCGAAGCTGGCCATGTCCATCGGCGCCGGTGTGGGTTTGTTCGAGTCGGGCGAGATTCGCGTCAACCCGACAGGATCGGTGACGGTATTCACGGGCTCACACAGCCACGGCCAGGGTCACGAGACCACCTTCGCGCAGATCGTGTCGGACCTGCTGGGCGTGCCGTATGACAGCGTCGAAGTGGTACACGGCGACACGGGTCGCAGTGAGTACGGCCTGGGTACCTACGGTTCTCGCTCTGTCGCGGTCGGTGGCTCTGCGCTGTTCCGCGCCGCAGAGAAGGTCATCGCCAAAGGTCGACGTATCGCTGCACACATGCTGGAAGGCGATGTCGATCAGGTCGACTTCGAGAAGGGCGTGTATTCGTTGCGCAACTCCAACCGCTCCGTGACGTTTGGCGAAGTTGCGTTCTCGGCCTACGTGCCGAACAACTTCCCTGATGGCGAAGAGATGGGCTTGTCTGAGAAGGCGTTCTACGACCCCGGTAACTTCACCTATCCCGCTGGCGCACACATCTGCGAGGTGGAGATCGATCCGTCAACCGGTGTCACGCGCGTGATTGCGTTCACGGCGGTGGATGATTTCGGCAAGGTCATCAACCCCATGATCGTCGAAGGTCAGGTACACGGTGGCATTGCGCAAGGCATCGGCCAGGCATTGATGGAAGCGTGCCATTACGACGAGTACGGGCAGCTGCTGACCGGCTCGTACATGGACTACTGCATGCCGCGCGCCGATGACCTGCCGAGCTTCGTGGTCGACATGACCATCACGCCCTGCACGCACAATCCGCTCGGCGTGAAGGGTTGTGGCGAGGCCGGGGCAATTGGTGCGCCGGCAGCCGTCATCAATGCGATTACCGATGCGCTTGGCGTTGTCGACGTGCCCATGCCGGCAACATCGGAGCGCGTGTGGCGGACGATTCATTCGCTGCCCAAGCGCCCGGCGCACTAGCGTTCCACGGCTGACTTCGTATCTCCATGCCAACAGCGCGCTGATGGCGCGCTCGCGGCCAGACTCGCAGACACTTTCGCTGACAGCAGGCCAAAGCGGGAAACACCATGTACGCATTCAAGTTGCACAAACCCACCAGCATTGAAGCCGCCGCCAACCTGCTTGCTTCGTTCGACGAGGCATCGTTGATTTCGGGCGGACAAACGTTGATCCCGACGCTCAAGCAGCGCCTGGCCAATCCGTCTGATCTGATCGATCTCGGTGGCATTGATGGGCTGGCTGGAATCAGTGTTGCAGACGGCGTGCTGCGCATCGGCGCCATGACGCGGCACGCAACAGTTGCAGCAAGCGCAGAAGTAGCGCGTGCCATTGCGGCGCTCAGCGACTTGGCTTCCGGCATCGGCGATCCGCAGGTACGCAATCGCGGCACGCTTGGCGGGTCGGTTGCGAACTCTGATCCTGCTGCCGATTACCCGGCCGCTGTGATGGCCCTGGGCGCAACGATCCAGACGTCCAAGCGCAGCATTGCGGCGGACGACTTCTTCACCGGCATGTTCGAGACAGCGCTGGACGCGGGTGAAATCGTCACGCGCATCGACTTCCCGCTGCCGCAGCGTTCGGCCTACGCGAAGTTCCCCAATCCAGCTTCCCGCTACGCGGTTGTGGGCGTGTTCGTTGCTGTGTTCGCAAGCGGTGTACGTGTGGGCGTGACGGGCGCGGGTCCCTGCGCGTTTCGTGCGAAGGGCTTCGAGAATGCGCTGCAGGCCCGACTGCACCCTGACGCGCTCGACGCGATTGAAGTGCCGTCCGGCAACTTCAACAGTGACCTGCATGCGTCGGCGGAGTACCGCGCCAATCTCGTCAAGGTGATGGCCAAGCGCGCAGTGGCTGCGCTGCGCTGAGCGCGCGCAAGCCTGCGCGGGCTCATAGCTGCGCTCGATCGAGCCGATCCAGACAAACGATTTCCCGTGCTGCGTGTGCCTGACCACACTGCCCGCCATCGCTCGCGACAATCTCGTCCATGCAGACGAGCGAAATCGCGAGCCCTATGGGCAATGAGGAGTACGCAGATGAGTGAAGTAACCGTAAAGGCATTGGTTGAAGGCGATCGCGTTCCCGCCGCGACCTTTCGTTCGCGCGCTGCAGGCGAATGGCGCAATCGCACCACGGAAGAAGTTTTTGCGCGGCGCAACGTCGTGTTGTTTGCGTTGCCAGGCGCATTCACACCGACCTGCTCGGGCAGCCAGGTGCCTGGCTATGAAGCCTACGCAGAAGCGTTCTACCAGCTTGGCATCGACGAAATTGTCTGCGTGTCCGTGAACGATGGCTTCGTCATGCAGGCCTGGGGCGACGCGTTGGGTGTAGACAAGGTGCAGCTGCTGGCCGATGGCAATGCCGAGTTCACGCGCGGTATGGGCATGTTGGTCGATAAGGCCGAACTCGGTTTCGGCGCGCGTTCGTGGCGCTACGCCATGCTGGTGCGCGATGGCGTGATCGAACGCATGTTCGATGAGCCGCGTGTGCCTGGCGACCCCTACGGCGTGTCGAGTCCGGAAGCCGTGCTGGAAGCGCTGGCGCCTGGACGGAAGCCGCCGGACGACGTAGTGCTGGTCACGCGTGAAGGTTGTGGTCATTGCGGTCGTGCACGCGCGGCGCTGGCTGCGGCTGGCAAGGTGTTCGAGGAAGTACAGCTGGGCGCCGGCAGACGCGGCCTGAGCAACCGCGGACTCAAGGCGCTGAGTGGTCGCAGCACCACGCCGCAGGTGTTCATCAACGGTGTGTGCATTGGGGGTGCCGACGAACTCGAAGCGCGGCTTGCCGTCGCGGTTAGGCTAACCTGACCCGACTTCCGGAACGCGGAGTACTGCCTGCACCTGCGTGGCATTGCCATGTTGCTCATGTACGCACTGTTCGGTGTGTACATGACTGCGTGTACGCCGCAGCCACTGCCCACTGAAGTGATTCTTGAGCGCGACGGTTCCATGCAGTTCTGGACCGCCGACATGCTGGTGTCCGGCGCCGAGTTGCCGCCGCCCGACATCGCAGCGTGGCGGCGCATCCAGCTGCCGGATCGCTGGACCGATCCGTCGCGCAGGGGGCTCGCACACCCGCAGGGCTGGTACAGATTGGAGCTGCCCGCGAGTGGTACGAAGCGCGAGCGTTTCAGTGTGTATCTGATGCGCGTGAACATGAATGCGGCCGTGTATTTCAACGGCGATTTCGTGGGCGACGGTGGCAGCTTCGAAGAGCCGATTGCGCGCAACTGGAACCGGCCTTTGCTGTTCGAGCTGCCAGCATCGTTGTGGCGCAGCGAGCGCAATACGTTGCATATCCGTCTGGTCGGCTATCCGCACTACAACACGCTTGGGCCGGTCATCGTGGGGCCGCGCAGTGTGCTGATGCCGTTGTGGGACTGGCGGGTGCTGCTGCAGAACCGCGTGTCCGAAGTGCTGTTCGTGCTTACGGTGCTCATTTCGCTGATTGGCCTGGGCTTCTGGCTACGCACACGCGAGTCGATCTACCTGCTGTTCGCGGCGTCGTCCATTGCCTGGAGTCTGTACAGCGCGCACATGTTTGTGCGCGACATCTGGATTCCAGCGCGGTTGTGGTGGCCGCTCGTACACACGGCGGTGGATTGGTGGGTCGTGCTGCTGGTGCTGTTTGCACATCGGCTGCTCGGTTGGCAACGGCCGCGTCTGGAGCTGGGCCTGGTCGCGGCCGGGTGCGTGATTGCGATTGCCTATCAGCTGGCCGATCTCACGATCTTCTACATGGTGAACAACGTCGGGCACCTCTTTGCATTGCTGCTCGGCATCTACTTGACCATCGCGCTCACTGTTGCATCGCGGCATACGCGGCGCACGGAGATATGGCTGTTCGCGCTTGGCATGTGGGTCATCATTCTGCTGGGTCTGCACGATCTGTTTCTGAATGCCTACAACGCGCTGGAACTGTGGCGACGCGGCGCGCTGTTCATGTTGAATTTCGGTGCGCCGTTTCTGTTTGCGGTACTGATCTGGCATTTGTCGGGGCGGTTCGTGCGGGCGTTGCAGGAAGCACAACAACTCAACGCCGAGCTCGAGGATCGGGTGGCGCAGACGCGCGCTGAGCTTGAGCAGAGTTATGTCGGCCAGCGGGCGATGCTCAGCCGCGAAGCAGCTGCGGGCGAGCGGGAGCGTATCTATCGTGATCTGCACGACGATGTGGGGGCGAAGCTGCTGTCGCTGGTGTACGCAGCCGACAAGCCTGCAACCGCAACGCTTGCGCGCGATGCGCTGCAGGATCTGCGCGATATCGTGTCGCAGGGTGTGCTCGAAGCACGCCCGCTGGCGGATCTACTGTCCGACATCCGGGCCGAAGTTGAGGAGCGCTGTGTTGGCGCGGACTGGCAGCTGGAGTGGCGGCAGCCGGACGGTCTGCCGGCGCTTGAATTGAATCCCACTCAGGTGTTTCACCTGCAGCGCATCCTGCGTGAAGTTGTGAGCAACGCGCTCAGGCACGCAGGCGGTAGCAGGTTGCAGGTGGTCGTGGACTGGCAGGCGCCGTTGTTGACGGTCCAGGTCGATGACGATGGGAACGGCTTCGGCGGTGCGGACAGTCAGCAGCACGCATTGCCGGACGGAACCAATTCGGCCGGTGTGACGACCGCTGTTCTAGTCGGGCCGAGGTCGGGTGGTCGCGGACTGCGCAACATCCGGCAACGTGCGGACGAACTCGGCGCGACCGTCATGTGGTTGTCAGCGCAACCACATGGCGCGCGCTTCCAGCTTCAACTGCCGCTGGGGCCGCAAGCGCGGCTGTGAGCGGCGGCGCGCTCCCCAGAATCGGGGGGCGGCTTTGCTGCGCCCTCGGCGTAGAGTCCCGGTTCGTGCAGGTGTGCGTTGCATCGACGGGTGGCGCAAGCGTTCTCGTTCAAGACCGCAGCACGTAGGACCCTGGAGCGCCCGTGACCCTGGAGCAAAAAGACAGCGTGATACACGGATTGATCGTCGAGGATCTGCCTGATGCGCGTGCCTGGCTGATGGCGGCCACGCGAACGGCCTTTCCTGACATCGCGTTGACGACAGTCGATTGTCTCGCGGCCGGGCGGGCGGCAGCTGCCGCCTGCAGTTTCGATATTGCATTGATCGATCTCGGGCTGCCGGACGGCGACGGCGTGGAACTCATCCGTGAGTTGGCTGACACCGATACGGTGTGTGTTGTCACCACCGTGTTCAGCGACGACACCCACTTGTTCGGTGCGCTGCAGGCGGGTGCCGGCGGTTACATCCTCAAGGATCGCGATCGCGACAGCATCGCGGAGCTGCTGCGTGGCATTGCCGCAGGGCAGCCGCCCTTGTCGCCTGCGATTGCGCGGCGGCTGTTGCGGCATTTTCAGTTGTCGGACCGCGCGCCATCCTCCAATGCGAGCGCCGCGGCATCCGTCAATGCGAATGCTGCGGCATCCTTGACCGCAGATGCGCGCAGGACAGCCGCGGCGCCTGCGGGCAGTGATTCCGCGATCAGTCCCGATGCTGGTGACGACGTGCAACTCACCCCGCGGGAGCGCGAGGTGCTGATGCTCATTGCCAAGGGCTACGCCGTCGCGAAAGTCGCGCAGCTGCTGGGCATCACCTACAACACGGCGGCTGGCTACGTGAAAGCGGTGTATCGCAAGCTGAACGTCAGCAGCCGTGCCGAGGCGGCGTTGGAGGCCGGTCGGCGTGGTCTCGTTCGTTGAGTCGTTGCAACAGCGCGCGTGAGCCTTTCCTCAGCAGGATCGGGCCGCAGCTAAACCCGGGCCGCAGCTAAACCCGGGCCGCAGCTA
>CAMAVY010000099.1 GCA_945861675.1 Klebsiella pneumoniae | reverse complement strand
AGCGGGGCAATCCGGGCAAGCATCACCGCAGGATGAAGCGCAGCGCGGGCAGGCCTACGAAGCCGCACTCAGGTTCGACGGCTACCTGCGCACGATCAGCCTTTGCACGCAGTTCATCGTCGGCGCAGGCATCTGGTTGGCCTATGGCGTCGCCAATCCGGTCGCAAGCTATGTGCTCACGCTGCTGGTCTTGTTCTATGGCGTGGGTGCAATGATCAACCTTGCGCACGATGCCAGAACATTCAGCGTCAGTGCGCCATTGCTGCTCGGGCATCCCATCCTGTTCTGGTTGCAGCAGGGCGTTGGCGGGTTGGCGCTGTCGGTGGGCTCGCTGCTGCTGCTGGTGATCATGATCAGGTCTGTGCGCAGTTCGCAGGCACAGTTCGACGATGGCATTCGCATGCGGCACTCGAAGAACCTTGCGCTGGCAGCGCGCGATACGGCCAATGCCGAATTGAAGGTTGCGCTTGATGTTGCAGCGCGCGCCGATCGCGCCAAGGGTTTCTTTCTGGCCACGGCCAGCCACGACTTGCGACAACCCATTGTTGCCGCAGCGTTGATTGGTGAGACGTTGCAGAAATCCGTATTGGACGAGGAGTCGCTGCGTCAGCTCTCGGATCAGGGCGCCATGCTGCGCGAGCTTCAGACCATGCTGGACAACATGCTCGACCTTGCGCGCTTCGAGGAAGGCGTTGTCGCCGCTGTAGTGCGCCCGGTGCCTCTGGAGCCGGTGTTCGCTTATCTGCGGCTCGCGCATAGTCGTGCCTGTGCTGAGCGCGGTTTGCATCTGGATGTGCCAACCACCGACCTGTGGGTGCGCACTGACGTGACACTGCTGCAACGCATGCTGGTGAACTTGCTCGGCAATGCCGTCAAGTACACAGAGCGCGGCAGTGTGGGCGTGCATGCGCAGCGCGCGGGGGAGCACGTATTCCTGAGCGTCAGTGACACCGGGCGCGGGATCAGCGAAGCCGATCGGCAGCGGATGTTCGAAGCCTTTGTGCGCCTGCCCGACGCGCCGGACCAGAGCACGAAAGGTGCAGGCCTTGGGCTGGCCATTGTGCGCGGCATTGCCGGCGTGCTGCAGGTTGAGTTGAGCGTTGCATCGACCTTGGGTGCGGGCACGCAGATTTCATTTGCCCTGCCCGTCGCAATGCCTGACGTGGAGCTGGTCGCGGTCGCCGAACGCCTCGGTGTGCAGAACAGGTTGCGTGGTCAGGTCGTGTGGCTGGTGGGCGCGCAACAAGCGTTGCTCAGGCAGTTGGACCCGGAACTGATGCACCTGGGTTGCATCTTCGGCGTAGTGCAGGACATGGCGGAATGTCAGGCGCTGCAGCAGGACGGCGAAGTACCGAATCTGCTGATTGTTGATGCGCGCGAACTCGGCCAGCAGCCCACGATTGTGCTGTTGGCGTGGGTGCTGGAAACGTTTCCAGATGTGCATGTACTCGCGTTGGCGGATACCGGTTGCGGCGCGCTCGTAGACGCAACCCATGCGTCGCGCGTGACGACCCAGGCTTTGCTGGCAGGCACGGCGGGTAAGGCGAGTACGGAAAGTGCGGTGCCTGGCGGGCAGGCAATCACGACTGCGGCCACTGAGGCGTCGGTGCGCTGGCTGGTTGCGAGTGCTCAGTCCGGCAGCACGTCGAAATAGCCGTGCAACGCTTCAGCTGTCGTTGCCCTTCTTCTGCGACAGCAATGCATGAATGCCCAATGCCGCTGCGCGCGCCACCAGTTCAGCGCGGTTGTGCACACCGAACATGGTGTAGATGGTGTTCGCATGCGCCTTGACGGTGCCCACTGCAATGCCCAGGTCGCGCGCGATCAACTTGTTCGGTTCGCCGCGCAGCATGCGGCGCAGAATCTGCTCCTGCCGCGGTGACAACCGGCGGATGGTTTCAGTTGCAAGTTCGGTGGGTCGGGTGTCCTGCCCCAGCAGCGCTGCGGCATGCGCTGATACGTAGTTACCGCCGCGCATCACGATGTCGATGGCTCCCAGAATTTCGACCATGCTCGAGGTCTTGTGCACATAGCCGCGGCCGCCCTGTTCGTACACGCGAATGATCGACTCGGCAGACGTGTCAGCGGAGAACACGATGACGGGGATGTGCGTGTAGCACTCGCGCAACAGCTCCAGCGCGTCCAGGCCGTTCGACTCGTGCAGCTGCAGGTCGAGCACGATGAGTGCGTAGTTGCGGTTGGCGCGCAGGTGGGCCAGAGCGGCATCGACGGTGGTGACGTGGTCGAAGGAACGCACATGCGCCGTGCCCGTGAGCGCAGCGCCGAGTGCGTGTGCCACAACGGGGTGGTCTTCGACGATCAGCAGATGCATCGACGAATTGTCCCCGTGGGCGGCCTGGTTGGTGTGTTGTACGGGCACTGTCTTGTGTTGGGTGAGCTTGTGGGTGGATGGTGCGGTGCTGGCTGGTCCTGGGTCTGAAGGGGCTGCCTTCCGCGTGTTCGGAACTGCGGCCTTGCTGGATGATGGATCAGCTTGAGGATGGATCAGCTTGCAGCGGGTTGGCGCGGCCGTGCCAGGGTGCGCTACAAGCCGGTTTCCAGGAACCGTTTTCGACCTTGCCTGAATCGTTCGTCTGCTGCGCCTAAACCTTGGTTGGGTTGTGGCGATTACAACGGGGTTGCAGGCTCACAGGGCGAGGGCCATGGACGACTGTTCCCCCGCTCTGACTTCGACAGGTACGTTGAATGGCAGGCGAATGATCCGCACATCGGACGTTGCCCAGTCTCTGGGAACTGCCCGAAGAATGGACGATACAGGGACGAGCTTCGTCTGCCAGATCGGTAGGTCCTGCCGGTTGTGCAGCCGGCCGCTGTGATTCGCCTGGACGGCGCGACAGGTAAGTCTCAACAAGGAAGTTCCTACAAGGAAGTTCCTACAAGGAAGTGCTCGCAAGGAAGTGCCGACAGGGAAGGTCAGGCCATGGAGGCCGTTCACGGCAGTTGGAACGCAACATCAGAATGGAAGGTGGCCAAGGGAATGGCCATCGCATTCCGTGCCCCCTTGTTCTCTGCCCCTCGTTCTCTACCCTTTACCCTTTGATCATTTCCCAAGCCAAACCGGCTCGCGCTTCTCGGCAAACGCCAGCGGGCCTTCCTTCGCGTCCTGGCTCTGGCGACGCCGTAACTCCCATTCGTAGTCCGCGTTGAACGCAGCTTCCAGTGTGGGCGCATCCAGACCCTTCATCGCGGCCTCTTTGGTGGCGCGAATAGACAACGGCGCACAGCGCTTGATGTCGCGCACCCATTCCGCAACAGCGGCGTCCAGTTGCGCAAGCGGCACAACCTGGTTCACCAGGCCAAGTTCATAGGCGCGCGCAATCGGCATGTGCCGGCCGGTGAGCATGTAGCCCATCGCGACTTTCTGCGGGATCTGGCGCGGCAGTCGGTGCACGCCGCCTGCGCCTGCGATCAGGCCGCGCCGCGGTTCCGGCAGCCCGATCTCTGCGTGATCGGCCGCAACGATGATGTCGCATGCCAGCGCCAGCTCCAGACCGCCACCCATCGCAAAGCCGTTCACACGCGCAATCATGGGTTTGGGGAAATGCCAGCGCACATGCAGCCCGCGCGTGCGTGCGGTCAGGTCGTCCACCTCCGCGCTCTCGGCCGGGGTCAGCACGCGCGCGCGGAACTTCAGATCGTTGCCCGCACAGAACGCCTGGTCGCCCGCACCGGTGACCACGCCGATCCAGATGTCGTCGTCGGCTTCCACGCGGTCCCAGTGCTGGGACAGTTCGTAAGAGACAAACGGCCCCAGCGGATTGCGCGACTCCGGGCGATTGATGGTGATGTAGGCCACATGGTCGCGGACCTCCATATGTGTGTAGGTCGGGTGTGCCATGGCGCGGCCTCTTGATGTGAACTGCAGGTGGACTGAATGTGGACTGTGTGGGGCTCAGGGCAGGGGAGTGATGTTCGGTCGGACCTTAAGGTCCTGCATGTCCATGCGGAACAGTGCGTCCTGACGCGCCGCTATGTGGGCCGTGCGCTGGTTCCAGTCGCGCCAGATCGATGCCAGGGCGTCTTCAGCCAACGCCAGCTCGAAATCCATGCCGGTGCTGCGCGCGAGGTTGGCAGCGTCGTTGAGCGCCTCAACGGCCTTGTTGGTGTGGCCTTCGTAGGCCGCCCAGCAGCCTTGCAGGTAACGGTGCAGCGGCTCGCCGATACGATAGGACTCGGCGAACTTCGCGGACTGTTCAAGCGCGTGCAGCATGGCCTGCACGCCGTCCGAATCGCGCCGCGCAAACATCAGTGTGACGGCCGCCAGCGCCATCTGCGCGCCGGGCAGAATCCAGGAAATGGTGTTCGGCGACTCGATGATGTGCAGCGTGTTGGCCAACGTGGCGGACGCTTCACTCAACGCGCCACGGGCAATGGCCGCAAGCGCTTCCTGGCCATACAGGTCGTACAGATCGCCACGCGGTCCATCGCTGTCGGGGCCTGCGGCGAGATTGGCTCGGCGCATGCGCGGCAGAATGCGTTCGAGATCTGTGAAGCGGCCCATGCGCGCGTAGGCGCGGCCGATGCCCAGCAGACCCCAGCGCTGCATGTAGGTGTCTGCGCGATCCTGGCCGCGCTTGCGCAGCGCATCGTAGGTGAGCAGCGCCAGGTTGAAGCGGCCGGTGCAGGTCAGCACCAGACCTTCCTGCGCCGCAAATTCGGCAAGCCTGCGCTCGTCGCCCAGCTGGCGCGCAGCCGCGCTGCCGCTCTGGAAGGATTTCTCTGCGCGCGTCCAGTCGCCTGCGCCTGCGTAATACGAACCTACCGGCAACATGCACCAGGCCTTCGTGGGCAAGTGGTCCGACTGCAGGATGGCTTCGCTGGCCACTTCGCAGAAGTGCCGCGCAACGGTGTGCATGCCCAGCGCACCCGCAGCGAAACCCAGGTTGGCGTGGATGCGCGTCAGCACCGGCGTGTCTTCGCCGATGCGGCGCGCAAGGCTTGCGCCGTGAAACACCGAATACAGCATTTCATTGCGTCGGCCCGACGAGTAGTGCAGGTAGCCAAGCACTTCGTAAACCGTGGCCGCTTCCTCGAGCCGTGCGCGTTCCTCGCCGTACACAGGCGACTTGCGCCAGGGTCGCATGAGCGACGAGAACATCTGCAGCGCGCCGGCCGCAGTCCCGAGATTCATGAACCAACTGGCGCGCGGGAAGGTGGCCTCCAGCAGTTCGGCCGCGCGCTCCAGGTCTTTGCGCGCTTCCATCATCTGGCCCAGCACGCGGTGCGCTTCGCCGCGCATGCGCAGCCAGTAGGCGTATTGCCTGTGTGGCACGGCGGGCACCAGATTCGTTGCAATGCGTTCGGCGTCACCCACCAACTGCACCACCTCGGTGTTTGCATGGTTGGCAACCGCCTGTTCAGCCGCCGACTCCAGATACTGCAGCGCCTTGTGTGGCTCGTTGGCGTTGCGCCAGTGATGTGCAAGCAGTGCGAAGTGCTGTGCGCCCGTCACCGGCTGTTGTTCATACCAGTCGGCCACGCGCGCATGCAGGTGCTGACGCTGATCGTGCAGCATGAGCTCGTAGGCCACCTGTTGCGTCACACGGTGGGTGAACGCAAATGTGGGCGGCTTGTCGGTGAGTTGCTGAATGAGATCGAGCTGTTGCAGCTGCATCAGCGCACGCGGCAACTGCAGCCGGCTCTGACTCGGGAATGCGGCCTCAAGCGTCGCCAGCGCGAAGGTATGACCAATCACACTGGCCAGCTTCAGGGTGATCTGCTGCAGCGCGTTCAGCGCATCCACGCGCGCGGTGATGATGCCTTCAACGGTATCGGGAATCTCCACGTCGTCGCGGTCAAGCTCAGGTGCGGCACGGCAATGCGCGCCCTCGATGCGCAACAGCTGACGATCGCGCAATGCCAGCGCCAGTGCTTCACTGAAGTACGGGTGGCCCTCGGTCTTCTGCCAGATGATGTCGACGACACGGGTCGGCAGATTGGTCACTCGCAGCACGCGGCGCACCAGTTCTTCCACCTCATTGCGTTGCATACCGCCGAGTTGCAGCGTGGTTGCGTCCGGCCGACCCTTCAGCAGGCGCAGTTCAGGCGCTGGTACCGACATCGGCCGTGTCACGACTACCGCCAGCATCGGGCGGATCATGCTGTACACGTCCAGCAGCAGGCGCCAGGACGCGGTGTCGAGCCACTGCGCATCTTCGAGCACCAGCACCACGCCGTCGCTGGGCATCGCGGCCATGAGCAGGCGTGCCATGAGCGCGCGCATGCGGATCGCGCGGCCTTCGCCTTGAATGGCGGCAGCGTTGGCCGTCTCTTCGAACTCAAGCCCCAGCACGCCATTGAGGAACGACAGAAACTCGCGATCCTCGGGCAGCGGCAACAGTTTGAGAATGCGTTCGCGCTGGCCGGCGGCATCCAGGCGGTTGTCTTCGTCGAGTGCATCGCGCAGCAAGCGCCGCCAGATGTAGTACGACGTTGCCCTTTCCACCGAATCGGCTGAGCTGACGAAGAATGTGACGCGCCGCCGCAGGCTTTGCGACAACAGGTCGTGCACCAGTGCGCTCTTGCCAATGCCGGAGTCGCCTTCGATCACCAGCACGCTGCTTTCGCCGCGCTGCACGAGGCTGTCCAACCGGGCCGCAAAGGTGCGGCGTTCTTCTGTGCGGCCGATGATGCTGCCTTGAAGCATCGTGGCGAAGCTGCTGGTACCTACGCGCACGCCGGTGGGGCGATAGGCAATCACCGGGCCATCCTTGCCCTTGAGGTTGAGCGAGGTCGGCTCGGAGAATTCGATCAGCCGCGCCGCGCGCGCCTGGGTGTTGGTGTCGCACAGGATGCCGCCATCGGCGGCCTGCATGAGTCGCGCTGCCAGGTTCACCGAGTCACCCATGATGGTGTACTCGCGGCGCGTGGTGCTGCCCACGATGCCGCAGTACACGCGGCCCGTCGTGACGCCGATGGAACTGCGCAGATTCAGCGCGCCGAGCGTTGCCTGAATATCCATCGCCGCTTTCACGCCGCGCAGCGGGTCGTCTTCGTGCGACAGCGGTGGCAGGCCAAGTGCCGCCAGCATGGAGATGCCTTTGTCATCCACCGACAGCTTGTTGATGCTGCCTTCGTAGCGATAGCAGGCTTCCTGCAACGCACGCATGGTGAGCTGCGCAACTTCAATCTGCGTGTCCTGGGTCAGTTCAGGCAGGTTGATGAACAGAATCGTGAGGCGGCGCAGTTCACCCAGAAAACTGGCGTGGCCCATGCGGATGCGTTCGAGCACAGCGCCCGGCAGGTACTGGCGCAACTGTTCCGCGTGTTCCGCGCGCACCGCGTGCACCGCGTGCAGTTCGCGCATGGTGAAGTTGGTGTCGACGGGATTGATGCTGTCGAGGCGCCACGAGGCCTCGATCTGCACGCCCACCGGTTGCGCGTGGCCGGCATCGAGCAGGCTGCGCCACAGCGCGTTGGTCACGCCGACCTGGCCCGGCGTCACCAGCCGCGAGACCTCGCCCACTTCCACCAGCGGCGGACCGGCAAGCGCGAACTCCCAGCGGTTGAACACGCCGCCCACATGGATCATGGACACCGTGCCGCTGGCCAGCGCAATGCGCAGCGTCAGCGTGACGCCGTCCACGCTGAACGCGTCCCGATGCCGCTGTATGTCCAACGCACACTGCGCCGCGCGCCAGCCGCATTCATCGAGGCTGGTGTCGTCGTCTGCCCGCCACAGTGCAATGAGTGCATCGCCCGCGAACTTGGTGACGTCGCCACCGTGGCGATGCACCAGTTCGATGAGCTGCTGGAAGTACTCGTTGACGACCGCTGTCAGTCGTTCCGTGCCCATCGGCCCGAGCCGCGTCAAGCGTTCCGTGAGGCTGGTGAAGCCGGAGATATCCGCGTACAGCACCACGGCCGGGAAATCGCGGCGGAAGGCCGTGGCTTCCTGATCGCCAAACGCCACCACCTGCTCGATAACGACCTCGGGCAGGTACGGCAGATACTCGCGCAGCTCTTTCGAGAGGGTGACCGTCACAGGCGTCCGGAATCATCGACTAACGCTGGATTCTGGCACTGAAGCGGGTACGGAAACACCGTTCCCGCGCGCAGAGCGCTCGTTGACCCGAGGATTCTCGGCGCGAAAGTGGTTTGCGGTGCGTTCGCTCAGGCACTTAGACTCAGATCTGAGGGGCGACTCGAACTCGTCCGGCGACTCGGACGCGACCGGCGCACGTGGGTGTGAGGGGGTGACTATGACGACCGAGGTCAATCCGGGTTATCGGGAGGTGCACGTCGCGCTTGCCACGGGTCGCCTGCGCCTGCTGCGTGCGACGCTCGCGCCCGGCGACAAACGGCCGCCCTTGCTCTGCCTGCATCACTCCATCGGCAGCCTCGGCTGGTTGCCCGTGCATGAACTGCTGGCAAAGCGCTTCGATGTCATCGTGCCGGACATGCCGGGATACGCCGGTTCGGAGCGGCCCGACTGGGCGCGCGAGCCGCGCGATCTGGCGCTGATCCTGAATCACCTCGTGGACGCGCTTGAACTGCGCGAGGTCACGCTGATGGGTACCGGCTTCGGCGGCTTCGTCGCCGCGGAAATGGCCTGTGCCAACAGCAGCCGACTGGCGCGCCTCGTGTTGATTGGCGCCGCGGGTTTGAAGCCACGGGTCGGCGAAATCGCAGACCAGATGCTGATGTCGCATGCGGCCTACGCGCAGGCCGGCTTCCGCGATGCCGAGCACTTCCACACGGTGTTCGGTGAGCACCCGAGCGCGGAGGTGCGTGAGCTTTGGGACTACTCACGCGAAATGAGCGCGCGCGTCACCTGGAAGCCGTACATGTTCAGCCATCGGCTGGCCCCGCTGCTCTGCAATCTGCAACTGCCCGCGCTGCTTCTGTGGGGCGGCGCAGATGCGGTCGTGCCGTTGGACGCTGCGGAACGCTATCGCGCGGCCATTCCCGGCGCGCAGCTGCAGGTCATCGATGGCGCTGGGCATTGCGTGGAGATGGAAGAGCCGACGCTCGTCGCCGAACGCGTGGAGGCGTTTGCCGGCAGCTGATGGGCAGTTGATCAGCCGAGCGCCGCGTCTATAGCGCGGTGCCACACGAGACATTCCGCGGCACGACATCACGGGGAGCAATGAGCATGTTTGTCGGCTACTTCACCGAGCGCCCTTATCAGGATCCCAACTCCGGATACTTCGGCGCGACGGGGCGCTCGATCATGGATCTGGGGATGTCCAACGCGGCCTACGACCCGCGGTTGGGGGCAGACCTGTATCACCGCTATCTCGATGAGAAGGTGTACGCAGAGGAACAGGGCTTCGATGGCCTGATGCTCAACGAACATCATTCCACGCCGTTCTGCATGGGGCAGGTGGTGAACGTCGAGGCCGCAATCCTCGCGCGCATTACGAAGAAGGCGAAGATCGTCATCCTGGGCAACATCCTGCCGATCTGGGACGACCCGTTGTGGCTCGCAGAAGAGCTGGCCGAGATCGACATGATCTCGCGCGGACGCCTGGTGACCGGCTGGGTGCGCGGCACGGGCCGCGAGAGCGTGGCGCACAACGCGGTGCCACCGTACAACTGGGAACGTTTTCAGGAAGCCCACGACTTCATCATTCAGGCGTGGACGAAACCTGGCCCGTTCCGCTGGGAAGGCGAGCACTACCAGTATCGCTATGTGAATCCCTGGTCGCGGCCGTATCAGGCGCCACATCCGCCCATCTGGGTGCCCGGTGTCATGAGCCGCAACACGGTGGAGTGGGCGGCGAAACATCGTTATCCGTATCTCATGCTGGCCACGGAACTCGAGCCCACCAAAGAGTCGTTCAACTACTACGACAAAGTCGCGCGCGACGTCGGTTACGAAGCCGGCACGCAGCACCGTGGCTATCTGTTCAAAGTGCACGTGGACGAAACGGAAGAATTGGCGCACGAAGTCGGGCGCAAATACGTCGATGGCCCCAGCAATCCGTTTCTCGAAGGCAACCAGGGCGAAGTGCGGCCGTTCATTCAGAACCTGCCGGGCCTGACCTCGCGCACTGCCGTGTTGCCTACCGTGAACGTGTTTTCGGCCGCCGCTTCGCGCGGCCGTGTTGCACCGGCTGCACCCGGCGCCGTCAACCCTGCGTCTGCACCGCAGGAAGATAAGGACGCGGTGTACCAGGGCCAGTTGGACAAGATGTCCATCATCACCGGCACACCGAAGACCGTGCTGCCAAAAATCAAACACGTGCTCGAAACGTTACGGCCCGGCACCATCTTCTTCTGGGATGGTGATGGCGCCATGAGCCACGATGACGCAATGCGGTCGTTGCGTCTGATGGGTTCGGAAGTGTTGCCCGCTGTGCGTGAGATGGCGAAGGCGCTCGATCTCAAGGGTCCGTTCGAGATCGACCCTGCGACCAACAAACCCGTAGTGGGGCAGAATGAACCGCGGTGAAAAGCCATTGCGCGCACACAGGCGGTGACCCCGCGATTGCCAGACATCTTCAGACGTAGTCGAAGCAATGACTCCAGCGCAGGGCGTCGAACCCGATGTGCTTGTGATCGGCGGTGGTCCGGCCGGCAGTAGTGCTGCCGCCTGGCTCGCACGCGCCGGACTGCGCGTGCTGCTGATCGAACGCGAGCAATTTCCACGCGAGCACATCGGTGAGTCGTTGTTGCCGGCCACGCTTGCGTTGCTCGACACGCTGGGTGTGTTGCCGCAGGTGCAGGCCGAGGGCTTCACCGTCAAACGTGGCGCCACCATGTTGTGGGGCATGACCGACACGCCGTGGAGCTGGCACTTCGCCGAAACCAATCAACGCTTTCCAACATCATTCCAGGTGTGGCGGCCACGCTTCGATCAGATTCTGCTTGAGCACGCGACTGCCTGTGGTGTGGACGTGCGCCACGGCAATGTGCTCGAGGTGCTGTTCAACGATTCGGCGGGCGCGGCAACCGCGGCGTCGGGCGCTGTCGGTGTACGGCTGGCAGATGACACGCGCATCTACGCAGGTGCTGTGCTCGATTGCAGCGGCCAGCGGGCGGTGCTTGCGCGTCAGCGCGGGCTGATCGAGTTCGACAGCTTCTTCCGCAATCTGGCGCTGTTCAGCTACTTCGAGGGCGGCAGCCGGCTCGCGCCGCCCGACGACGGCAATATCTACATCGAGTCCTACGAGCATGGTTGGAGCTGGCACATTCCGCTGGCGTTCGGGGCGGGCGGTCCGGGCACCGCGCCCTGGTCAAGTGTGGGATTTGTGCTGGATCGCGAACGTGCACTGCCGCAGCTGCAGGCGAAGGGTGCGGACGCGTTGTATGCGCTGCAGCGCGCGGCGACGCGCAACACCCGACAGATGCTTGAAGGCGCGCGGCAGGTCCGGCCGGTGAGCGTGTTGCAGGACTGGTCGTATCGTGCGCGTGAATTCTGTGGCGACGGCTGGGTGTTGGCGGGCGACGCCGCGTGCTTCATCGATCCCCTGTTCTCCACAGGCGTGCACCTGGCGGTGACATCGGGCTACCTGGCCGCAGCCCTGCTGCGCACGCAAAGCTCGGACGCCGAACTTGGCGCCGCGGCCAGGTCGAGCTACAGCACGCTGTATGGCACGCAGTACGAGCACTTTCACCGGCTTGCGCAGTTGTTCTACGCAGGCAATCGCAGCGTGAGTTCATATTTCTGGGCAGCGCGGCGCCTGATGGGCGATGACGAACGCTTCGCACCACGCGAAGGATTCGTTCGCGCGGTATCCGGCCAGGCGCCCGCGGGTTATGAACGTTCGGTGCTGGCCCAGGGCGACCTGCCGCCTGCATTTGTGCAGGCGGTCGAGCTACTGCAGCAGGGACGCGCGCGACGACACCAGCACATTGCGCAACGCTTTCCGGCTGGCGTTGCCGCCGGCGCGCCAATGCGGCCAATGCCGGTGGCGGGTGTGTCGGTGGCGCGCCAGGCCGTGCTGGGAGATGGCTGCTTCGAGTGGAGCACGGTGATCCTGGCGCCCGGTCGTGAAGCGCCGCTGCCTTGCAGCGCGTTGATCGCCGGCATGCTGAGCTGCGCGAACGGCCAACTGGGCATCGCAGCAATTGCTGCGCGGCTGCTGCCCGATGCTGACGAACCGACACGGGCGCGTGCCTCGGCTGCGTTGCAGGATGCTGCCCGCATTCTCTACATCGATGGCCTGCTGTCCGCGGTATAGCGCTGCCGGATGTGTGATCCTGCTAGGCTCGCTGCCGTTCGGTTCCAGCCGCATTCGCCTGCAATCATTCTGTCCGCCGAAGGAAGCCACACTGATGAGCGCCGCCAGCCCGTCTGCTGATGTTCAGCCGTTCAAGATTCACGTAGACGATGCATTGCTTACAGACCTGCACGCGCGCATTGCGCGTGCGCGCTGGCCCGAGCAGATCGGTCCGGACTGGCAGTACGGCACGCCGGTCGGCTACCTGAAGTCGCTGTGCGAATACTGGCGCACCGGGTTCGACTGGCGCGCGCAGGAAGCGCGCCTCAACGCGTTCGATCAGTTCGGCACCGAGATGGAAGGTGAGCGCCTGCACTTCATTCACCAGCGTTCGCCTGAACCGGATGCGAAGCCGTTGCTGCTCAGTCACGGCTGGCCCGGGTCGATCACCGAGTTCATGAAGGTGATTGGCCCGTTGACCGATCCGCGCGCGCACGGTGGTGATCCGAAGGATGCGTTTCACGTGGTCGCACCGTCCATTCCCGGCTACGGCTTTTCTGCAGCGCCCCGTGAACCGGGCTTTGATGCGCGCGGTGTTGCGCGTCGCTTCGCCGCGCTGATGGCGCGGTTGGGCTACGGCAGCTACTTCGCTCAAGGTGGTGACTGGGGGTCGGCCATTTCGACGTGGATTGCGGTGGACGATGCAGCGCATTGCAAAGCCATTCACCTGAACCTGGTGTTCGTTGCGCGTCCGCGCGACGACGACGCCATGGCTGGCGTGTCTGAAGACGAGCTGAAACGCTGGCAGGGGCGCGGTGCCTATATGGCAGAAGAGACGGGCTACCAGTCCATTCAGAGCACCAAGCCACAAACGCTGGGCTATGGGTTGAACGATTCGCCGGTGGGTCTCGCGAGCTGGATCGTGGAGAAGTTCCATGGCTGGACGCAGCACGGCGGCAACCATGAACTGGTAGTCACGCGCGATGAGATCCTGACCAACATCACGGTGTACTGGGCGACCCAGAGCATCACCTCGTCTACGCGGCTGTACTACGAGAACCGTCACGCGGGGAACAAGTATCCGGCGCGCATCGACACGCCTACGTGTGTCGCGTTGTTTCCTGGCGAGCTGGCGCTGCCGCCGCGGCGTTGGGTGGAACGGCAATACAACCTCGTGCACTGGCGCGAGCAGGCGCGCGGTGGACATTTCGCGGCGCTGGAAGCGCCGGAGTTGCTGGTTGCCGATGTTCGTCTCGCATTCAGGCCGTTGCGCTGGTGAGCGGTTCGAGGAAATTGCCGGGAGATGTGACTTGATCAAAGGTTTGTTCGATCTGAAGGGCCGCGTGGTGTTGATCACCGGCGGCAACGGCGGCATCGGCCTGGGTTTTGCCGAAGGCGTAGCGGCACAAGGCGCCGACGTGTGCATCTGGGGCACGAACCCGGACAAGAATGCGGCCGTGCTGAAGACACTGTCGGCCTATGGCACGCGTGTCAGCGCGAAGCTGTGCAATGTGGCCGACGAGCAGGCTGTGGTGCGCAACTTCGCCGAGACGCTTGAAGAATTCGGGCGCGTGGACGGCGCGTTCGCCAACGCAGGTGTAGGCGGCGGTGGTTCGAACTTCGAAGACATGACCGAGCAGGCCTGGCACCGCTTGCTCAGCGTCAACCTGGATGGCGTGTTCTACACATTGCGCGCAGCTGCAGGGCACATGAAGGCGCGCGCACTGGCGGGTGATCCCTTTGGTCGGCTCGTGTGCACCAGCAGCCTGGCTGCCATTTCCGGCCAGGCGCGTGGCCAGCACTACGCCGCGAGCAAGGGCGCCATGATTGCCATGGTGAAAGCGCTGGCCGTGGAATACGCGCGGCATGGCATCACGGCGCACACGATATTGCCGGGCTGGATCGAGACCGAGATGACACAGGGCCCGATGAGCAATCCCAAGTTCGTGGACAACGTGATGAAGCGCATTCCGGTGCGGCGTTGGGGCGCAGGCGCAGACTTCAGCGGTATCGCGGCGTACATCATGAGTTCGGCCAGCAGCTATCACACGGCCGAGACCTTTCTGATCGATGGCGGTTACGCCAACTTCTAGTCCGAGCGGCTGGTCGTCCCGGCCGCAGGAGCAGTGCCGATGCGTGCAATGCAGATGCAGAACTATGGTGGACCCGAGGCACTGGGACTGGTCGATGTGTCCACGCCCGCGCCCGCCGCTGGGCAGTTGCTGGTGCGCGTGCATTGCGCCAGCGTGAATCCGGTGGACTGGAAGCGCGCCAGTGGCTCGCTGCGCTTCATCATGCCTGTGAAGTTTCCGTCTGTGCCTGGCTACGACATTGCCGGCGAGGTCGTCAGCGTGGGCAGTGGGGTGGCAGGTTTCGCGCCAGGCATGCGCGTGCACGCGCGCATTCCCGACCTGTCGGCGGGCGCAAGCGCGGAGTTCGCCGTGGTTGCGGCCCACGCCGTTGCGGTGATGCCGGAAGGCATGACGTTCGCCGATGCGGCGGCGCTGCCGTTGGCTGGCATGACTGCATTGCAGGCGCTGCGCGACGGAGCAGGGCTGCACGCTGGCTCGGCGCTGAGCCCTCGCTCAGGGCTGTCCGCATCCAAGGCGCGCCAGCGTGTACTTGTTGTGGGTGCGTCTGGTGGGGTGGGGCATCTTGGTGTGCAAGTCGCGAAGGCTGCTGGCGCATGGGTGAGCGGCGTTTGCAGTGGTCGCAATGTGGCGTGGGTGCAGGCGCTCGGCGCCGATGAAGTGCTGGACTACACCCGCTCGGATGCGTTTGCCGGGGTTGCAGCATTCGATACGGTGCTCGACTGTGTCGCAGGTAACCCGGGGCCATGGCTCAAGCTCATGCAGCCGGACGCGCACTACGTGTCTGTCATCCCGGGGCCAGGCACATTCATCTGGCCGTTGCTGCATCCATTCTCGCGTCGACGGGTAAAGCCGTGGATGCTGAAGAGCAATGGCGATGACCTGCGCGCACTGGACGCGCTGTGGGTGCAGGGCAAACTGCGCGTGGCAATCGATAGGCGTTTTGGATTGGCGGATCTGGGTGCGGCGTGGCAACGCTCCATGAGCGATCGCGCGGTGGGCAAGATCGTCATCGACGTTGTGTGACGGCGGGCAGAACCTGCCGCCAATGATCAATCAGTTCGATGGCAACGCAGATGCCGAGGTCGCAGTATTCAGCGTTGCCGACGTCATGTGTGCGTGGCCGGGTCGTACGTCATCGATAGCGAACTCCGCTTGCGCGTGCGTGTTGCCAAACCCCAGCAGCAGCGCCTGCGCACGCAGATCGACGCTCAACGCGACCTGCCAGCCGGGCGAGGCCTGCCAGCGCAAGCCCAACTGCGGGAACAGTGCGTCATCGAAGCCGCGCACGCGGGCGAACCCGGTGAATTCAGCAGTCAGCGTTCGCGATGCTTCCACGTCGCAACGCACGGGCAAACGCTGCACGTGGCTGCGCTTGTACTCCCGGCCTGTTGCCAGTGGTTGCGTGTCCAGTGCGCCGTCGGGTGCGAAACGCGGGCGCGCAAGTGCAGGCTGACGTCCGTGAACGGCAGGTGCTGCCAGTAGATCAGCGTGGGTGCGTCCTGCAGATGCGCAGATACGTGCCAGTGCTCGTTCAGCTGCACAGACACGCCAAGGTCGAGTCCAACACCGTAGCCCACGCCGTCGAATGCGCGTGGACGATCGAGCAGCTCGTCCTTGTTGTATGCGTAGTTGATGCGCGCGCATCGTCGTAGGTGTGCGCCAGTGTTTCGCCGTTGGAGTAGCTCAGCGAACTGAGCTGTGTGTACAGGTCGTAGCCGTTCTCAGTGTCGGGTTCGGAAGCGGCCACCCATCCGTCCTGGCAAGCCAGGGCGGTGAGCAGCAGCAGACGTCTGGCCTGGCAAGCCAGGCCTCCGGGCAGACAGCGCTTGTGGGTTGGCGTCATGGCACTACTGCAGTGACTGCAGCGTGGCATCGTTGAACGCCACGACGAGCGTGCCCGCGCGCGCTTCGATGCGCCCCAGCAGGGGCCCGTTCACGCGCACCTCACCATTGTCGATGCGTGCGTCGGTCGCGGGATCAATCGTGCCGGTGATGCGTACGCCGTCTGGGTTGCTGACCCTGAGCTGCAGCACGTTGTCGCGACCAGCGGACAGCGTCTCGGTGCGCAGCTCCGCATCAACACGCCGACCGCCGCACGTAACGCATACGCCCACTGCGGCCGAATCGAACGTCGAGCGCGCAATGTTCACGTGGATGCGCGTGCGCGGATCCAGTGGCGGCACGTTGGTTTCGATCGTTGCCGAGGCCGTGCCGGCACTGAACCGGGTGGCGTCCTCTTGTACGTCGACACCGTTCGAGCGTGTGCCGAAGAACGGATTGTCGATGCTCACAAAGCAGCAGAACTGTGTGCCTCAGCTGGCCAATGCTGAGCCCAATGCGCTGATGGCTTCGGCCATGCTTGCGAAGCGCAGGACGCCGGAGCCAATCACCTCGCTGTGGCGCTGCACCTGCGTGCCCGCGCCGTTCAGGGCCGCCACTGTGCCGATGCTCAGCGTTTGCCAGCGGCCGACGTTGCTGTCGCGCTGATTGCCAGTTGCAGTGCATCGAATGACACGCCTTCCTGATTCAGACCCTGGAAGCAATGGCTGATGAACGACGGCGGCTGCGGATTGAGGCGGGCGCAGCTCACTTCATTTCAAGTCTGGTCATCGAACGATTTCAGG
>CAMAVY010000098.1 GCA_945861675.1 Klebsiella pneumoniae | reverse complement strand
CGGCCCGCTTCTTCGATGGTCAGCAGTTTCTTCTGCGCGGACTGTTCTTCAAGCTGAACGGTGTTGCGCGTGATCTGCACGATCTTGGTCGGTCCATCGGTCCCGGCGGGTAACACCTCGAGTCGGACAATGGTCGACTTCGGCCCGCGAATCATCTCGACCACATCGTCGAGGCGCCAACCGACGACGTCGGTAATCGCGCCTGTTGCGCTCTGACCTACACCGACAATCCGGTCCTGCGGCTTGAGTTCGCCCGCCTTGTCTGCGGGCCCGGCGGGCACCAGGCTGACCACGGTCACGTAGTCATCGTTGCTGCGTAGAACCGCCCCAATGCCCTCGAGCTGCAAACTCATCGTGATGTTGAAGTTCTCCGACACCCGTGGCGAGAAGTACTGCGTGTGTGGGTCGAAGGTCGACGCGAACGCGTTCATGTAGGCGCCGAACGCGTCCTCCGTGACGGTTTTCAATGTCTGCGTGAGACGGTTCCGGTAGCGCTTCAGCAGCAAGTCCTGAATCTCGGCCGGCTTCTTGCCATGCAGTTGCATTGGAATGATCGTGGCCTTCAGTCGGCGCAGCCACAGATCGTCCAGCTCTGCTTCATTGCGCGCCCAAGCTGACTTGGTGCGCTCCAGTTCGAGTGTCTGGTTGGCACTCAGGTCGAGCTTGTCGACGCCGGCCGCGATGCTGCGAATGAGATGTTGGAGGCGTTGCGTTACCCGCAGCTGGTAGCGATTGAAGATGTCGTATGCCGGCGCCAGGTCGCCTGAGCGCAGTGCCTCGTCGAGGTGCGTCCGATATTTCTCAAAGGACTGAATGTCGGTCGCAGTGAAGTAGGCGCGGTCTTCGTCGAGCAGTTTGAGGTAGGCGTCCAGCGTATGTGAGGACGTGGCGTCGTCCAGTGGCCGCTTGATGAAGTGATGGGTCTGCAGCTGGTCGACGATGTTGCGCGCTGTCTGCGGATGCTCGTCCAGCGGTTGCAGGACGGCAGGTGCCGCAAGCAGCTGCGCCTCCCGGTCGGCCGCAGTCGTGGCACTGGGCACGCGGGCCCCCGCCGGTGCTGCGGTGGCACCGATCAGCAGCGATGCGGCGATCAGCAGCGTGACCGTCAGGATTGCAGATCGTGCTTGAAGCATTTGGGCCTACCGTGGAACGGACGATGGAGAGAGCAATCGCTGCACAGAGAACCGCCAAGTACGAAGCTTGGAGCGCATGAAGAGCAACAACGCAGCTGCCGCGTGATTGGATGCAGGCAAGCACACGGCAGTTCCCCTGTCATTCTCGAAGCTGACTGTCATGGCGGGGGCTGGCTGTTGTTTCAAGGCTAACTGAAGGCTAGAAGATGCGCGTGACCGCGCGGCATGTTGATGTCGTTTTCTTGAGCCTGCAAGAATGCACCTGCACTGTTAGTCTGCGCGCCTCATTTCGGGAGTCACCCTCGTGTCCAATGTCTTTCATGTCTTGCATAAGGTCGGTGCTGGAAGAAACGTGCTTGGTGTGAAGTTGTTGGGCGGTCTGGCCGTGATCGGCATTGCGGGCATCGTGGCCATTGCAGCCGACAAGCGGGAGGCGTCTGCCGCGCCAGCGGCTGCTGCGACAGCAGCGCAGGCACAACCTGCGGTGCCCGGCGATGAAGTGCGCGGGCCGGGCAGCTATGCGTTCGGCTTCAGCCTTGGCGCACAGGTGGGTGGCAACATTCGCAGCCAGAACGTTGACATCGACTTCGATCAGTTCATGGAAGGTTTCAAAGCCGCGCTGACCGGCGCCGAGCCGAAGATGAACGAAGAAGCGATGCAGCAGGCGGTGTCGGACATGCAACGTCGGCAGGAAGCCCTGGCGCAAGTCGCCCAAGCCAAACGCGAACAGGAAAACGTGAAGTTCCTGGCGGAAAACCGCAAGAAGCCGGGGGTGGAGACAACCTCGTCCGGGATGCAGTTCCAGGTGCTGAAGAAGGGCGAAGGCAAGAGCGCCGGCCCGCGCAGCCTGGTAGTCACGCACTATGAAGGTCGTCTGCTGGACGGCACGGTGTTCGACAGCTCCATTCAACGCGGCACGCCGGCGGAGTTCCGCGTCGACGGTGTCATCAAGGGCTGGCAGGAAGCACTGCAGGACATGCGCGAAGGCGACAAGCGACGACTCTGGATTCCGTCAGAACTCGCCTATGGCGCAGCCGGTACGGGTCCGATCCCGCCGAACTCCGTGCTTGTGTTCGAAGTTGAACTGCTCGACGTCAAGGATGAGAAGGAGCCAGCAGAACACCCGGGCCCGTCGGTGCCCGACCTGCAGCAGTAGTGTGGGGTAAGGGCCCGACAGCCAGGGCATGGCCCTGACTGCGATTCCGATCAGTTTGTCGTGTGCGCGCCTGCTGGCGTGCGCACACGCGATGCTTGATGCGGGATCTATCTCTATCGCTTCATGCGGGTCTGAGTCTGGCGCTATGGGAGCGGAATGAAGAACCGGTCCCAACGGGGCAGGTAGTAGTTCTCGGAGTCGACGGAAAATGCCACGGTGTGGCCGCGGCCCAGAATGCGCCAGCGTTCGACGGCGCCGATCAACCGGAAGTCACCGCTGTCGTCGCGGTTGTCACCGAGTACGAGATAGTTGCCTGGCGGAACGGTGGTGGCCGAGAACGTGTCGTAACCCTCCCGGCGGTGCCGTACGCAATACTGCGGTGGCCGGGAGAAGGTTTGCGAGTCCTGCGGGTCGAGCATGATGACCCGCGACAGGCCGGCAATGCGCTCGTAAAAGAACTCGTAACACTCCGCATTCGGAATCGGCAGCTGGGCGATTTCGTCGGCACGCAGCGGCTCGTACGTTGCGGCCGTGCCGTTGACGAACAAGTGATTCTGGCGGAGTTCGACGACGTCGCCGGGCAGCCCGATCACGCGCTTGATGAACAGCCGCTCGTCTTTGGGGTTATCGAACGTAATGATCTCGCCGCGCTTGGGGTCGGCCCAGGTGTCCAGGCGAATGAAGGTGAACGGCACCCGCAGGTCGTAGGCAATCTTGTTCACGATGACGCGATCGCCTTCGAGGATGTTGGGTTTCATGCTCCCCGATGGCACCTGGTTCCAGTCGGCGACGGCGGAGCGGACGATCATCATGAGGACGACAAAGAGAATGAAGCCACGCCACTCGCGCCAAACGTTACTTAGGCTTTCCATTGGATCCTCTAGGGGTGTACGGGCATTGAGAGTCTATATTTCGCGGCAAGCCACTGTATTCAGGCTGGCTGGGGCCCGTGGCTCAGCGTGCCTTCGACCCGGATGGAGCCGACCCGCGTGGGGCATGCGGGGCCTATGTTGACAGATCGGCAAGGAATGATTTCCTTTCCATTTGTCGGCGTTTGCGAAAAAATCCCCGTAACCCCTTGATCAATCAGGATGGGATTAGCCGTGGAAGAGACGAAGCCTGTTGCGGGTCAGCTACCGACTACTGACTGGATGTTGCGCTGCGAATCCGGGCCGCTGTCGGGCAAGCTGTTTCCGTTGCCGGAACGCGCCATCATCGGCCGGGCATTGAACTGTGACATTTCGATCCCCGAAGGCGGGCTGTCGCGGGAACACGCCGAGCTGCTGGTCGAGAGCAACCAGTTGATCGTTCGCGATCTCGAGTCGTCGAACGGCACCTTCCACAACGGTGAGCGCGTTCCGGAAGCGCGCCCGTCGCACGGCGATCTGATCTCGTTCGACAACATGCGGTTCCGTGTGATCGGTCCGTCCAACGACATGGATCGCACGATCATCAGCCACGCGCCAATCCGAATTGCCAAGGCTCCGGAAGCGGGCGCTGCATCGCCGGTAGCCGCAGCAGCGCGCGCGCCAGCGCCGCCCGCAGCCGCCGCAGCGACGCCGGCGAAAGCGCCGGCCGCAAAGCCTGCGCCAATTCTGTCAACGCCGGATCGGCCGGTGCTTAAGGCGCCCCCACCATCGGGCGGTGTGCCTGCATGGATCGTGCTGGTCGCGCTGGTCGTCGTGTTTGTCGGGCTGATCGCTGTAGCGATGTAACCCAAGCCGCCTGCCGGGAGCCGGCTGCCTCGCCGGTCAAGGTCGCCGGAGCAGACCCGGGAGATCGCGCAGGCGTGGGCTGCCGCCAGACATCAGCATCCCGGTTCTGAACAGGCGCGCGGACAGCCGCCACGTGCCGTAGATCGATACCAGCAGCAGCAGTGTCGTTCCCACGTACACGCCGAGTGCCGGTGGTTGGGCTGCGCGGTTCATCATGATGAACGGCGTAAACGGCGGGATCCAGGTCAGGATCTGGGCCAAGGGTCCATCTGGATTCCGGGCGATCGGGACTATTGAAAGCAGCGGCACCATCAGAAGCATCTGGATCGGGAACATCAGATTCTGGGCATCGCGCAGCGAATTGGTCAACGCGCCCAGCCCTGCGATCGTGCCGGCGAGCAACAAGTACCCGAGCAGGAAGTACACGCAGAACGACAGCCAGTACGCGGGCTTCGAAAGAAACGCGAAGTCGCTGGCGGTGAACATGCCGGCCCCGTCGCCGATGATTCCGTACAGCGTGAGTCCGCCGGTCGCCGACCAGGCAAAGACAATCATCATGCCGGTCAGTGCGACGCCGATGACCTTGCCTGCAAGCAGGTCGTCGGTCGTGACCGTTGCCAGCAACACGTCTGCGAGCTTGCTCGACTTCTCTTCCACTGTGGTGGTCAGCAGCATCTGCGCGACCGCGAAGACGCTGACCCATAGCAGGTACGCCAACAGCGCCGGCGCCCATTGTGCGAGGACGTCCTGCACGGTGGCTGATGCTCCGGTGTCACCTGCGGTGGCGACGTCGCGGAACACCAGCTGCTGTTCGATCCAGGCGACATCTTTGTCGTCCAGGTTCTGTTCCTGCAGCCTTCGAATCCGGACCGCGCTGCGCGCCAGGTCCTTGAACCATATCGCGAGGTCCTGGTTGGTCAGATTCTGGCTGACGAACAGTGCGGGCTCATCGCCGGCAATGGGATCGAATGGCAGCACGATGTAGGCGAACAGCTTGCCTTCCCTGACGCGGTCAAGCAGCAGCGATTCATCCACGTCGCCTGGATTGATCCAGATGAAGCGAGCGTGTGCGGTCGTCGCCAGCCAGGGCGGCAGATCCGTAGCCGGCAACGCCTCCCACCAATGTTGCAGTGCCAGCGGCGTGTTCGACGGCCAGGGGGCGGCGGCGCCTGCGCGATTGGTAGTCACCGTTCCGCTTGCGACGCGCGCCAGCTGCAGTCCTTCGGCTTCGCTCAGCTGAGTGGCCAGCGTGGGCAAACGGTTGAGCGATTCGGGCAGCGTGACTCGTTTGCCTTCTGCGAGGCCATCCAGCACCAGTTCAAGGTCGCGCGCCAGGCCACGCTTGCGTACCGACTCGCCAAGCCAGCCCGAGGGATCGACGACCGCAAACTTCAGCTGTGGTGTGGAGCTGCGCCAGAGCGCAGGCAACAGGGAGGCGAGCAAAAGCAGCACCGGCACACTGAACACCGAGATCCAGAAGCCTTTCGTGCGCAGGTTCTCGCGGACCTCGCGTTCAGCAATGAGTGCGATATGCCGGATCATGTTGAGTTGCCGTCGTCGTGGCCGACTGCGCGCAGAAAGATCTCCTGCAGCGAGGCCGATCGGCTGTCATAGGCGTCGATCTGCACCTGCGCCACCAGAGCCTGAAGCACATATTGCGCATCGCAGTCGGGGGCCAGTGTCAGCTCGGCGTGCTGGCCGTAGTCTCTAACGGCGGTGACGCCAGGAATGTCGTGCAAACCCGCAGGTGAGCCGTGGTAGCTGACGCGAATCGTGCACGGTCCTTGTGTGCGCACGGTGCTGGTCGCGCCGTCGAGCACTTTGCGGCCGTGGTTCAACAGCAACAGGCAGTCGCACAGTAGTTCGGCGTGTTCCATCGCGTGCGTCGACAAAATCACCGTGCGGCCCTCGCGTGCGAGGTCGCGCACGACGTTGCGCACGACCTCGACGTTTACCGGATCAAGGCCGCTGAACGGTTCATCCAGGATCACGAGCTCCGGCTCGTGGATGAGTGTGGTGGCGAGCTGCACCTTCTGTCCGAGACCCTTCGACAGCTCTTCGCAACGTTGCTTGCCGCGATCTGCGATACCGAGGCGCTCAAGCCACTTTTCTGCACGGACCTGCGCCTCACGCCGACTCAGACCCTTGATGCGACCGAAGTAGACGAGCACGTCGCTGACGCGCATGCGCCTGTACAGGCCTTTCTCTTCGGGTAGAAAGCCCACGCGGTCGCGGGTCGTGCCCGGATCGCTGCCCAGCACCTGCACAGACCCTTGGTCTGCGGCCAGAATGCCAGTGATCAAGCGCAGTGTGGTGGTCTTGCCGGCGCCATTCGGGCCAAGCAATCCGAACACACAGCCACTTTGGACAGCGAATGAAAGTCCATCGAGTGCGCGTCGGCCGCGGTACTGCTTGACGACGCTGTCGAAGACGACTGCGGGTGAATTGCTCAGTGCAGTTTCGCCTGGGATTCGGCCATCGCTTCGAGCTGCTCAGGCGTGGCGTCCTGCTGGTACTTGGCCTTCCACTCGGAATAGGGCATGCCGTATACCCGGGTGCGCACATCCTCGTAGTCTTGTTCGATGCCGGCCTCTGCGGCGGCTGCGGCATACCACTTCGACAGGCAGTTGCGGCAGAAGCCGGCCAGGTTCATCAGATCGATGTTCTGCACGTCCTTGCGCTCGTCCAGGTGAGCAAGCAGGCGGCGGAAGGTCGCCGCTTCAATGGCCATCGTCTGCTCGGCCGTGGGTTTCGAATCCGACATGAGTACGGGCTCCAGCGTCAAAATGGGTTATCTCGGGGTGTGGTCGGTGATCGGTCAAGAGCGAGCATGGGTTAAACGAGGGCTTGCCGCACGTGTCAGTTGCCGGTACTGCGTCCAACTCAGCTGTGGTTGGTTGTTGGCGATCTGCAAACAGCGGCCGAAAGCGCGCCGGTCAGTGGGCGGCACTGGGCGATCTGGCCCACGCACTGCGTCGATCCAACGGTCGCGGTAGCCGGGGGTGTCTTCTGCGCCAGCATCTGAAACAGGTTCCCCATCTGGAGAGGTGCCTGGCGAGGTATCTGCAGAGGTGTCAATGCCGCCGAAAGCCGATGAGCAGCTGATTGCGGATTACTGCCAGGGTTCGATTGGCGCCTTCGACGAACTCTACAGACGCTATCGGCAGCCCACTTTCGGCTTCCTGCTGCGGCTGCTGCGTGATCGTGGCATTGCTGAAGACGTGTTTCAGGACCTCTGGCTGCAGGTGATCGAACAAGCGCCCAGCTTTCGCGCCGACGGCAAGGCGCGGACCTGGCTCTTCACGCTTGCGCGTAGTCGGACCTATGACCGTCTGCGGCGCGAGGCTGTTCGACGCGGGTCGGGCGCCGACCCGCGTCGAGCTGAGGTCAATGGCAGACCGGCAAATGGCGCGGGAACGAACCCGGGCAACGCACCCGATGCGTATGCGTTACTCGATGGCGCCCAGGATGACGCGACAACATATGAGGCGGCCATGCATCAAGCGACCGGGCATGAAGCGACCGGGCATGAAACGTCCAGGAACGATGGAACAGATGACGACGGGGCGCAACCGCAGACGCATGGGGACGCCGCCGATGGACATGGCTGGGCAGGTGATGGGCCAGAGGACACAGAGGACGGGGGCTTGCTTGCGGCCCGACTGCAGGCAGAACGTCGTCAGTTCCTCGATCGTGCTCTGGGTGTGGTGCCGGAAGAGCAGCGGGTTGTGTTTCTGCTCCGGGAAGAGGGCGAACTCACACTGTCGGAGGTCGCAGAAACGCTTGGCATACCTTATGAGACCGCGAGGAGTCGCTATCGATACGCGCTTGCGCGCCTGCGTGCTCAGTTCTCACGTGCCGTCAGGAGACTCACATGAGCCAGGATGACGATGAGTCTGACGCACAGGTTCGTGAATCCTATCGGCGCATGCGGACGCTGGAATCGCCGGGGCCGGCAATCGACGCGCACATTCGGGCGGCGGCTGTGGCCGCGGCGGACGCGCGGCATACCGATGGAAACAAGCCACCGCCTGGTGTGATTGCGGCAGCTCAATCAGCGAATGCTGCAGTGCCGGCACATGGCGCGGCAGCGGCAAGCACACGGCGACGGGCGAACAGGCGCATGGCGTATCTCGGTTGGGGCGGTGCCCTGGCAGCGGGGTTGGCATTGTTTGCAGTTGTGCTGCCGATGGGCAAACCCCCTGTTCTGAACGATGCTGCAGGGTTCGACCCTGCCGCCGTCGCGCCCATGCCGAGTCCGTCGGGCGTGCACCATGGTCAGACTTTGGAAACGCACGACAAGGCACAGGCCATGATCGACGCAGGCGCTGAGCGAGTGGCACTGTTCCCGCGCGCAGCGGTGCCTCCGGTTCGCGAGGTCGTTGGCGGCGCTCGGGCCGAAACAACCGGCGAAGAACGCGCTGCAGTAAACGCCGAGGTGGGGGCCGAAGGGGTGGCCGAGACGACTGCAGCTGAATCCGCGGGTCGCCGTCGGTCGAGTGCCCCGCAAGCGGCGCCATTCGCGACCCAACTGCCGCTGTCGAGCATGGCGCAGTCGCCGCCACCAGCGGTACCGTCGGAAGCACCGCCTGCTCAAACACCGCTCGACAATCTGCCGCAGTTGTCGGGGGCGGTGCGGACCAGTCGTACAGCGCAGACCCGAGCGGATGCTGCGGTCAAGGTCGCAGATACGGCCACCGACCGCGTGCCGGACAATGCCGCCGTAGACAATGCCGCCGTAGACAAAGCCAATGAAAGCTCGGCGGACGAAGTCGCCGCTGCGCTCGATGACCTGCGCAGACTCTACGGTACCCACGATGCGGCTTTGCTGCCTCGTTTGCGCGCGTTCGTTGCGCGCTACCCTGACTATCCGCTCCGTCGAACAGATCCTGAACTGGATGCTCTGTTGCAACGATAGGCTGCGCCAAGGCGAGGCGTTTTCCACACACGGTGCAGCGCCCGATGTGATCCACAATGTTCAGGTTGCGTTGAATGCAAAGCTCGTTAGACAAAACTCAATGTATGCACCAGTATTGGTCCTCGATTTCGCGATAACAGCAAGCAGCGATCTGGCGTAGCGGAACATGCCACGACAGGGCGAGGCCTATGCACAGTGTTGCTGCGAAGCGGGCTGCGGCCCGCCTCGTGGACTGGGCGCTTGGCACGGGCCCTTGCCTGAGTGCGAAGTAAGTCTTCGGCATTCTGTTCTTGGTCCTGGCTGAAATGCTGGAAACCCCAGAGTTGACGGTGTGCCTCGCCCATGAACGATCTGCTCAAGCGCTACGACATCCTCTATACGGTTGTCTTCTTCCTACTGATGATTCTGGCCGAGCGCTTCGAGTCGTTCACGCTGCTCGAAGACGAAACGCTTGGCTATCGGCACATCGCGCGGTGGCAGATGGCCGATCCGGCGGCCGTCAGTTTTCCCCAGGACAAGATTCTGTTCGTCAACACTGACGACAAGTTCTACGAGGACTATGGCGGCTATCCGCTGCGTCGCGAGGACTACGGGCAGCTGGCCAAGAACCTGAAGGACCTCGGTGCCAAGGTCGTCGCGATCGACGCGCTGCTCGACTACAAGAGTTCCTATGGCGACGACCCGAAGGCTGCGGCACTGTTCCGCGCCGCAGGCAACGTGCTGCTGGTCTCCAAGGTCAATGTTGATACCGACGGTCGTCGCTTCCTGTCGATGAGCTATCCCATCAACAGCTTTCGTGACGTCACGCGATCGGGCTATTCGAATATCTCCTCTGAAAGCAGCTTGAAGACGCGCCTGACGCGGCTGCAGGTCTTCCCGGAAGCCACGCAGAAAGCGGATGGCTGGCCGTTTGCCGTGCAGGCTTTGGCGATGTACCTGGGCGTGAAGCCGATGCTTGTCGACAACACGTTGAGCATCGGGCCGGATATCTCGATCGATCTCGAGCACGGCTATGAGTTCTACGTGGACTTCATCAAGCCTGCGCAGGGCGATCTGTATATGTCGCAACGCGGCAGCACTGTGCTGGTAGATCCGCTCGAAGTGCTCAAGATGAATGAGCCGACGACCGACCCTGATGATCTCCGCGACCTGCGCGATCTGGTGCGCGGCAAGATTGTGCTGGTGGGCGACACATCCGAGGTCGACCACGACATCTTCGATACGCCGGTGCGGCAGATGTGGGGCGTGGAAGTCATCGCCAATTCGATCGCCACGCTGATGCGCGATGCACCATTGCGACCGCTGCCGACCTGGGCAGAGATCCTGGTGTCGCTGACACTGCTCGCGCTGCTGATCATGACGACCAGGATCCGTGCTGCGCCGGCGCGCTTTCTGATCACGGTGCTGCTGCTGGTGGCGTTCTGGGCTGTTGCGTTCGCGGCCTACATATCGGCCGGCATCGTGATGTCGATGATGTACAACTCCGTCGCCATCATTGTGGGCGGCGCGTTGATTTTCATGCGCTTCTACTTTGCCAGCGACGAGAACCTGGTTGCGTCTGAGCGCGAGACCGCCGAAAGCAATCGCATGCTCGCGCTCGCATTCCAAGGTCAGGGTCAGCTCGACATGGCCTTCGACAAGTTCCGCAAGATCCCAATCGATGATTCAGTCGGCGATCTCATCTACAACCTTGCGCTCGATTTCGAACGCAAACGCCAGTTCGGCAAGGCGGCTTCGGTCTATGAATACCTGAAGACCTGGAATCCGAACTATCGCGACATTGCCCAGCGCATCACGCGCGCAGTGCAGATCGAAACCGATCCATTCCGCAACAGCTCGGCGAACAGCCCGACTGGCGTGAATATCTCGATGATGGAAGGCGTCGAGAAGGCCATGCTGGGCCGTTATGAGGTGCAAGGCGAACTTGGCCAGGGCGCCATGGGCAAAGTGTTCCTGGGCGAGGACCCGAAGATCCACCGGACAGTGGCGATCAAGACCATGTCGCTGGCCGCCGAGTTCGACGGCGATGCGCTGGCGGATGCGAAAGAGCGGTTCTTCCGCGAAGCCCAGTCTGCGGGGCGGTTGAATCACCCCAACATTGTTGCCATCTACGATGCCGGCGAGGAGCACGACCTGGCGTACATCGCCATGGAGTTCCTGAAGGGCAAAGACCTGTCGAAGCACACGACGCCGGGCAACCTGCTGCCGCTTGAGGAAGTACTGGATATCGCGATTCAATGTGCGGACGCGCTGGACTATGCGCACCGCCAGGGCGTGGTTCACCGCGATGTCAAACCGTCGAACATGATGTACGACCGCGAGACGCATACCGTGAAGATCACCGACTTCGGTATCGCGCGGATCACGGATTCAAGCAAGACGCGTACGGGCACTGTTCTGGGTACGCCGAACTACATGTCCCCGGAGCAAGCGCTGGGAGACAAGGTAGACGGCCGTTCCGATCTATTCTCTCTGGGTGTGGCGCTCTATCAGCTCAGCTGCGGAACGCTGCCGTTCCTTGGAGAATCGATGGCCAGCCTGATGTACAAGATCGTCAACGAGCCGCATCCGGACATCAAAGATATCAATGACACCGTGCCCGGTAGCGTCCGCAAGGTGATCGACAACGCACTGCGTAAACAGCCTGATCGTCGTTATCAGTCGGGCGCGAAAATGGCGGAGCACCTGCGTGTCTGCCGGGAGCGACTCGCAGCCACGCGAGGCTCTGCATGAGTTTGAGAGGCAAGGTCGAAATCTTCGGCCTGACCGATCGAGGGCGCGTTCGGGAGCACAACGAAGACTTCATCGGCGCCAATCTTGACCTCGGACTCGCGGTGCTGGCGGACGGTATGGGCGGCCTGAAGGCCGGCGAGGTCGCCAGCGCAATGGCGGTGGAACTCGTGACGACCGAGCTTCAGCGCGTACTGCCCGGCGTGGACTCCAGCCAGTCGGAGGACGAAACGGGCTACTCTCCCGAGTCCACGGCCATCGCGGATGCCTTCCACAAGGCCAATGCAACGATTTACCAGGTCGCCCAGACCCAACCGCAGTGCGCGGGGATGGGAACGACGCTGGTCACGCTGCTCTTTTACGATGATCGGGTCACCGTGGCGCACGTCGGGGATTCGCGGCTTTACCGCTATCGGCGCGGTGAGCTGGAACAGGTCACCAGCGACCACAGCCTGATTCAAGACCTGATTGATCGCGGTTTTTACACGCGCGAGCAGGCCCGCCGGTCGGCCAACAAGAATATCGTCACGCGGGCGCTGGGCATCGCCCCGTCGGTGGAGTTCGACGTTCAGGAAGAGGTGGCCCTCAAGGGCGACGTTTTTCTGCTCTGTTCGGACGGTCTGTCCGATATGTTGGAGGATGACGATATTCGCGACATGCTTCGGGAGTACGGGACGGACCTGAAGCGCGCGGCGCATGAATTGGTAGACCGCGCGAATGCCAACGGTGGCAAGGACAACGTTTCGGTCGTGCTGGCCAAAGTGCAGAAGCCATTTCCTTTGCGCGCGAGCTGGTTAGACCGTTTGATCAGTTGGTTCGACTAACCTGTCGGACGCTTGAGCAGGACTCGCCCATGAATTTGCAACAATCGGGGTCATCGTCGGAGCGGGGTACAATTCAGCATCCCGGCACCCGCTCGAACTTGACCTGGGACATCGGAAGACTCACGCCATGCCCGCGAAACTGATCCTTCTGCTGAACGACGAAAAGGTCGGCGACTACACGCTGGACCGTGAGTCGATCGTCATCGGGCGTCGGCCCGGCAGCGACATCCAGATCGACAATCTGGCTGTCAGTGGGGCGCATGCGCGCGTCCTGACCATCCTCAAAGACTCCTTCATTGAGGATCTGAACAGCACTAACGGCGTGTTTGTGAACGGTCAGCGGATCAAGAAACAGGTGCTGGCCGATGGCGACGTCGTCACTATTGGCAAGCACCAACTGCGCTACGCACGCGACCCGGATGCCACATCGGACCGTGAAGAGCGTGTGGTCGATGCAAAGGCGCTGTTGCGCGAAGGCGGGCGGGCCGCTCCAAATGCGGCGCGATTGCGGTTGCTGATGGAGGGCAAGACCAAGCAGTTGGTGTTGTCGAAGGCGCTCACCACAATTGGCAAGCCAGGTGTTCAGGTCGCTGCGATCTCGCGGAAGCCCCAGGGCGACTTCATCACGCACATCGACGGTGGTGATACGGATACCTCCGTGCCAATCGTCAACGGCACGCCGATTGGCTACCGCTCCTACCTTCTGCGCCACCAGGACGTCATCGAAATTGCCGGTGTTCGCATGGAATACCTCCGAACGTGACGGGCCGCCTCCCGGGTTCACTGCGCCGATTGTGGGCTGGGTTTGGGCCTGTGATGTCTGTCACAGGTTGCAGGTCTGCGGCGCATCTGTCGCGCCAAACCCTACGTAAGGCGTTTGTTCACATGCTGTTGGGCAGCACGTTTCCGGCAGGGCCTGGCGTTCTGACTGGCAGCAGGGAAGAACCGGCGCTGCTTGACTGATGTCTTCCAGCGTCCAAGCGGCTTCCGACTTTCCCGCTGCTGTTTTCGTCTCAGCTGCCTTGTCTTGTCTCAGCTGATAGCCGACCAAGGCCGGCTGCTATTCACGGAGATTGCCTCTGCATGAAAACTGTTCGCATGTGGCTGTTCCTGATCGCCACGCTCACGGCGTCGGTGTTTGTGCTGGCGACGAGCGCGCAGGCCGCGGGTGCCGGCGAGCGCCATGGCGGCATGTCTGTTCAATCGTTCGCGCGACCTGCGGTTGCGGGCCCGGTTCTCGCCGACCTTTTGTCGGCCGACAAGACGTCGGTGGGCGAAGGGTCGGCGGACGAAGCGCTGCTGGATCGCGCAGCCGCCGAGCTCGATGCGGGCCGCGCGGACATCTCCGTGGCTCTGCTTGCGCGTGCGCACGCTGCTGCCCCGCAGGTGCTCGAGTACGCGGCCGCGCTTGGCGATGCAGCAGCGGAAGTCGGCAACGACGCGTTGGCGCGCGCGAGTTTTCGCGCTGCGCTCGCACTGTCTGCACAACGGCACGACTACCCGAGCGTTGAGTTCTACGGCGCACTGGTACGTGACAATCTCACAGCGGTACCTGGTTGGGCACGCGAAGTATCAGCGCGCGCAGCAGGCAACGTTGCTGAACTTGCAGACGCGGGCCAAGTCGAGTGGGAGCGCAAGCGCGCGCAACTCACCAAAGCACTTGAAGCAGGTAATGCCGATGCGGCACGTGACCTCGCTGAGCAGGCGCTCGACTTTGCCGAAACCACGTTTGGCGCCAATCATCCGAACACGATACGAAGCTTGCGTGATGCGGCCGATGCGGCTTTTGCCGCCGACGACGTCCAAGGCGCCGAATCGCAACTGACGCTGGCGCTGGAGCGTGCCGTTGCCACCCTGGGTGCGAATCACCCCGACAGCATCGATATCTTGCGCACGCTCGGCGATCTAAAGGAACAGACCGGCGATCTGCCTGGAGCGATCGCAAGCTTCACTCAGGCGCTGGAAGCAGCGAAGAACGGTCTCGGTCCGCGTTCTGCCGTCGCGCTGGATATCGCTGTTGCGTTGGCACAAGTGCAGATTCGCACGGGGTTGTTTACCGAAGGCTCCAAGGCATTGGCCGCGACCTGCACTGCCATCAGTACCGAGTACGGTCGCGTGCAGGAGAAGTCGGCTGAATGCCAGACGATTCTTGGCGCGGTGCTCACGGGCGCAGGCGATCTGGCAGGTGGCATCGCGGCCTATACGGAAGCGAAGGATATCCAGCAGGGCCTGCGTGGCCCGGCGCATCCGGCCACCATTCGCGCAGAAGCGGATGTTGCGGAAGCGTCGCGCCTGGCAGGTCGGTTTGGCATTGCGGTGACGTCGCTGCGGGCATTGGTGAAGCGCGCCGACCAACTGTCGGACGACGAACTGATCGCCGATGTGCGCGGCTATCTCGCGCGCGCACTGGAAGACAGTGGCGAATCGGATGAGGCATTGCGCCTGAACCGAAAAGTCTATGCAGCGCGGGTGAAGGCCTACGGTGCCACTGACCCCGCGTCACTGGGTGCGTTGAACTACATTGCCAGCACGCAGATGCGGATGGGCGATCTGGCGGGTGCTGAGGCTTCGTATCGAGAGGCGCTGGCGGGCTATCAGGCCGTGCTGGGCGTAGAAGATGCCGCCACCATCACGGTGCTGAACAATCTAGGTGTGCTGCTTGAGCAGGAAGGGCTGTACGACGAAGCCGAGCCTGTGCTCCGTCAATCACTCAACGCCGGGGAGAACGTCCTGGGCACCGGTCACCCGACCACGCTGCGGAACATGAACAACCTGGCGCTGCTGTACGAGAGCCAGGGCAATTTCGATAAGGCTGAAGCGCTATACACGAGCTCAATGCGCGCGTTGGAGGGGCAGCTTGGGCCGGACCATCCCGATGCGCTTGCGATCGTCAACAACCTCGCGTTCCTGTACATGCTGCAACAGAACTATGCGCGCGCCGGCGAGATGTTCAATCGCGTGTTGAGCGGCTTTGAAAAGAGCCTCGGCCCGAACCATCAGAACACGCTGAAGGCCGTGAACAACCTTGGCCGCACGCTGCTGCGCGAGGGCAAGCTGCAGCCTGCAGAGAGTTTGATCATGCGTGCGCTGGCGGGCCGTAAAGCTGGGTTGGGTGCGCGTCACATCGATACGTTGCGATCAATGCTCGACCTTGGTGTTCTCTACTTTGCGCAGAATAAGCTGCCGGCAGCGGAGCAGCAGCTCAAAGACACACTCGCGGTCGCAGAGCAGGTGCTCGGTGAGCAACATCCGTACACGTTCGAGACGCTCAATGCACTTGCAGATGTACTGCACACGGAAGGCAAGAACGATGAAGCGCTGAAACTGCGCAAGCGTGGCTTTGATCGTCGCACCGCGTTCCTCGATCGCATGCTGTGGGTTGCAAGTGAGAACGGCCGGGAGGGCTACATCCGGCTTTACCGGGACGAATTCGACAAGTACCTCACCGCGGCCGCCAGGCTGCCTGAAGCCGAAGCTGGTCGCGCTGTGCTCGCAGCGTCATTGCAACGCAAAGGGTTGCTGTTGCGCATCTCGGCGCAGATTCAGCAGATTGCCAACATGGGTCTGGACCCTGAACTGCGTGAGACTGCGCGTCGCCTGACATCCGCCCGCAAGGAAGTGGCGGCCAAGACGCTTGCGGGGCCACAGGATGGCGACGGCGCAGCCCATCTGAAGGGCGTGCGCGATCTCGAACGTAAGGTCGAGGAGCTCGAGGGCGAACTTGGTCGCGCAAGTGTGCTCTACCGTGAGCACACGGCGATGCGCACGCTCGACGAGGTTGTTGCTGCGCTGCCGAAGTCTGCGTCGCTCGTCGACTACCTCGTGTATACGGGTGCAGATGGCAAGGAGCGGCTGGGCGTTGGGATCGCGACAAAACGCGATAACGCGGTGGCCTGGCACTACGTAGATCTGGACTACGTGGCGCTTACCCGGAGCATCAGTGACTACCGGGAGATCATTCAGGACGAGGGCGCGGCAGATGAAGACGTCGCCAAGGTTGGCAAGACGATCTACGCGCAGCTGTGGCAACCGATGGGGTCGTACCTTGCAGAAGGCTCGCCCATCTATCTGGTGCCCGATGGTTTGCTGAACATTCTGCCGTTCGATGCCGTGCCGGATACCACCGGCGCCTATCTGCTCAACACGGCCGATCTGCATCTGCTCACGTCCAGCCGGGACCTCTTGCCAACGGCCGTGAGCGACTCGCGATCGGGCCAGATGCTGGTGCTCGCTGGGCCGGACTACGACACCGAAGAAGTGGCCGGCAAACAGGTGCTCGCCGCTGCTCGGTCGCGCGCTGCGGCGCGCACGCGTGGTTTGACAGCGGTTGTCGCGACGCCCGAACAGGACGCCGCAGCCGGCGGTACGCGTGGCGGACGTGGTGTGCAGATGGACACGTTGCGTGGTTTCAACAGCACTGACCT
>CAMAVY010000097.1 GCA_945861675.1 Klebsiella pneumoniae | reverse complement strand
GCCAGCAAGATGTACTAGGTTTTGGCGGCCGGCTGTTCGCGCTTCAGGACCATGCGGCAGGTCAGTAGACCAAGCTCATAGAGCAGCCACATCGGCACGGCCATCATCAGCTGCGACACCACGTCTGGCGGCGTGAAGATGGCACCGATCACGAAGCAGGCAACGATGATGTACGGGCGCTTCTCTGCCAGGCTGGCGGTGGTGGTTACACCCGTGCGCACCAGCAGGTACACCGCGACTGGAATCTCAAACGTGGCGCCGAATGCCACGAACATACCCAGCACAAAGTCGAGGTAGTGGTTGATGTCGGTCATAACGGCGACGCCAGTCGGGGCTGCGCCGATGAACCAGACAAAGATGAACGGAAACACCACGAAGTAGGCGAATGCACCGCCGATATAGAAAAGCAGCACGCTGGTGAACAGCAGCGGGCCGCCGAAGCGCTTCTCGCGTGAGTAGAGGCCAGGCGCAATGAAGCCCCATATCTGATGCAGGATGTAGGGCACCGAAATAATCAGCGACGCGAACATGGCGAGCTTGAATGGCGTGGTGAACGGCGACGCCACTTCGGTCGCAATCATCTGGCTGCCTGCGGGCATCGCCTTCATCAGTGGTGCGGCGATGAACTGATACAGGTTGTTCGCGTAGTAGAACAGCGGCACAAAGATCACGAGCACTACCAGCACCATGCGCAGCAGACGGGTGCGCAGTTCGATGAGGTGCTCGACCAGCGGCTGCTCGTGGGCGTCGACCAGTTCGTCGTGCTCCTTCGCGCGCTCCACCGGCAACCTCATGGCTGGACCTTGGGTTCCGCTGGCTCGCCAACTGCCACCGCATTTGTGGCCTGCCGGCTCAGGCTGATGACATCGTTGTGCTCGGCGTGCCCCGCCGCATGCGGCTGTGGATCGGCCGCATGCGGCTGTGAATCCGCTGCGTGCGGCAGTGCATTCGCGTCGGCTTGCGCCTCGTGCGCGCTTCGCTCGGTGCCAGCGCCGGTGCCAGCAAGCGCCTCAGCCCGGCTGGTCGGAAGTGTTTCAAACGGATTGTTCAACAGTGCCCGCGTCGACTGCGCCGTCTCGGTAATCTCGCGTTGGATTTCCTTCGCCTGGTCGAGCATGAGCTGGTTGTGGATCTCGCGACGGATGTCGTCTGCGCCAACCTCCTGCTCGATCTCGGAGCGAATGCGGTCGAAGCTGCGGCGGAAGCGCGCTATCCACAAACCCGCAGTGCGCAATGCGCCGGGGAGCTTGTCGGGACCGAGCACCAGCAACGCCACAATGCCAATGAGCAGCAGCTCTCCATAGCCAATGTCGAACATGGCGTCGTACTCGGGTGCGGAATTGCGGTCGCCGAGCAGACCTAGAGCTTGCTGTTCTGGCGGTCCACTTCGCCGTCGATGACCTTCATGGCATCAATGGGCGTGCCTTCTGGCGGCGGGATCGGCTTGTCGGTGGGCGTGGTCGAGACGGCTGAACGGAACCCTTTGATCGCCGAGCCCAGGTCAGAGCCCAGGCTGGACAGCTTCTTCGTGCCGAACAGCACCAGAACGATGACCAGAATGAGCAGAAGCTCAGTCGCGCCGAGTCCAAACATGGCATGCACCTCACACGTGTTACTTGTGGTGCAGCGGCGCGGTCAGTTTCCGCTGCGGGCTGCTTTTTCCAGATGACCTGACGTTCCGAGGCGGCGCGCCAGCTCTGCCAATACGTCCTGATGCGCCAGACCGAGGTGCGACAGCATCACAAGACTGTGAAACCACAGATCTGCGGTTTCGTGAATCAGGGCCGCTTTCGTACTGCCGTTGTCCAAGTCGATGGCTGCGTCCTTGGCCGCGAGCAGTACTTCGACAGCCTCTTCTCCGACCTTTTCCAGAATCTTGTTGAGCCCTTTGTGGTGCAGGCTCGCGACATAGGAAGAGCCCGGGTCGGCGTGCCGGCGTTCGCTCAACACTTGTTGCAGGTCATCGAGGATCGTCATGACGTTAGCCTAACCCAACGCTTGCAGCCTAAACCATGAACCCGATCCATGAACAAGCGCTTGGACCTGAAACCGCAGCGGAGTTCGTTTCAGCCGAAAGTGGCGCGGCCCCACCACAGGCCGGCCATGACCAGCACCATTACAAATAGCCAGGTGAAGCGCGCGCGCCGTCGACGTTCGCGCTGCAGGTCCGCCGCAAGCGTTGTCAGCAACTGCTGCTGCTGGGCCAGGCCGAACCGGAGCTGGCGCAGGTTCTCGTTCACCCGTGCCGGCCACAGCGGCATTGAACGCAGCGAGTCGAAGCCACCGTCCATGAGTTGCCGGACAATATTGGCCGGGTGATTGCGCTGCCGCAGCCAGCGTTCCATGAACGGTTTCGCGGTGGCCCACAAATCGAGGTCGGGGTAGAGCTGCCGGCCCAGCCCCTCGATGTTCAGCAGGGTCTTCTGCAGCAGGACCAGCTGCGGCTGTACCTGCATGTCGAACTGTCGCGCTGTTTGAAACAGCGACACGAGAAAGCTGCCGAATGAAATGTCCTTGATGGGCTTCGCGAACACCGGGTCACAGACTGCACGGATGACGCGCTCGAACTCGGCGGTGTCGGTGTGCGGTGGTACCCAGCCTGACTCGATGTGCAGCCGCACCACGCCCGCGTGGTCGCGATTGAAGAAGGCCAGCAGATTGCGCGCAAGGTAGTCCTGATCGTCGCTGGTGAGCGACCCCATGATGGCGCAGTCGATGGCGATGTAGCGCGGCAGCTCCGGCTCGCGCGTGTCCACGAAGATGTTGCCGGGGTGCATGTCGGCATGGAAGAAGTTGTCGATGAACACCTGCGTGAAGAAGATCGAAACGCCGCGCTCGGCCAGCACCTTCATGCTTACCGCGGCCGCATGCAGTTGCTCAAGATTGCCAACCGGCACACCGTAGATGCGCTCGAGCGTCAACACATTGCGTGCACACAGCGCCGCGTGCACCTCTGGCACGTACAGCTGGTCGGAGTGCGCGAAGTTGCGCCGCAGTTGCACGGTGTTGGCGGCTTCAGACTGCAGATCGAGTTCACGCAGCAGCGTGCGCCGGTAGTCGTGCACGATAGCTACTGGCTGCAGGCGCTGAAAGTCGCCGCCCAGGGCGTACATCTTCGCTGCCAGCCAGTCGAGCAGCGCGAGGTCAGCTTCGATGATTGGCAGGATGTCCGGGCGAATGATCTTCACGACCACTTCGTGGCCGTCGGTGAGCTGTGCGGCGTGCACCTGCGCAACAGAGGCGGCGGCCAGCGGCACCGTATCAAAACGTGCAAATAGCGCTGCCAGGGGGCGGCCGAGGGCGGCCTCCACCAGTTGCACGGCCGTCGCGCTTGCGAAGGGCGGCACCGCGTCCTGCAGTTTTGACAACTCGTGCGCAAAGTCCGGCGGCAGCAGGTCGCGCCGGGTCGAGAGCACCTGACCCAGTTTTATGAATACCGGCCCAAGGGTCTCAAGCGCGATGCGTGTGCGTTCCGCGGCCGAAGCAGATGGGCTTGGCAGCAGCCGCAGCGGATTCCAGCGAGCACGTCGACGCCAGACCTCGGGTCGGGGATGCAGTGCCACCAGCAGGTCGAGGGCAGGCAGGTCCAATCGATAGCGCAGGAACGTCCAGCCAATGCGCAGCATGCGCGCCAATGGCGGCATATCAGTGGGCCTCGTTCGGATCGTCCACGCGGGTAGCGGCCGGCGCTGCGGTCGCCGCGCCTGGCGGCGGTGGTGGCGTATGTTCGTGCGCACGGGCAGGAGAAGAGGCAGGGGCGTGCGGTGCGCCGCTGGGGTGCAGCGCGTCGAGTAGACCGCGCAACGCGCCGCCTGCGGTTGCGCGCAGGGTATGCAGCGCCGACGGCAGACCGCTGCCAACAAGTTCACTGAGCGGCAGCAGCAGATCAGGACGCAAACCGTGCAACGCCTTCAAGACAGCCAGCGCGAAGCCCGCATCGCCGTCTACCCGGAAGCGAGCGTTCTCGACGCGGGCGCCCTGCAGGTCGACATCGGCGGCCAACAGCTCGGGCGTGCGCAGTAGCGCAAGCAGGCTGGCGTTGTCTGCGTGCAATGTGGCGCGGGCCGGCGCTGGATCCTGCAGGTGTAGATCGACGCCTTCTGCGGTCAGCACAAGTGACAGACGATCAACGTCCTTCGACCAGGGATTCGTTGAGACGAAGCAGAGGCTGGGTTCGGCATTCCTAGTCGCGGCAGGCCTAGTCTCGACAGGCCTGGCTGGGGCGGGGCTGTCAGCAGCGCCTGTGTTCTGCGCTGACCGCGCGTCGCGGCGTACTGCCGCAAGTCGCGCGGCGGTGGGTCCATCTGCCCGAATGGCTGCATTCAGCGCGCTGTTTGCGCCGCGCACGAGTATTGAGGCCGCGAGCAGCGCGTCGCTCATGGCGCGGGCGTCCGCACGCTTGGACACACGCCGATATGCAGCGCAACAATGCCGTTCATCAGGTCATGGCATACCACGTTCTGAAAACCGGCAGCCGTCAGCATGCCTGCGAGCGTCTGCTGATCGGGGTGTGTTGCAATCGAATCCACCAGATACTGATACGGCCCGCCATCGCCCGTGATGGCCTTGCCGAAGCTGGGCCAGAGCGTCTGCCAGAGTTTGTAGCCGCCGCGCACGAGGCCCGAGCGCGGTTTGGAAAACTCGAGGACCAACAGCCGCCCACCCGGTCTCAGCACGCGGCACATTTCTGCGAGTGCGACATCTTTGCGCGCAACATTGCGCAGCCCGAAGGCGATGCTCACCACGTCGAAGTGCGCGTCCGCAAACGGCAACGCCTCGGCGTTCATCTGCACATAACCCACGCCGACGCAGCCACGGTCATCGAGCCGGCGTCGGCCTTCGCTGATCATGTCGATGTTCAGGTCGGCAAGTATGACCATGCCTGTCGGGCCCACGCGTTCCGCGAAGCGCGCCGTCAGGTCGCCTGTGCCGCCAGCGATGTCCAGCACGTGATCGCCTGCGCGCACGCCGGTCAGCTCGACCGCCAGATGCTTCATCGGCCGATGCATGCCCACCGACATCAGGTCGTTCATCAGGTCGTAGTTGCGTGCAACCTTGGCGAACACGCCATCCACGCGGCGCGTCTTTTCGGCGGGCGAGACCTGCTCCAGACCGAAGTACACATTTTCATCGGGGGTGGGGCGCGGCTGCTCGTTCATGAGTCGGGCTGCCACTGGCCAACAGAAATCTTGGGCAGGCGCGACGCATTCGCTGCCTGCAGCTCGATCTCGTAGTCACGCCAGAGCTTGCTCTGCTTATCGCCCATCTCGCGCAGATAGTCGAAGGCGTAGATGCCCGTGTCGTGACCATCATCGAACGTGAGTCGCACACCGTAGTTGCCGACCGGCTCGATGGCACTGATGTTCACGTGCTTCTTACCGGTCTGCAGAATGCGCTGGCCGTCGCCGTGACCGCGAACTTCCGCGGACGGTGAATAGATGCGCAGCAGCTCGAACGGCAGTTCGTACTGTTTGCCGTCGTCGAACTGGATGACCAGCAGACGGGATTGGCGACGTAGTTTGATTTCGGTTGGACGGCTCAATGTGCGTTCTCCGCGCGAGTCTCAGAGTATGTAGCGCGACAGATCCTGGTTGTCGGCAAGGCTGGCAAGCCGCTCATCGACCATCGCCACATCCACTGTGAGGGTCGGATTGCTGAGCGCGCGGTCCGCGGCATCGAACGACACTTCCTCCAGCAGCCGTTCCAGTACGGTGTGCAGGCGCCGCGCGCCAATGTTCTCGGTGCGCTCGTTGACCTGCCAGGCGATGTTTGCAAGCCGCGCGATGGCTTCAGGTGTGAACTGCAGCTTCAGGCCTTCTGTCTGCAGAAGTTCCTGGTACTGCCGAGTCAGCGAAACCTGCGGTTCGGTGAGGATGCGTTCGAAGTCGGCGGGTGTAAGCGCCTCCAGTTCCACGCGAATCGGCAGCCGACCTTGCAGTTCGGGAATCAGATCTGCAGGACGCGCCATGTGGAACGCCCCCGACGCAATGAACAGAATGTGGTCTGTGCGCACCATGCCGTAGCGGGTGGACACCGTGCAGCCCTCGATCAGTGGCAGCAGGTCGCGCTGCACGCCCTCACGGGAAACGTCGGCGCCACTCATCTCGCCGCGGCGGGCGACCTTGTCGATTTCATCGATGAACACGATGCCGGTCTGTTCAACCAGTTCGACTGCGCTGGCCTTCAGTTCGTCTTCGTTCACCAGCTTGCCTGCTTCTTCGTCACGCACGCGTTTCAGCGCATCTTTCACCTTGAGCCGCTGGCTGCGTTTGCGTTGGCCACCCATGCTGGAGAACATGCTCTGCAGCTGGTTGGTCATCTCTTCCATGCCCGGCGGCGCCATGATCTCTACATGTGCGCTGGTTGCGGCAAGTTCGAGCTCCACTTCGCGGTCGTCGAGCTGGCCTTCACGCAAGCGTTTGCGGAACAGCTGGCGCGTATTCGATTCAGGCTCATCACGGCCAGCAATGCGTGGTTCCGGCAACAGTGCATCGAGAATGCGATCTTCCGCGGCGTCTTCTGCACTCAGCCGCACTTTGGCGATCTGGTTCTCGCGCTGCATCTTCACTGCTATTTCAGTGAGATCGCGAATGATGGTCTCCACGTCTCTGCCGACGTAGCCGACCTCAGTGAATTTGGTTGCTTCCACTTTTATGAACGGCGCGTTGGCGAGTTTCGCGAGGCGCCGTGCGATCTCCGTCTTGCCCACACCGGTTGGACCGATCATCAGAATGTTCTTCGGTGTGATCTCACTGCGCAGCGACTCCGGCAGTTGCAGGCGCCGCCAGCGATTGCGCAACGCGATGGCGACCGCGCGCTTGGCAGCGCCCTGGCCAACGATGTAGCGGTCCAGCTCATGCACGATCTCGTTGGGCGTCATAGCGCTTCGATGGTCAGGTTGGTGTTGGTGTAAATGCAGATATCGGCCGTGATCAACAGCGATTGTTCGACGATCTCGCGCGCACTGAGTGTGCTGTGCGCCAGCAGCGCGCGGGCGGCTGCCGTTGCGAAGGCACTGCCTGAACCGATGGACAGGATGCCGTGCTCGGGTTCCACGACATCGCCATTGCCCGTGATGATCAAAGACGTTTCGTTGTCCGCAACCGCCAGCATTGCTTCCAGCTTGCGCAGCGCGCGATCGGAGCGCCAGTCCTTGGCCAGCTCCACCGCAGCGCGGGTGAGGTTGCCCTGGTATTTCTCCAGCTGTGCTTCGAAGCGCTCAAACAACGTGAACGCGTCTGCCGTACCGCCGGCGAACCCGGCGAGGATGCGGTCCTTGTACAAGCGCCGCACCTTGCGCGCGTTGCCCTTCATGACTGTTTGCCCAGCGGTGACCTGGCCGTCGCCACCCATCGCCACCTGGCCGTCGCGGCGGATGCCAACGATGGTGGTTCCTAACATCTGTTGCACGTGATTCTCCGTTGGGCGCGCATTTTGCCCTGAGCGCGCAGGCGGTACTGCTCAGCGTGCGCCATCAGGCGACGCCAACGACGGCAATCTCAGACCGCGTTTCGCCGATCAACGCGTAAGCGCCGGCAGCATTGCGCGTCGTGCAGTTGCTTACGCTGTGGTTGATCACGGCACCGGCTGAAGCAGCCTCCACTGGAAGCGGTTTTGGCGGTTGCTCACGTGCGGGCTGTTCGCGAACTGGCAGTTCGCTGGCAGGTAGTTCGCGAGCAGGCTGGGTTGCCGCCGGCAGAGACGGGCGAGGGATGGGCTTGGGCGCGCTCGCCTGTCGGGTCGCGCTTGCACTGTTCGGGCTGCTGCTTGGCGTGGCAGCGCCAGTGGGTTGGCTGGGCGCTGTCAGGCCGTCTGTTTTCGCACGCGCGCGCTCCGTTCGTGCGATGTCTGGACGTGCGACTGCGGTGGGTGTGACCGCTGATTGTGTGACTGTTGTTTGTGTGAATGGTGGGCGCGCGGCGTCGGTGCGCGGCACGCTGGGTTGCGCAGGTGCCTCAACCCGCATATCGGCGGGCGCAGCAATTGAAAGCGCTTCGATGTTCTGCTGCCGCAGTTTCCCTTGTGCTGCGTGCAGCGCTGCCTGATTGGCGAAAGGGCCAACCAGTACCCGGTGCCAGACTTCGCCGCCTTTCACCAATGCTTCGCGCGTTGACGACGGGCCGATGCCAAGCAACAGAAGTTGGGCACGCATGTTCTCGGCTTCATCGCGGTTGCGGAATGAACCCGCCTGTAGAACAACGCGCGCCGGCGCGGCATCGGCGGGAGTTGTCGTTTCGGTGCTTGCAGGTGCCTCGACCGGCACCTCGGATGTGCGCAGCATGTCGTCGTATTCGTAGTGAATGCGGTCGTTCGGTTTGGCTGCTTCAGTTGCCGTTGCTGCCGCATGATCGCCGTCTGCTGCAGGCGCCAGTGTCCGTGGCCACAGCAACGCGCCTGTCACAACCGTGGCGATGACGCCGGTTGCAAGACCGCCGACAAAGACCACCCACTTGGGTGCGCCGACGGCCTGGCTCTCACTTCTGCCATTGCGGCGGTTGGGGTTGGCCATGGTGCGTGGTTCAGGGATGGACTGAGGCCGCGCATCTTAAGGAAATTCCGCCGCACGCGGTGAACGTTACGCGGCCAACGTCCCCTGGTGAACATGTGTCGCTGCGCGATGACCACGGCGCGATGTTTATCGTCGCATTGCTTTGGTAGGGATGGGCTTTGGTAGGGATGGGCTTTGGTAGGGATGGGCTTTGCTACGGATCGGCATCAATAGAGATCGATCGGGTCGATATCGACGCCGATGCGCACCTGGCGGCGATCCGTCTTGTCCGCGGCGAGGCGCAGCGCAGCGACGACTTTGTGCAGCGTGCTGCGGTCGGCTGACATCAAGGCCAGCTGAAAACGGAAACGCGAGGCCCTGCGCGGCAGTGGCGCGGCGACTGGTCCGTGTACCGAAACCTGTCCGCTCTGCACCTCGGGCAAGGCGCGCGCGGTGTTGCGCAGCGCCTGCAGTACCGATTCGACGCGTTGCGCGTCGGTTGCATCGGCACGAAACACCGCCATCGCGGCATACGGTGGCAGCCGTGACTCGCGCCGTTCTTTGAGTGCCAGCGCGGCGAACTCCGGGTAACCGCCGCGCTGCAGTGCCTGAATGATTGGATGATCAGGTTGATAGGTCTGCAACCAGAGCTCGCCATTGCGGCCCGCGCGGCCCGCGCGCCCTGCGACCTGGATGATCAACTGGGCGGTGCGTTCAGGCGCGCGAAAGTCGGCGCTGAGCAGGCCGCCATCGGCGTTGATGACTGCAGAGAGCGTGACGGCCGGAAAGTGGTGGCCTTTCGCGAGCATCTGCGTGCCGACCAGAATTGCAGGAGCGCCGTTGCGAATGACGTCGAACTGCGCCTGCAGGCGCTTCGCGCTGCCGGCGATGTCGCGATCCACACGCACGATCGGCACATCGGGAAAGTGCCGTTGCAGCGCAAGCTCTATGCGCTGTGTGCCAAGACCCTGATGCTGCAGGTCGGTGCCCCCGCATTGTGGACACAGCGCCGGCCAGCTGGCCTGGTGATCGCAGTGATGGCAGACCAGGCGGCGCGGCGTGAGGTGCGCGGTGAGACGGGCGTCGCAGGCGGGGCACCCGGCAACCCATCCACAGCCGTGGCACAGCAGCGTGGGTGCAAAGCCGCGCCGATTCAGGAACAGCAATGCCTGCTCACCGGCCTGAAGTCGGGTTCCGATGGCGCGCAGCAGCGGCGGACTCAGGCCCTCGTCGAGGCGTTCGCCGCGCACATCGAGTACGCGCAGCCGCGGTAGCGTTGCGCCGCCCGGACGCGAGTTCAGGAACACGGACCGATAGCGACCACGCGCGACGTTGAGCAGCGATTCCAGGGCCGGCGTCGCGCTGCCGAGCAGCACGGGAATGTCGAGATCGCGCGCGCGTTTCACGGCGAGGTCGCGCGCCGAGTAGCGGAAACCATCCTGTTGCTTGAATGAGCCGTCGTGTTCCTCGTCGACAACGATCACGCCCAGCCGCGGCATCGGCGTGAAGATTGCGGAGCGTGTGCCGACGACAACGTCGATTGTGCCGGCCGCTGCGCCGCGCCAGAGGGCAGCCCGCGCGCCTGGCGAGAGGCCCGAGTGGCTTGCCTCGGTGCGCGGGAAACGTAATGCGAAGCGCTCAACGGTCTGTGGCGTGAGCGCGATTTCCGGCACCAGAACGAGGGCCTGACCGCCGCCGGCGATCACGTCGCGGATCACGCGCAGGTAGACCTCGGTCTTGCCGCTTCCGGTGACGCCCTGCAACAGGTAGGCGTTGAAGTGCTGGCCACGGCCGGCCATGTCGGCAAGCACAGTGGCCTGGTCCTGGGTCAGGGTTGGGGCTGAGCCGTCGTGGATACGTGCCGACAGGGCTGCAGCCCACCGCTCAGTAGATTGGCTTGCGTCCTTGCCGTCGCCGGATTGCCTGCTCGTGGCCGCGACTGCATGCCCGTGCTGCACGAGGTCGCGCAACCGCGCGGCCGATACCCCGGCCAGGTCAAGCTCCGCACTGGTCGCGCTGCTCGTTGGCCCGGTGGTGTTGTTCAGCAGGCCCTTGAATGCTTCGTAGGCGCGCGCGCGCGCCGGCGTGCGCCGGGCATCGGGTGGTAGTTCGGTCACCAACTGCCAGCTCACGCGAGGTTGCTGGGTGCGGGCGTCCGAAACGGCGCGTGGCACGAGCCCAGCCAGGGCGTCGCCGGGCGGGTGCTGGTAGTAACGCGCTGCCCACAGGGCCAGTTGCAGAACGTCTGCGGGAAGGACGGGGGCGAGGTCCAGGATTTCGAGGAGCGGTCGCAGCTTCCCCTGGTGTACCGGCGTGCCGCGAACCTCGCAGATGACCCCGGTGACCTGCCGGTGGCCAAGCGGCGCGCGCGCCCGCATGCCCGGGCTCGGCATCGGGCCGCTGCCGCTGTACTCCAGCAGATCGGGGAATGGCCCGGGCACGGCCATCGCCACGTACCACTCAGGCGCGACAGCTGAATCCGCGGCTTGCGTGGAATTGGATGGAGACAGGCTCACGGCTTCTGGTACGCTTCGCGGCCACTTTTTTTTGGGATCGTAGTGCCATGAAGGCCAGCATTCATCCTGAGTACGCGCCAGTTGTCGCCCGCTGTTCCTGCGGCAATGTCATCGAAACGCGCTCCACCATCTGTAAGGACATCCATCTGGATGTGTGTTCTGCCTGCCATCCGTTCTACACGGGCAAGCAGAAGATGGTCGACACCGGCGGTCGCGTCGAGCGCTTCCGCAAGCGTTTCGGCGCAATGCGCGCTCTATAGGCGCAGCTTCCTGTCCTGTATTGCGGAAAGCTGACCCTCCCACCGTGCCAATCATTGGCGGCGGCGGTCCTGCTCGTGACGCTTTCCTGTTTCTTTCTGCGGTGACCGCCCGCTCCAGCCCCCACGCGGCGCTTCGTCGCAACAGCCGTCCGCTTCCGTTGCTCTGCCGATCGCGTCATTTCATCGGCGGCCTGCAACTTCTCAGCACCCCTCGCTATCCAATCGCGCGTTAGGCTTCAGCGTGCTGGGCGTTGGCTTGGGTTGGCATTGGAGGCGGTTGATGAAGCGGCTGTGCGGCTACTGTTTCCTGCTGCTTGTGTTGATAGCAGGTGCTCCTGCTTTCGCGATGGGCGATGGCGAAGAGATGCTTGCTGACCTCATCAAGCAGAAAGCGCTGATCGACGACGAGAAGCTCGTTGCCTATGTGCGGGCGGTAGGCATGCGAGTCGCTACGCACAGTGGGTACTCGGAGCAGAAGCTCCGTTTCAACGTGATCGATGACGCGTCGGTGAATGCCCTTGCGACGGGGGATGGCTACATTTTTGTACACCGGGGCCTTCTGGCCTACCTCGAACGCGAAGATCAGCTGGCGGGTGTGCTTGGGCATGAAATTGGTCATGTCACCAAACAGCACACTGCCCAGGCCAAGAGCGACATCTTCTGGAACCGTGCTGCTGCAATTGCCGCAAGTGTGCTGACGCTGAACTCTGGTATCGGTGACGTCATTGCGTCCTACGGCGCAGAACGCATCAGCGGCTATGGCCGCGAGCATGAGCTTGAGGCTGACCATGAAGGCGCGCGCTACATGATTGCAGCCGGCTACGACCCCCAGGCCATGATTGATGTTGTGCAGATCCTCAAGGATCAGGAAGTCTTCGCTAAGCGCGTCACAGGCCAGAACACGACCTACCACGCACTGTTTGCGAGCCATCCGCGTAACGATCAGCGGCTACAACAAGCTGTTAGCTCCGTCGGCACGCTGGCCTCTGATGCAGTGGAGCCGGTCGACGACTACCTTGCCCGCGTCGAGGGTTTGACCTGGGGTAATGCCGGTGCGGCCGGCGCCGTGCGCGGTCAGATCTACTACCACGGCCGCCTTGGCTTTGTGCTCGAAGCGCCGGCCGGTTGGACCCTTGCCGACTCCCCGAACAAGCTGATGATGTACATGCCGGGCGGTGCAACTCAGGGTTTTGTGAGCATGCAGCTCGATGCCCTGCCGGAGGGCTACAGCGCCGAGGACTTCATCACCAAGGTCGTCAAGCCGGGGGCATTGAAGAACGGTGCAAAGCGAACGATCAAGGATGGCGAGAGAGAACTTGAAGCGTACTCGGCAACAATCGACGGTGTTGCCGGTTCGCTTGGCACAAGTGAAATCGCGGTGGTCATCAAAGATGGCAGAGCGCATATCTTCCGCGCCGACACGCGTGAGCCAACAGCAGTGGATGCGTTGCGCAAAGGCCTCACGTTTGCGATGGAGCACCTGCGCACGATCACGTATGCCGATCTGAAGGTCGCCAACACCGAACGGATCGTGCTGTACGAAGCACAGCCAGGAGATACGTATGAAGCACTGGCGAAACAGACGCCGATAACAGCGAATGGCGCCAATGAACTGCGTCTTCTGAACGGCGACTTCCCCAATGGCGAACCGCGCGCAGGTGATCGCATCAAGCTCGTGAAGTAGCGCGCGGCGCGCCGCACGCTTCCCACCGAACATCAACTTGCGGATGCATCCGCCGGGACAGGCGCTGGCCTAGAAGATGTCCGCTGGCGCCGGCCCTGCGATGGCTGACCCGCCGCGTCGTTGACCGCCTTGGCCACCGAAGCCGGGCGGGAACTCTGCCAGGTAGACCTCGTCACGGTCGCCCGAGGGAATCCGCAAAATGCCCGGCGGTTCGATCATTTCTGTTTCTGGCACGCCTTTGAGCGCGGTCTGCATGAACTCGACCCAAATCGGCAGCGCAGTCGCGGAACCGGTTTCCGAACTACCGATTGCTGTGCTGTCGCTGAAGCCAAGCCAGACGGTGGCGGCAAGATGCGGCGTGAATCCGTTGAACCAGGTGTCGGCGACGTTGGTTGTGCCGGTCTTGCCGTACAGATCTTTGCGCTGGAGCATTGCACCGGCGCGAGCGGCTGTTCCACGAGCAACCACATCTGCAAGCATTGAATCCATCACATAGGCGTTGCGCGCTGTGATGGCGCGCGGCGCTGCATTTGCCGGCAGCGGCGGCAGCTCATCTGGATGCAGTTCGGCTTCTGTCAGCAGGTGCGGCAGCACGTTGCGTTTGCCTGGAGCGTCGTAACACCCTGGGCACGCAACTCGAACGTTTGGCGTAAACACCACGTTTCGCGTGCCCGACAAGCGAGCCTGGCGAATCACATGAGGGGAAATGAGGAAGCCGCCGTTGGCAAACACTGAGTAGGCGCGCGCCATCTGCAGTGGGCTGATGGCGATGGTGCCGCCGCCTACCGCCAGCTGAACGTCGGCTGGGAAACCCCGGATGTCGAAGCCGAACTTGCTGACGTAGCGGCGCGTGTAGGCGCCGCCGACTTTGAGCAGGATGCGCATCGACACGAGGTTGATCGACTTGTAAAGCGCTTCGCGAACACGCGTTGGACCGTGGTAGGTACCGCCGAAGTTCTCCGGGCGGTATGTCTCGCCGTATGTCTCGCCACGCAGCACCAGCGGCGAATCCATGAAGATCGTTGACGGCGTGACGCCTTGATCAAGCGCTGCTGAATAGACGAAGGGCTTGAAGCCGGAGCCTGGCTGACGCGTCGACTGGGTCGCGTGGTTGAACTGCGTCAGGCTGAAGTCGAAGCCGCCAACCATCGCGACGATGGAACCCGTGATCGGATCCATCGCGACCATTGCGGCCTGAATCTTCGGCAGCTGCGCGAGCTGGAAGCTCTTGTCACCGGTGGGCCGTAAGCGAATGACATCGCCGGTGCGCAGGATCTCGCCGGCGCTGTTCGGCCGGGCGCCTCGTCTTTCGAAATCGATGTATCGCGCTGCCCAGCTGTAGCTGCTGGGCCCGAGCTGCAGTTCGGAGCCGTCCTTGCGCAGGACCGAGAAAGTGTCCTGTCGAACTGATGTCACCACGGCAGGTTCGAGACCGCCGCGCACCGATATCGATTGCAGGTGCGCCAGCCAATCCGAGCGCGCACTTGCCCGCGTTCCGCTAAGGTGGCCCTCAGGCCCGCGCCAGCCGTGGCGACGGTCGTAGCTGAGAATGCCGTGCCGAACGGCTGCGGTCGCAGCATCCTGCAGGCGGCTGTCAACAGTCAGGTCTACGTCGAGGCCTTGGGTGTACAGGCTCGTTCCGAACCTTTCCTGAAGCTGTTGGCGGGCGATTTCGGCTGCGTATTGCGCGTCTACTTCCCGGGGCGGGGTGTAAACCTTGGACTGGATTGGCGCGGCGATCGCTTCGTCGTATTGCGCCTTCGTGATCGAGGCTTGGGAGAGCATTCGCCCAAGGACATGGTTCCGCCTCAGCAGGGCGGCGCTGGGGCTGTTGACCGGGTTGGCCGCTGACGGTCGCTGGGGAATGCCCGCCAGCATTGCCCACTGCGGCAGCGCGAGGGTATCGAGTGGTTTGCCATAGTAGGTAAAGGCAGCGGCTTGGGCGCCATATGCGCGCTTGCCGAACGGAACCACATTCAGATACAGCTCCAGAATCTCGTTTTTGCTCAGCTCCCGCTCGATCTGAAACGCCAGCATCACCTCTTTCAGTTTCCTGATGATCGTGCGTTCAGGCGAGAACGAGATGTTGCGCGCCAACTGCATGGTGATTGTGCTGGCGCCGCGTTGTTGGTCACCGCCGCTGACAAGGAACTCCCGCGCCACGCTCAAGACGGAAATGAAATCGACGCCTCGGTGTTCGTAAAAGCGCTGATCTTCGGTATCCAGCACTGCCTTGATGAACAGTGGTGGAATCTGCGCCATCTTGATCGGGATGAGTCGCCGCTCGCCAAACTCTCCAGCCAGCAGACCATCCGAAGTAAAAATCCTGAGCGGCCGCTCAAGTTGGATGGTGCGGTAGGACTCGGCTGGCGGAATCTGCGGCTGCATATATATGTAGGCGCCGACTGCTGCGCTGACCCCGCCAGCGCAGAAAAGCAGTAGAAACCATGCAGAGGTTCGCAATATCGACACGTGTGGCTATACCTCACAGTTGATCATCAATGCCCTACGGCGATAAAACCGTGAAGGTGAAAACCGGGCCAATTGGGTACTAATTCTGAGCGAGCGCTTGGCGATTGCTCTCCGGCGGTTTAAGGTATCCAATCCTATACAGTATGAATTGGGCGTAAGTGCCCGGCACGGATAGGGAATTTATCGTGTTCGGTCTGTTCTCAAAGAAGTCCAGCTCCGTTATCGGTCTCGATATCTCGTCGACCTCTGTAAAGCTGCTTGAGCTTTCGCGGTCCGGGGATCTTTACCGGGTGGAAGCCTATGCCGTCGAACCTCTGCCTCCCAATGCGGTGGCCGAGAAGAATATCAGTGACGTTGACGGCGTAGGTGAGGCAATCAAGCGGGTGCTGGCCCGCGCCAAGACCACCACCAAATCGGTGGCGGTTGCGGTTGCCGGGTCTGCGGTGATCACCAAAACCATTGAGATGGACGGCAGTTTGTCGGACACCGAAATGGAGAATCAGATCAACGTTGAAGCAGACCAGTACATTCCCTACCCGCTGGACGAAGTCGCCATCGACTTCGAGGTCATCGGGCCGTCGGACCGAAATCCCAGCCAGGTGGAAGTGCTGCTTGCGGCATGTCGACTCGAAAACGTTGAAGGTCGGCAAGCCGCGCTTGAGATTGCCGGGCTGACCGCCAAAATCGTGGACATCGAAGCGCACGCGATGAAGCGCGCATTCGAGCTGATTCAGGTTCGGCTGCAAGGCAATCCGAAGGATCTCGTTGTGGCCATCATCGACATCGGCGCAACGATGACCACGTTGTCCGTTATCGCAGAAGATCGGTCGATCTATACGCGTGAGCAGCTGTTTGGCGGCAAGCAGCTGACAGAAGAAATTCAGCGCCGCTATGGGCTGTCGTTCGAGGAAGCCGGGCTGGCGAAGAAGCAGGGCGGGCTGCCGGACGACTATCAGCGCGAAGTGCTTGAGCCATTCAAAGAGGCTGTGCTGCAGCAGGTCACGCGCTCACTGCAGTTCTTTTTCTCGTCCAGCCGCTACGACGATGTCGATTACATCGTGCTGGCCGGCGGCACTGCGTCAATTGATGGCCTGGCGAAGATGGTGGAAAACAAGCTCGGCACGCCGACCCTTGTGGCCAATCCGTTTGTTGATATGGCAATCGACAAGGGCAAAGTGAACGCACAGGCGCTTGAGGTCGATGCGCCGGCAATGATGATCGCATGTGGCCTCGCGATGAGGAGCTTCGACTAAATGGCGAACATCAACCTTCTACCGTGGAGAGACTGGCGCCGGAAACGTCGGCAACAGGAGTTCTTCGCAACAGGCGCTGCCACTGTGCTGGGCGCGGCGCTGGTCGTTTACCTCGTGTACGCCGCCTACGGAAGAGTGATCAGTAATCAGGAAGCGCGGAACAAGCGAATCACGGACGAGATTGCGACGCTCGACAGCCAGATCAAAGAAATCAAAACGCTGCGCGACAAACGTGAACAGCTGTTGAGTCGCATGCGTGTGATTCAGGAACTGCAAGGCAACCGCCCGATCATCGTGCGTGTGTTCGACGAGATGGCTCGGACGCTGGCCAATGGTGTGTTCTTCAAATCGGCAAAGATGGAAGGCGACATGCTGACCGTGACGGGCTCGGCCGAGGCAAACAACCGGGTGTCTGCGCTGATGCGAAACA
>CAMAVY010000096.1 GCA_945861675.1 Klebsiella pneumoniae | reverse complement strand
AGCGAGCGTTGGACGCTCACACCGATAGCCCGCAATCCGAGCTGGCGAAAAATCTCGGGGCCGACTCCGAGATCCGAGTTATTTCCCGATACAAAAACTACTGAAGATATGCCCCAACAACTCATCCGACCCCACATCCCCAACAATCTCCCCAAGGTGCCGCTGAACTCCCTTCAACTCCTCCGCAGCCAACTCCAACGAAGCCGCGTTCACCAGAAACCCTGAAGCCGCACCCAGCCCCAACTCCGCCCGATCCATAGCATCCAGATGCCGCCGCCGCGCAAGAAACCGTGGCGTCATATCACTCAGCCCCATGCGCGCCTGCACACCCGCCATCAACGCCTGAATGCCATCACCAGTCAGCGCAGACACACGCACCAACCCCGCCTCCATCGCATCTGCCAGTTCGCCAGTTCTATCCACCTTGTTCACAACCACCAGCACGCGTCCCTGTTGCAGCAACTCCGCAAGCTCTGCACTCGCCAGCATCACCGCCGGATCGCGCTCGCTCACCGCGCTGCCATCCACCACATAAAGCACCAGATCGGCCTGTTCCACTTCGGCCCATGCACGGCGAATGCCTTCTGCCTCGATCACGTCGTCCGTCGCGCGCAGGCCAGCCGTATCGACCAGATCCATGCGCATGCCGTCCACATCGAACTGCTCGCGCACTACATCGCGAGTGGTGCCGGCAATGGGGGCAACGATGGCGCTGTCGCGGCCCGTCATGCGGTTCAGCAACGAAGACTTGCCGGCATTCGGCATGCCGGCGATCGCAACTCCTGGATGGCGGCGCAGGTTCACGCCGTGTGCGGCTTCCGCGCGCGATGTCGCTAGCGCCTGCCGTTGTGCGTCTACACGTTCGCGCAGGCCGTACTCGCTGAGCAGGTCCAGGTCTTCATCGGGGAAGTCTATGGAGGCCTCTACGATCACGCGGATCTCAATCAGCGCCTGCTTGATGGCCAGCACGCGGCGCGACAGCTCGCCAGCCGTAGGGTTCGTCGAGGATGAACGTGCGGGCCTTGGCTTCCAGCACGGCTTTGGCTGCCTTGTCCTGCTCAAGGTCATGCTGGTGCTTGAGGAAGAGCACCCAGGACGACTGCTCGGCGTAGTCCAACTCGCTGGTGCAGCTGGCGTGCTTGCGCAGCAAGTCGTCGATGTTTCTGCAGCTCTGTTAGAACATGGGGCCATGAAGGACAGAGATTCAGCTTCAAAGGTGGGAGCCATGGTCGCTGGAAGAAGTCTGAGGCTCGACATCAATATTCAGGCAAACATGTTCGCTCGTGATGTACGGCAACCTTAGTCCCCAAAGAGCGCTCGTATGGAGAATTCTCCATAGAGACAACCTTCCGTGGGTGCTCAAGCACGGTCTCCATAGCGGGAACAGCCATACGCGCGCGTCGAACTGGACCAGTATCGGCAATGCGGAGCTGATCGCACGGCGTGCGACCCATCCGGTACCCATATCGCCTGGCGGCGCCTTGGGCGACTACGTTCCGTTCTACTTCACGCCGTTCTCGGTGATGCTTCGCAACATCCAGACTGGCTGGGCGGACACGCCACGAGTGGACAATGACGACATCGTCATTCTGGTGTCGAGTCTGCTTAGACTCAGAGAACTGGGCTTGCGGTTCTTGTTCACGGATCGTCATGCGTACAGTAGCCTTGCTCGGTACTTCGACGATCTGTCCAGTCTCGACAACATTGATTGGGCGATTCTTCAGCGCAGAGACTTCAGGCGAGATCCAGAAGACCCAGGAAAGCTTGAGAGGTATCAGGCGGAGGCACTTGTGTATAAGCACGTGCCATTGGATGCGCTTCTGGGTGTTGTCTGCTATTCGGATCTCGTGCGCGACGCCATTCTCTCTGAGATGAGTACTGCGGCGATTCAGCTGCCGGTGTACACGCGCCCCAACTGGTATTTCCAATGATCAGCTACGTACAAGGGAATCTCCTGGAGGCCCGCACCGATGCCTTGGTGAACACGGTGAACACCGTTGGCGTGATGGGCAAGGGAATCGCACTGATGTTTAAAGAGCGGTTCGACCTGAATTACAAACTCTACGTGGCTGCATGCAAGGCCAAGCAGGTTGAGGTGGGCCGCATGTTCGTCACCGAGACCGGGGAGCTGGAAGGTCCGCGCTGGATCATCAACTTTCCGACGAAGGAGCACTGGCGACAACCTTCGCGAATGGAATGGGTCGAGTCTGGGCTTCGTGACTTGAAGTGCTTTCTGCGAGAGCACCAGGTCCGTTCGGTGGCGGTGCCTCCCTTGGGCTCTGGCAATGGTGGCTTGAAGTGGTCCGCCGTCAGGGAGTTGATTCAAGAAGCGCTTGGCGATCTTGAAGGTGTTGATGTCATTGTGTTCGAGCCCACTGACAAGTATCAAAACGTCGCGAAACGCTTCGGCGTCGAGACGTTGACGCCTGCTCGTGCGTCGATTGCAGAAGTCGTTCGTCGCTACTCACTCTTGGGCATGGACTGCAGCTTGCTGGAGATTCAGAAGCTCGCATGGTTTCTCGAGCGTTGCATCGATCAGCTTCATCTACACAACGATCTGAAGCTCAACTTCGCGCCCAACAGATACGGTCCATTCGCACATAAGCTGAACCATCTTTTGGCGAGCTTGGACGGCAGTTACCTACATTGCGATAAGCGGATCGCTGACGCCGGCCCTCTCGACGTGATCTGGTTCGATTCGAGTCGGAGGGAAAGACTACAGTCGTTTCTTAGGAGTGCGGGCAAGGATGTTGCGCCAGCATTGGAGATGGTCACGAACGTGATCGAGGGTTTCGAATCACCCTACGGTATGGAGCTTCTTGCATCCGTGGACTGGTTAATCAGTAGTGGAACGGCGACGCCAGAACTGGACGCAATACTTCGAGGGTTAGCCGACTGGCCGGTGGAAGGTGCTGGCAGGCGAAAGCGAGAAATTTTCGATGAGCGTTCGGTGCGCATCGCGTTTGAGCACTTGATCAATGGACCGCTGTACCGAGCAGCTTGAGGGACTGTCGGCATTCGTGTGTGCGATGCGGTTTGTTGTTTTCCGATCGGCCGCAGGCACGCGGACCGGAGTACTGCGCACGCGCGGGTTAACCGCATGCAACGCAAAGGTTGAAAAGGATTGTTGGTGCTCACTGGCCCAGAAAGCACTCTGGCCTGTTCTATTGCGCCTTCATGGGCTTGCAATTGCTGGCGGCGCTGAGCCAGCACCGGGCGAAAACGAATTGATGATTTTGTCCACGGCGGCCTGAGGTATAGCGACTTATACGTCGCTATACAGTCGGCGCCGTATACAGCGGCATAAATCCCTATACCTCCGCCCAATCGGAAAGTCGTGTTGGGCCCGCTTGTACAAGCTACGGCCTATTTCCCAATACAAAAACTACTGAAGATAAACCCCAACAACTCATCCGACCCCACATCCCCAACAATCTCCCCAAGGTGCCGTTGAACGCACTTCAACTCTTCCGCCGCCAACTCCAACGACCCCGCGTCCACCAGAAACCCTGAAGCCACCCCCAGCCCCAACTCCGCCCGATCCATGGCATCCAGATGCCGCCGCCGCGCAAGAAACCGCGGCGTCATATCACTCAGCCCCATGCGCGCCTGCACACCCGCCATCAACGTGCCAATGCCATCACCCGTCAGCGCAGACACGCGCACCAACCCCGTCTCCATCGCATCTGCCAGTTCGCCAGTCCTATCCACCTTGTTCACCACCACCAGCACGCGACCCTGCTGCAGCAACTCCGCAAGCTCTGCACTCGCCAGAATCACCGCCGGATCGCGCTCGCTCACGGCGCTGCCATCCACCACATAAAGAACCAGATCGGCCTGTTCCACTTCGGCCCATGCGCGGCGAATGCCTTCTGCCTCGATCACGTCGTCGGTCGCGCGCAGGCCGGCCGTGTCCACCAGCTCCATGCGCATGCCTTCCACGTCGAACTGCTCGCGCACTACATCGCGCGTGGTGCCGGGGATGGGCGTAACGATGGCGCTATCGCGGCCCGTCATGCGGTTCAGCAACGAAGACTTGCCCGCATTCGGCATGCCGGCGATCACAACTTTCGGATGGCGGCGCAGGTTCACGCCGTGCGCGGCTTCGGCACGCAATGTCGCAAGCGCCTGCCGTTGTGCGTCTACGCGTTCGCGCAGGCCGTACTCGCTGAGCAGGTCCAGGTCTTCGTCGGGGAAGTCTATGGAGGCCTCCACGATCACGCGGATCTCAATCAGCGCCTGCTTGATGGCCAGCACGCGGCGCGACAACTCGCCAGCCAGTGAGCCCGCCGCTGCGCGCGCTTCTGTTCTGCTGCCGGCGTCGATCAGGTCGGCAATGGCCTCTGCCTGCGCCAGATCAATCTTGTTGTTCAGGAAGGCGCGCAGGCTGAACTCGCCGGGTTCTGCCAGGCGCACGCCGGTTTGCAGTACTGCTTCGATGAGCATGTCCAGCACAACCGGGCTGCCGTGCGCATGCAGTTCTACAACGTCTTCGCCCGTGAATGAGTTGGGCGCGGCAAAGGCGAACAGCAGCCCTTGGTCTATGAGCGTTTCGTCACGATCATGAAATGCTGCAAGCAGTGCCCTGCGTAACGGCAACTTCGCCAGATGCGTGACTGCTTGTGCTGCTGCGAATGCCGCTGGCCCGCTGATACGAACGATGCCAATACCACCACGTCCAGGCGGCGTGGCTATGGCAACAATCGTGTCTGCGCGGGTCAGGCCTTTGCCTTCGACTGCTGCTCAACCTGGCGCGTGACCCACCATTGCTGCGCCATCGACAACACGTTGTTGGTGAGCCAGTACAGCACCAGGCCGGCCGGGAAGAACAGGAACATGACGGTGAAGATGATGGGCATCATTTTCATCATGCGTGCCTGCATCGGGTCAGGCATCGGTGGGTTCAGCGACTGTTGCATGTACATCGTGACGCCCATCAGCAGCGGCAGCACGAACCAGGGGTCCATCACAGCAAGGTCTTTGATCCATAGGAAGAACGGTGCGAGGCGCAGTTCAACGCTTTCGTACAGCACCCAGTACAGCGCAAGGAACACAGGCATCTGCACCAGCATTGGCAAGCAGCCACCGAGCGGGTTCACCTTCTCCTTCTTGTACATGGCCATCATTTCCTGGCCCAACTTCTGCCGGTCGTCTGCGAAGCGCTCCTGCAGCCGGCGCATCTCCGGCGCCACTTCACGCATCTTCGCCATCGAGCGATAACTGGCGGCAGACAGCGGATACAGAATGGTCTTCACAACCAGCGTCAGCAGAATGATGGCAATGCCCCAGTTCTGCGCCAGACCGTGCAGCCACTGCATGAGCTTGAACATCAGCGAAGCAAGCGGCCACAGAATGCCGTAGTCGATGGTGAGGCCAAGATTGGTTGCGGCGCGCTCGAGACCGTCCTGCACCTTCGGACCTACATAGAGCGTGGCTTTGCTTGCGCCGCTTTCGCCCGGTTGCACGCGCAATTCCGGGCCGATGTAGCCGACCAGGTAGTTGCCATCGCTGCCCTTGCGGCCGAAGTAGTTGTTCAATGCATTCGGATTGGCGATCCAGGCACTGATGAAGTAGTGCTGCATCATCGCAATCCAACCGCCCTTCTCTTCGGCCTTTAGCGGTGTTTCTTCCAAGTCGCCAAAGTCGACCTTCGAATAGGGTTCCGCAGCGCCGGTGGTTGCGGCGCCGAAGTAAGGTTTCGGCCCGAAGCCGGTCGAGGTGGAAGGCGGTTCCGAGCCGTCACGCTTCAATTGCGCGTACGCATTGCCACGCCAGACAGCTGCCGACGTGTTGCGTACCACTTGCTCCAGGCCAATCGTGTATTGCCCACGTTGGAACGTATAGCGCTTTTCGTAGCGCACGCCGGTACGGTCCGCGTAGCTCAATACGACCGTCAGTTCGCTATCATTCGACTGCAACGCGTAGCTTTGTTTGTCCGCCGTGTAAGTCGGCCGGCCAGCAGCAGCCGCATCGGGACCGTTGGCACCCACGAGCCCGGATTGCGCGATGTATACGTGCCCTGCTGCGTCTCGCGTAAGCAGCACCATCGGCTTCGAACGATCGTCTGTCGAATGTGGGTACTTCAACAGTTCCGCACGAACAATGTCACCGCCCAACGGATCAATTGAGACGCGCAGGGTGTCCGTCTCGACGATGATTGGTTGTGCTGCTGTTGCACCTGCGGCAGGCACAGCTGTTGGCATAGTCGGAATCTGCGGAACGTCTGAATGTGCTGTTGTGCTGCTGGCGTTCGGCTGTGCTGGAACCTGAGTGTTAGCAGGCAACGTGCTGGGTGCGTTCGTCTCTTGAGCCGCCGCCTGCGCGGTCGCAGCGGCAACATGATCGCGCTGCCACGCCAGCACCAGCAGATAGGTCACCACGGCCAGGCCAGCCAACAGCACCCAACGCGCAATCTCTGACAGATTCACTGCATGCCCTCAACACGGCCCGCTTTTGGCGGCACGGGATCGAAACCGTGACCGCCCCATGGATGACACCTGCATAAGCGATTTGCTGTCAGCCACGCACCGCTCGCCGCGCCGTGTTCTTGAAGCGCTTCGAGCGCGTACTCCGAACAGCTGGGCCAAAACCGGCAACTGGGCGGCGTCATTGGGCTGATGAACTTTCGATAAGCCCGAATCAAGAGGCTGAGCAAGGACTTCACGGCGTTTTGGTTATCCCTTGAACGTTCCCTTGGGCCTTTTCTTCGTCCTGTCCTTGAGCCTTTCCTACAGTCTTTCCTGCAGCAAGGCGCCGCCAAACATTCTCCAACAGCTCTGTGACCAATGTGCGTTGGTCGCGTGTAGCACGCTGCTTCTGCATCACAACAACATCCAGCGGCGGCAGTTCCGCTGCGTGCTTGCGGAACGACTCACGGACCAGCCGCCGAACGCGGTTTCGATCCACGGCGCGTGGCGCGACGCGTTTACCAATGACCAACCCCAACCTGGGCATGTCCAGGCTGTTTTTCACGGCTAACACTTGAAGCGGGGGTGCATTGATGAGCACCTCGCGTTTCCGCAGCACATTCTCAAACTCTTTAGGCAAGAGCAGGCGTGACTGGCGCGGAAAACCGTTACCCGTCCGACTCCACGTCAAGGGGTAAGGCGGTGTCTGCCTTTCCCACGGCGGCGCTTCAGAATTGCGCGGCCCCATCGAGTTGCCATGCGGGCACGAAAACCGTGGGTCCGCTTGCGCTTGATTTCACTTGGCTGGTACGTGCGCTGCATAACTGAATAAGGCACAGAAAGGGCGCGAGATGATAGGAGTGGTCGCGTGCTCGGTCAATCGATGGATTCAACGTGCTGAGAGGGCGTGCAGCGGTAAGAAAACAATGTCGTATTGCGGTGTTTCTTTGCTTTCCCGAGATTGAGGAAAAGCCGCTATGGATTGTTGTGATGACTATTAAGGCCTGTTCGCGCTGTTGATAAGCGCGAACGGGTCTGTTGAATCAATCACTTGGCGCGTAATTCAGCTGTGCAAAAGGGGTAGGACAGTTTGCCTTGAGACGTGTGCGTAATTGCCGTAGGCCTGTTGACGAATCGGGTGTTGCGAATGGCGCGGAAGTTATCCACAGGATTTCCCGAAAGTAGACACAAGTTGTGCTGCCGATAATCTGAGCAATATCTAGACGAATTGCCTAAAGACACGCCCATATGTGTTTCAACCAAATGATTTATAAGGGGAATGCTGTTCGCCACCTGAAGTGTCATCAAGCTGAAAAGAATTGGCTGCGACTGCTTGCGCCATAGCTGACGTTTGTAGAATCACCGGCCATCGAGCCGGAAGAAAAACAATGACAGCGACGTCGGGAGAGAGTGCAGAGGCTGTTGAGGTATGGCCACGCTGCTTGGAGAGACTGCAGGCCGATCTGCCCGCGCAGGAATTCAACATCTGGATCCGCCCGCTTCAGGTCGATGCTTCAGCCAGCGAACTCCGACTGCTGGCGCCGAATGAGTACGTTCGTGACCAGGTCTCGTTGAGTTATCTCGAGCGAATCAACGCCGAGCTGCAGTTTCTGCAACCGGGCGCCGCGCAGATAGAAGTCGCCGTTGGGACCACCGCTACAGGGACAAGTCTCGGGAACCGAAAACCGCCGTTGGGCGTTCGCCATACGGAGCTCAACCCGGGGTTCACGTTCCATTCATTTGTGGAAGGGAAATCCAACGAAATGGCGAAAGCGGCTGCGATGCAGGTGGCGGATAACGCCGGCCAGTCGTACAACCCGCTGCTTCTTTATGGCGGCGTGGGGCTGGGTAAGACGCATCTGATGCAGGCGGTTGGCAATGCGATTCTGGTGCGCCGACCAGACGCGAAAGTTGTGTACCTGCATTCGCAGCGTTTTGTTCAGGACATGGTCCAGGCGTTGCAGGATGGGACGATGGCGGGCTTCCTGGCCTACTACCGGTCCGTGGACGCGCTACTGATTGACGATATTCAGTTTTTCGCCAACAAGCTGCGCTCTCAGGAGGAGTTTTTCCACGTCTTCAACGCGCTGGTAGAAAGTGGGTATCAGATGGTGCTGACCTGCGACCGCTACCCGCGGGAGATTGAAGGTCTGGAGGAGCGCCTCCGGTCCCGCATGGTTTGGGGGCTGACGGTGGCGGTTGAGCCACCGGAGCTTGAGACGCGCGTTGCCATCTTGCTTAAGAAGGCAGAGAACGAGCGGGTGGTGTTGCCTTCAGACGTGGCTTTCTTCATAGCTGAGCGCGTTCAGTCGAACGTGCGCGAGCTGGAAGGTGCATTGAAGCGGGTTGTGGCAAATTCCAGGTTTACCGGAACGCCGCTCTCGGTTCCCCAGGTGCGCCAGGCGTTGCGAGATCTTCTGGCGATTCGCGAGCGGCAGATAAGCATCGACAACATTCAGAAGATCGTTGCGGAGTACTACAAGATTCGTATGAGTGATCTCTTGTCGAAGAGGCGCAACAGATCAGTCGCTCGGCCACGGCAAATGGCGATGGCGCTGGCGAAGGAATTGACGCAGCAAAGTCTGCCGGAAATCGGTGATGCCTTTGGCGGTCGCGACCACACCACGGTGCTGCATGCTTGCCGCAAGATCGCTGAGCTGAAGGAAATGCACGCCGACATAGCGGCGGATCACAGAAATCTGGCCAGGCAGTTAACTGCTTGATCTGTATGGATTAATTCAGGGGAGATCATGAAGTTCGAAATTTCCCGTCGCGACCTTCTCCGTCCGATACAGCTCGTGACGGGGGTCGTGGAAAGACGACAGACGCTGCCCATCCTGGCGAACGTTCGTTTGGGAGTCGTTGGAGACGTATTAACGCTTGCGGGTACTGACCTTGAGATTGAGCTGATTGCGAGCGTAAAACTGTCATCGATGGCGGCAGAGGGCGGAAACATTACCGTTCCTGCACGGAAGTTCGCAGACCTATGGCGTAGCCTTCCAGATGACGCGATGGTGTCAGTCGTCACCGATACCGACAAAGTCACCTTTCGATCGGGCAGGACCAGATTCTCGCTGGTGACAAAATCGGCCGACGAGTATCCGTCGCTGGATTCGAAGGAGAGTGCCACCGAGATTGAGCTCGGTCGTGACGATCTGTCGGCGCTGATCGCGCGAACCGGCTTTTCGATGGCGCAGCAGGATGTCCGCTACTTCTTGAACGGGCTGTTGTTGGAGGTTGGTGATGGTGTGTTGCGTGCCGTCGCAACGGACGGCCACCGTCTGGCGACTGCGCTTACGCCTATCGTTCAATCGCCCCCGGAGAAGCTTCAGGCGATTGTCCCGAGGAAAGCCGTGCAGGAGATCGCGCGTCTACTGTCTGAGGGCGAAGACCAGGTGACGCTTGGCGTCGGAGCGTCTTACCTGCGCGTCTCCACACCGTCGTTTCGGCTGCAGACGAAACTCATTGACGGGCGCTTCCCGGACTATGAAAAGGTGATCCCTGTTCGGGGCTCCCGCGATGCGGTCGGTTCTCGTGATGGCCTTCGTCAGGCTTTTGCGCGCGCAGCGATTTTGTCCAACGAAAAGTATCGGGGCGTCAGGCTGACGCTTGGCGATAGCACCCTGACGGTTCACGCCAACAATCCCGAGCAAGAAGAGGCTGAGGTCGTCGTAGATCTGGAAACACACGGGGAGCCGATGGAGATCTCCTTCAACGTCAGTTACTTGCAGGAAGCGCTGGCGGCTATGCACGGGGATGATGTCCGCTTGTCGTTCACGGATGCCAACAGCTCAGCGCGGCTTGAGGTCCCGGGTGATGATTCGGCTGTTTACGTTGTGATGCCGATGCGGCTTTGACGGGCGTATGGTGGCGGAGGGCGAGACCGCTGCGCGGCAGCGCATTCGTCGCAACTGCTTGAGGACCGTCGGCCGGACAACTCCCGAGGTTAAGCGTTGCGGTTGATAACCCTGTCCGTGCAGAGCGTAAGAAACCTCTTGCCCATGACCCTGGAGTTCGCGCCAGGCGTGAATTGGCTGGTTGGGTCAAACGGTGCCGGTAAATCGTCTGTTCTAGAGAGCATCAGTCTGCTGGCAACGAGTCGATCGTTCAGGTCTACGGAGATTGCTCCAGTTGTTGCACGTGGAACATTGGGCTTGCTGGTTACTGGAACGGTGCAGGCAGAGGGTGATGCCGTCGTCCGGTTGGGCATATCACGCTCTACGGACGGGGAAACGGTTGCGAAACGGGATCAAACCCTGCTGAAACGTGCGAGCGACCTTGCGCGCAGCCTCCCAGCATTCGTCTTCGATGCAAACACGGTGGCGAAGGTGTTCGGTGCCGCTGTCGGCAGGCGTTCTCTCTTGGATTGGGGTGTGTTCCACGTGGAACCGGAGTTCGGGCGCATCTCACGTGCTCTGAAACTCGCTCTTGCCAATCGAAACGCGCTGCTAAAGCAGCCAGCCGTTCAACAGCTACCGTTCTGGGATAGCACGCTCGACGATCTCGGAACCCAGATCCACGAAATGAGGGCAAAGTACCTCGTGCATTGGGTGCCTCGCGTACACGCGCTGTCCAAGACCCTGCAGCTTCCCGAGATAGATATTGGCTACTTGCGCGGCTGGGATAGCACTCGATCACTTCTGGAAGTGTTGTCGGAAGCCGTGGAGCAGGACGTTCGTGTCGGGCGAACCATTTACGGGCCGCACCGCGCCGATATTCGACTGCGCAGTGCCTTAGGACTTGCCCGGGAAACGCTCTCGCGCGGGCAACAAAAGGCGCTCGCGGCGGCCCTGGTGCTGGCGCAGCTGACCTTGTCGTCGGCGCTGGGGAGTACAACACCGATCGCGCTGATCGATGATCTGCTTGCGGAACTCGACACAATCCGGGCCTCCGCGGTCATATCGAGCCTGCGCAAGGCTCAGGCACAGGTGTTTTGCGCCGTGATCGAGCTACCGGAGCAGTTGGTCGAGCAAGGGTCGGACCGGGTTTTCAGACTTCACGAAGGCAAACTCGCTGGCTCTTGAGTGCTTGAGACGGCCCCGTAGTCCCATCGTTACGATGTTTGAGCGCGGCCTGTGATGCTCGCGTCGCGTGGAAGATCGCAGTTCTCAAGATCTGCCATGGCTTCATCAAGCCAGCGCTCAGCCTCCGCATTCAGTTGGCTCACCGTCCGGCCCGAGCTGGATATCGGGGGTGAAATCCGTACGCGAATGCACCCGGGCACCTTTCCGACGTGGCGCGCGGGCCAGTAACGGCCCGCGTTGTGGGCGACGACGATGATTGGGCAGCCTTGCGCGTGCGCCAGGGCCGCTCCACCGCGATAGAAAGACACCCGCTCGCCTTGGGCCACTCGCGTCCCTTCAGGCAGTAACATGACCCAGATACCCGCATTCAGGCGCGCGCAGCCTTCACGCAAGAGCTGCCTGATCGCCCCGAGCTTTTGCGATCGATCGATGGCGATGGGTTTGAGCAGCCGAAATGCCCAGCCAAAGAACGGAATGCGCAGTAGCTCCCGCTTGATGACCGTGGACTGCGGCGAGAAGACCGTCTGGAGGAAGAACGTCTCCCAGCTTGATTGGTGCTTGGCCAGCACAACACACGGCTGAGACAGGGCATGTTCCAGTCCTTCCACCTCGTGGCGTATGCCGCAGGAGATCCTCAGCCACGCGAGCACGAGGCGTGACCACGATTCAACGATGAATCGGAATCGCAGCCGATATGGGAGAAACCAGCCCACGATAAGCGAAAGCGTGCCCCAAACAATGGTGATCAACGCATAGCCCATGTTGAACACAGCCCCGCGAACAGCTCTCATGCCTGCGTCAGCCATTCGGACACACCCAACAAGTCGTCAAACACGTGCTTCACTCCGGCGGCCCTTGCTTCTACCTCTATATCCTTGCCGTTGCCGGTGCGCACCAGGACTGGCAGGCACCCAAATCTCAGGGCGGCGTCGATGTCGCGCATGGAATCGCCAACGAACGGCGCGCCCTGGGCAGACATTCCGGTCTTTCGCTCTATCTCTGCCAAGAGTTCGACTCCGGGTTTCCGGCACGCACATCCGTTCTCTGGCGCATGCGGGCACACCGCAATCGTGTCGATCTGACCACCTGCTTGAGCTGCTCGGGCCATAAGTAGCTGATGAATGCTCCCCAGGACGGCAACGGAGAGGTGTCCGCGTGCAATGCCCGATTGATTTGTAGCGACTGCGACCCGCCATCCGTTGCTGCACAAGCGGGCGATTGCATCCATGCTGCCGGGGATGGGAATCCACTCGTCGAGCGAGCGGATCGATCGAGGTGAGTCTTCATTGATCACGCCGTCGCGATCAAGAATTATCAGGCGGTTGGAGAGCATTCTTTAGCAATTGAGTGACCCTGTGCATTATGGCCCGGCACACTTCATTGGAGCACCCGCGGGCGCGTGGACGAGCAAACGAGCAACGCGAAAAGCGGCGATCACCGCATGCTGGAAGCAGTCCTGTTTGGTCTGCTTGAGCGCGTAGTTCGATTTGTCCCGCTGAGAGGGTTGCGCTTCTTGGGCGGCCTTGCCGCCGCAGTCGCCTGGGGCGCTCACACACGAAGCCGAGCCGTCACCGAAACGAATATCCGCTTGGCATTTCCAGACCTCTGTAGCGAGGCCCAACAACGCCTGGCGAGGGAGAGTCTGCGCGAGTCAGGGCGACTTGTGATGGAGTCGTTGGGTGTGTGGAGTCGTCGTCCCGAACAAGTACTGGACTGGATTGTGGAGGTGCAAGGGGCCGAGCTTCTGTCGAGTGCAAAGCAGCACGGGCGAGGGGTGATTTGTATCGTTCCGCACTTTGGCAATTGGGAGGTGCTGTGCGTGTACCTCGCCAGTGAGTCTCCCTTTGCCACACTTTATGAGCGCCAGCGTATCGCCTGGGCTGATCGCTGGATTGCCAATGGGCGTCGTCGATCAGGCGCGCGGCTTTCGCCTGCAACGATCTCCGGACTGCGTGCTCTGCGGCGCGCGTTGATGTGCGGCGACGTGGTGGGCTTGCTGCCGGATCAGGTGCCGGTACTTGGTTTGGGATCCCTGGCCCCATTCTTTGGGCACCCAGCGCTGACGCCAACCCTAGCGTGGCGTTTGGCCGCCACATCCGAAGCGCCAGTCTTGGTCGCCTCCGCAAGCAGAAGCGAAGACCCGGCCGGCTTCTCCATTCGATTCACGCGCTTTGACGAAAGCTGGGCGGTGATGCAAGAACGCGCTGCGCTGACGGCGATGAATAGCGCGATCGAGGAAGTTGTACGCCAAGCACCCGCCCAGTATCAGTGGGAGTACAAGCGTTTCAAACATGCCGAACCCGGTGTGGATAAGTACAAGCAAAGTTGAAGGCTTGTTTATGACCATTGCGCCTCTGTAGATCAGTTGGCAATGATCACGAACGTTCCAGCAACCGCGCCGCAACCTTCTGCAAGCGCGCCATAAAAAAACCGTCAGTACCATCGTCTACTGGCAATATCAACGATGGGTTGCTGCCTGGCACCAGTGCGTCGTGCGAGTCCACATCGCCACCAAACTCCGCGGCGTGTAACTGGGCGTCTGGAGTCTTGCGAAGAAAATGCGCAATCACCTGCTCATTTTCCTGTGGAAGCAACGAACAGGTGCTGTACACAAGCACCCCACCTGGCTTCAAAACTTGCCATGCAGCATCGAGCAGGGCCCGTTGCACCTGTACCAGACGCTGTATGTCTTCTGGCTGTCGTAGCAGTTTGATTTCAGGATGGCGGCGCATCGTGCCGGTACCCGAACAAGGCGCATCAAGCAGGATGCGGTCGAAGGGAACGCCATCCCACCATGCCGACACCTCCGTGAGGTTCGCCGCTTGAACAACCTGTGTGTGCTTCAAACGCGAAAGGTTGCGTCGTGTCGAGGCAACGCGGTGCGGGTCGATGTCGAGCGCGACCAACTCGCAGTTCGGCGCGGTCTCAATGATCTGACTCGTCTTGTTGCCTGGCGCGGCGCAGGCGTCCAGCACACGTAGCCCGCTTCGCAGCAGCAGATGCGGAACGGCAAGTTGCGCGCCCTCATCTTGAATTGTGCAGATGCCGGCTGTGTAGCCGGGCACGGCAGCGGACTCCATGGGATTCGCGAACTGCACGCCCACATCGCTGAGCGTTGTCGCCGACGCAGCAACGCCCTCGGTTGCAAGACGAGCGAGATACGCCTCTCGGGTAGATAGGTCCAGGTTGACGCGGACCGTCAGCGGCGCTCGCCCAAGGCTTGTGTGGAGCAACGCTTCCCAGCGCTTCGGGTATGCCTCCTGGATCGCCTGGATCAACCAGCTCGGGTGGTCATACCGCGATTGGTCGTCAAGATTTGCCGGCGCTTCGGACTCAACGACGCGACGTAGCACCGCGTTGATCAGGCCACCGGCACTTCGCGCGGGTGTCTCGCGTGCCAGCTCAACCGTTGCATGCACCGCAGCGAACCCTGGCACTCGCATATGGCGAATCTGGTACGCACCCAGCAGGAGCAGGATCAGCACATCGGTATCGATCTCTGCCATCGGCCGCCGAATGAACCGCGCTACGTCTGCTGAAAGAGAGAAGTATCTGCGAACGACGCCGGTCGCCAGTTCTCGGGCGAACCCTCGATCGCGCGCATCGAGTGCATCGGCGTTGCGTTCGAAGACCTGATCCAGGGTTTGCCCGGCCAGCACACGCTGTAGCGTCCGAAACGCAGCAGCGCGGGGATCAGCGGCTGACATTGATCTGTGCCCCAGGGTAAAGAATCGGGCTGAACCCGTTTGCCGCCTGCGCGGCGGACAAAACAGCCCCCTTGCCACGGTCGACGAACCGAAGCTGTGAAATCTGCAAAACGCCGTGTGCGCATTGCACATCGATGGTCGGTCGAACCGAGACGATGGTGCCGACGCTCTCGTTTGCATCGGTGGCACTACCGCTCGTCGCATGTAACAGCTGCACGCGGGCATCGCCGATTTGCACTTCAACGGTGATGCGGCCGGACAGCGCACGAATCGTTCGTGCGAGGACATCAGCGCTCGCCGACCAGTCCAGCTGTGCATCGGCGCGGGTCAGCTTAGGCGCGTAGTTAGGCTGGACATGTTCTTTCTGCTGGGCCTCCCCAAGTGGCGGCAGCTGGTCCTGTGGCGTGGCTGCTCGAGAACCGGCAAGCACATGTGGCAACAAGGCGAGCAGCTGTGCTGCCCCCAGTTCGGCAAGTCGTAGTTCCAGCTGCGCACCGGTTTCATCGCGGCTGATCTCGGTTCCAGCCTGCGCGTACACCGGCCCGGTGTCCAAGCCGGCATCCATCTGCATCAGCGACACGCCTGTCTCTGGGTCACCGGCCAGCATCGCGCGTTCCACGGGCGCTGCGCCGCGCCAGCGCGGGAGCAACGAGGCGTGCACATTCAGGCACCCGAAGCGGGGTACATCGAGCACCTTCTGGGGAAGGATCAGACCGTAGGCCGCAACGATCAGCAGGTCGGGGGATGTGCCGGCGAGTACAGCTACGTCCGCGTCTGCCTTCAGTCTTGCAGGCTGAAAAACTGACAGTAAGTGTTCGCACGCGTATTCCTTGACAGCGGATGGAACCAAGCGGCGCCCACGGCCCGACGGTCGGTCGGGCTGCGTCAGGACCAGTACCGGCCGAATGCCAGCCTCGACGAGGCGCATAAGAATGACGCGGGCAAAGCTCGGCGTTCCTGCGAATGCGATTCGCGCGGAGCCCAGATCAGGCCTGGGCGCGATGGCGCTTCTCCATCCGCTGGCGGATCCGCTGACGCTTCAGTGGCGAGATGTGGTCGACGAACAACTTACCTTCGAGGTGGTCGTGCTCGTGCTGGATACATTGTGCGAGCAGGCCCTCTACGTGCAGTTCGAATTCGGCGCCATCCAGGCCCAAGGCGTGGACTCGAACACGTTCGGCTCGTGTGACCGGCTCATAGAATCCAGGGACAGACAGGCAACCCTCGGAGGCTTCCTGTTCACCGGAAAGTTCAGACAGGGTGGGGTTGATGAACACCAGCGGTGTGGAGTGATCGTCGCTGATGTCCAGGACGATAAGGCGAATCGGTTCACCCACCTGGGTCGCGGCCAGACCGATACCGGGCGCGTCGTACATGGTTTCAAGCATGTCGGCTGCCAGCGTTCGAATGCGTTGGTCTACGTTTGCGACAGGCTTTGCCTTCGTTCGCAACCGGGAATCGGGAAACTCTAGAATCGAAAGGCGTGCCATGGACGGAGTCTGTGCTCTAGTAACGGTGCAAGAAGGATTGCTAAGATGATGAACTACAATGGGTTTCGCGACTGCCGTAACGGCGTGTAGAAAGGCCACGCTTGCTACGGGTCGGCCGGTCGCGAAAGCGGCGGCCAATATAAAGGGATTCCTCTCATGCGCAAATTGCTCTGGGCCGGCCTTTTCAGCCTGCTGTTCACCGCGGCGATCGCCAACGCCGAAGACTTGTCGCTGCATGTGCGCGGCGACCACCCCGATAACTACACCGTAGTTCGTGGCGACACGCTGTGGGACATCAGCGAACGCTTTCTGAGCGATCCATGGGTTTGGCCGAAGCTGTGGAAAGTCAATCCGCAGATCAGGAACCCCCACCTGATTTATCCCGGCGACACGATTCACTTCAGCTACGAAGACGGTCAGCCCAGGTTGTCGCTGGAGCGTGGCTACGGCAATGGCGGATCGAGCAACTCTATCGAGCCGC
>CAMAVY010000095.1 GCA_945861675.1 Klebsiella pneumoniae | reverse complement strand
CTGGGCCGCACGACGCTGGATGCTGGGCAATCACTGGCGCTTCACCAGCGCCATGCACAGCAAGTTTCCGGAGTACATGGCTGTGCGCACGGGGCTGTCGCCGGCACTGGGCTACGCCATCCTGAGACGCTTTCATTCGGCTTCATCTGCATTGATCGTGCAAACGCAATCGCAACTCCGCGAGCTTGCGGCGCGCGGTTTTACCAACATGTTCGTGGTCGGTGGTGGCGTTGATCTGCAGCGTTTCCGGCCGCTGCCGCAGGCCCGTGAGGATGGCGCGCGAGCACCGGCTGCAGCGTTGTTCGTCGGTCGGGTCGCCGTCGAGAAAGGGCTGCCTGCGTTCCTTTCGTTGCCGTTGCCAATGCCGAAGATCGTTGTTGGTGACGGGCCGGCGCGCGAGCAGTTGCAGCGCGAGTATCCGGATGTGCAGTTTCGCGGCTACCTGCATGGCGATGCCCTGGTGCAGGCCTACTCGGACGCCGCGGTACTGGTGTTTCCTTCGCTGACCGACACCTTCGGGCTTGTGCTGCTGGAAGCGCTTGCGTGTGGCACACCCGCAGCGGCCTATCCGGTGACAGGCCCCATCGACCTCATTGAAGACGGGGTCAGCGGTGCGCTGGATCAGGATCTGGGTAAGGCCGTGGCACGCGCAGTTGGCTTGAGTCGCGCTGACTGTCGAGCACGTGCGGAGCAGTTCATGTGGTCCAGCGTGGCGCGGTGCTTCCTTGCCCTGCAGGAGCGTTGCAGCGATTCGTCTGACGCAGCGGATTGTCCACGCGCGGTCTAGCCACGGGCCGTCAACCGCTCTACATCGAGCCGCAGCGCCAGGGTTCACGTCTGGCCGGCCCGCGGGCCATACTCGACCGGGGAAAAAATACGTCGAGCGCTGCGCAGCGCGGCCCGTGCATGCATGTGTCGGGCGCGTGTATGCGTGTCGCGTTGGGAGGCATTATGGGGAGTGCGATTGATCAAGCTGGCGCGACGCGCCCGCTTGAGCAGTACGACGTTGTGATCATTGGTGCCGGCCTGACGGGCTTGTACCAGCTGTATCGCATTCGTGAGTTGGGGCTGTCGGTGCGGGTGTTTGACGATGCCGATGGCGTGGGCGGTACCTGGAACTGGAACCGTTATCCCGGCTGCCGGTTCGATTCGGAAAGCGAGTCCTACGGCTACTCGTGGTCCAGGGAGCTGCTGCAGGAGTGGGACTGGGCCGAGCATTTCTCGGGGCAGCCGGAGAACGAGCGCTATCTGAATTACGTCGCAGACAAGTTCGATCTGCGGCGCGACATTCAGTTGAAAACGCGTGTGACTGCAGCCGTATTCGACGAGGCAGCAAATCGCTGGGACATCACGCTGGCGGATGGCCAGCGCGTGCGTGCGCAATTCGTTATTGCCGCGGTCGGTGTGCTGTCTGCTGACTACACCCCCGCGTTCGAAGGCATAGACAGCTTCCAAGGCGTGTCGCTGCACACCGGCAGGTGGCCGAAAGACGATGTCGATCTGGCCGGCAAGCGCGTTGCAGTGATCGGCACAGGCCCGACCGGCGTGCAGTTGATCACGGAGATCGCCAGGACGGTGGCCCACCTCACGGTGTTTCAGCGCACGGCAAACTATTGCGCGCCGCTGCGCAACAGCCCGGTTTCCGCCGAGACGCAAGCGCGCTTCAAGGCCACCTACGATGCCATTCACAAGCGCATTCGCGAGACGCCTGCGGGCTTTCTGCACGATTACGATCCGCGTTCGGCGCTGGAAGTGCCGCCGGCCGAGCGCTACGCGTTCTACGAGAAGTTGTGGGCGGAGCCGGGCTTTACGAAATGGCTGAGCAACTTTCACGACATCATGACGAGCCGGGAGGCGAACGAGGACTTCGCCGAGTTCGTACGCAACAAGATTCGCGCGCGTGTGAACGACCAGGTGCTGGTGGAAAAACTGGTGCCCAAGGACCATCCGTTCGGCTCGAAGCGTATTCCCCTGGAGAGCGGCTATTTCGAGGTCTACAACCGTGACAACGTGTCGCTGGTCGATCTGCGTGCAACGCCTATCGAGCGAATCACTGCGACGGGTATCAAGACATCGGATGCGGAGTACGCGTTCGACGTCATCATCTACGCGACCGGTTTCGACGCAGTCACCGGTCCGCTGACACGCCTGGATATTCGTGGTGTTGGCGGTAAGCCGATCCAGGAGCACTGGCGCAACGGCTTCCGCTCGTTGCTGGGCATTCAGACCGCCGGCTTCCCGAACTTCTTCATCGCCACCAATTCAGCATTCTGCAACTACACGGTATGTGCAGAGACGGTCGTGGAGTGGGTTGCCGATGCCATCGGCTATCTACGCAAGCGCAACCTGTCGCGCATCGATGCGACGCCGGCGGCGGAGGCCGCATGGGTTGAGCATGCGGCGGAACTTGCGCGCGCAACATTGCTGAGCGATGCGAATTCCTGGTTCATGGGGTCCAACATTCCCGGCAAGGCGCGCGGATTGGTGCTGTATGCCAATTCCGCGCCTGCGTATCGACAGAAATGCCAGGAGGTCGCGGACAACGGCTATCAGGGTTTCGATCTGCAATAGTTCGCGTGCGCCAGGGAAACTCTGTTCAAGCAGCGTTTCCCGTGTGGGGCATGGATGCCCCACCATCTTCCTAGCGTGAAGCGCTAGGAAGATGCGAGGAGCGTGTAGCGCTCCGACCTGTTCGAGCCGCAGGAGCGGCTTGAACAGGCAATACCTAGCGTGCCGAACACCACAACAATCAATCTGGGAACAACACACACATGAAGGTCATCATTTCAGGATCGATGGATCTGGAAGATCCAAGCCAGGTGCGCGAGATGCTGCAGTCCGCGCGCTCGCACATAGAAGGCGCGCTGAAAGAAGAAGGCTGCATTGCCTACGACTGGACGGAGGATCATCTGCATCCAGGACGCGTGCATGTGTACGAAGAATGGACCTCATCCGAGGCGCTTGAGGCGCATCTGCAGGATCACTGGTACCGCGACATGGGCGCACATCTGGCGAAGTACCCGCGCAAGCCGCGCAACAACGTGATCAAGAAGTACCGCATCGAACACGAAGAGCCTGTCTACGATCAGACCGGCGTGGCGCGCGGGCATTTCTTTACCAAGCCCTGATTTACCAGGGCTTGAATTGCCAGGCCTTGATTTGCCAAGAGGCGGGCTTCGGCCGCGTCTAGTGCTGCTGCCAGAACGCGACAAATGCGTCGGCGGCAGCGGCGGGCTGCTGCACCATCCACCAGTGTCCAGCGCCTTCCAGAACAAAGGCCTGTGCGGCTAACCGCCGCGCACTGTCGCGCGCCATGTCGGGTGTTCCGGTGTAGTGGTCCGCTGTGGCGATAACGCATAGGCCGGGGCGCTGCTCGGCCGCTTCCGCCTGATCGCCGAGTTGGCGCAACGCCGGCTGCACGGCGGAGCGGTACAACGACAACACGCACCTGGCCATCGTTTCGTTCATGGCGGTTGCCATATGGGTTGCCGCGTCGCCGGTGATGCCGAGGCTGCCCAGCATGGCGAGCTTGTCTGCAAGGCTGCCGCCGGTCATTTGAGCGACTGCAGCCTCACCGACGTCTGGGGTTTGCCACTGTTGCGCTGCGTCGTGCCATTCGTATGCCGGATGGATCAAGCCTGCGCAATCGGTGGCCCAGGTCGTCAACAGATCGGGTCGTTCTGCAACAACCCCCAGCACGTGGCCTGCACCCCAGTCGTGGCCCACCAGGTGGATGGCCTGACGAATGGGTTTATGCATGGCTTCCAACTGTGCGATCAGCCATGCGCGATAGGCACGGTACGTGCCGTCCCAACCGGCCGGCACAGGCGCGCCGAAGCCCGGCGGTGACAGCAACACGATGTCGTCGATGCCGCGCTCGCGCAGCGCAGCCGCGAGTGGCCACCACACGGCTTCGCTTTCCGGATTGCCATGCACGAATACGTGGACCATGTGTTCGACCTCGCGGGCGGTGAGTCGGATGTTCGGTGTACTGCAGGCGCGATCAGGGAATCTCACCGGCCTGGAATGCGCGCAATGCACCCTGCAGTCCGTGATCGCGAATGTACGCATTGATGGCCTTCACGGGCTTCGACGCATGCGCTATTGCGTCTACTTCGACAGCCTGCAGCATGGCCTCACGGAAGCCCATGATGTCCTGGATGCGATTGGCCGACTGCTTCTGCAGCGCAATGATCTCCTTGGGTGTGCGCGCGACGCGCGCGGCGTAGTCGGCCACGGCCTGATCGAGTTGGTCGGCGGGCACGGCGCGGTTGAACAGGCCCCACTGCACGGCCTCTGTGCCGCTGATCATCTCGCCCGTGGGAAAGAACATCTCTTTGGCCTTCTTCGGCCCTACCAGCCAGGTCCACGATGAGCCGACGTAACCCGCGCCCAGCGGTAGTTGCGGCGTGCCGACCTTGCATTCGTTGGAGACGAAGGTGACATCGCAGATCGTTGCGAGCTGTGTGCCGCCGGCAAGACAGTAGCCGTGCACCTTGGCCACAATGGCCAGGCGCATGTCCCAGATGCGCAGCCAGCCGCGCATGATGCGTTCCAGGCTGTCGCGATCGCCGGTGACGCCGCCACCGCCAGTACCGCCCGCCGTGATGTCATAGCCGGTGCAGAAGGCGCGGCCGGCGCCCTGAACGATTGCCACGTGAATCGCGGGGTCGGCCTCTGCTTCCTCGAGCGCCGCAATGAGTTCGTTCTGCAGTTGCATCGAAATGGCGTTCAGTTTCTCGGGTCTGTTCAGCGTGACGGTGGCCACGCGGCCCGCTTTTTCGTAGGTGACAGTTTCGTAAGTGGCCACAGCTGCTCCCGATGCGTGGAAGCACAGGCTGTGCATCCGTTCGGCGAACCGTAGCGACTTCGGTTGGTGGCGCGCAAGGCGGCGGAGGACTCGCGCGCCTGTCGGGTTCGGTGACTCAGAACTGCGGTAGCGCTTCTTCTTGGGCCGCAGCTCTTCTGCTTGGGCCGCAGCGCTTCTGCTTGCCGGCTGGCGAGCGGATCGCCGACGCTTGACGCTCGCATGATCTGCAAGCAGCGCGGCAATAGCTTGGCCATCGAAGCAGCGAGTCAACTCTGGTTCTTCGCGGCGCTGGCCATTGGCGGGCTGTGTGGATGGCTGTTGGGCGCACTGTCGCGCTTTGCCTTCGGGCTGGGCGTGGGTCTGCTTATTCCGGGTGTTGTTGCAGCGTCGTTTGCCGTGCAGCTGCTGCAGGAGTTTCGGCTGTTTACCGCGGATTCACCGAGCCTGCGCGATGGCCGGGTCATACGCGTCGATGATGTCGCTGCGGGGGGTGGCACGACGCCTCAGCCATTGATCGAATACCTCGACGAGCACGGCCGCTGGCTGCAGATCAGAGGTCCGCAGGCCGGCGCCTTCAGCGTGAACGATCGCGTGCGTGTGCTGCCCGCGCGCATGCCACGCGAAGCGGCCCGAGTCGCGCGGCCGGCGCAGCTGCGTGGCGCTGCCACTGCCATGATGTTGTTCGGCACGTTTCCGTTGTCGCTGGGCGTGTGGTTCTGCTGTCTGGGGTTCGCTGAACGCAACGAAGCGCGCGAAAAAGTGCGCCAGGAACAGCGCGCGGTTGCGCGCCGCGACAGCGCGAACGCAGCGAGTGAAGGGGCGGATGCGCGACGACCGCTGATCGGCGTGAAAAGCGCTGGCATCGCGATGATGAACACGCTGCTTCTGGGGGCCATTCTTTGGCCTGCGATAGGTAACGGCTCTATCATGGCGCGCCTCACGGCAGGCTTCGGCGCCGTTGCTGTGACGCTCGTTGTGTATGGCATCTATGGTGTGCTGGTACTGAACGCAGCGCGACTGTGGGCGCTCGGCATGGTCGTGCTGGGTGTGAATTTCGGCGTCTGGGCCTGGGCGCTGGTCTTGCTTGATGTGCGTGTCTTGTGGGCGTGTTTAAGCGGTCGTCCTGCGAAGGAGAGATGAAGTGCGGGTTGCGGTATTCGGTGTGGGTGGTGTGGGCGGCTACTACGGCGGGCGTCTGGCCGAAGCCGGGCACGACGTGGTGTTCATCGCGCGCGGCGCGCATCTGCAGGCCATGCAGCAAGCGGGTCTGCGTGTGTTCAGCCCGGCCGGTGACTTTGTGATTCACCCGATTGCGGCCACTGATGACGCGGCGCAGGTGGGCGTTGTCGATCTGGTGCTTGTTGCTGTGAAGACCTGGCAGGTGCGGTCCACCGCAGAAGCCATCAAACCCATGCTGGGTCCACACACCCTGGTCCTGCCGCTGCAGAACGGTGTCGATGCGCCTGGCGTGCTCGCCGAGGTGCTGGGCAAGGCACACGTGCTGGGTGGCGCGTGCGGTATTTCTGCGTTCATCGAAGCGCCTGGCTGCATTCGACATGCGGCGGTGCAACCGTACCTGCAGTTCGGTGCGCTGGACCCGGAGCTTCGAGCCACACAGCGCGCAGGGATCGAGGCGTTGCAGCAGGTGTTTACGCAAGTGAAGGGCGTGACTGCGGAAGTGCCTGAGGATATGCAGGCGGCGCTGTGGCAGAAGTTCCTCGGTGTCGCGCCGATCGGCGCGATTGGCGCGATCACGCGTGCGCCAATGGGGGTGCTGCGGGCTGATCCGAGAACGCGTGCGCTGGTCGATGCGGCGAAGCAGGAGATCTGGGCTGTCGGTCAGGCCCTGGGCGTGAACTGGGCGCCCGATGCCGTTGCCCGTGTCACGGCTGTGCATGATGCGGTGCCGTTTGCGACCACGGCGTCCATGCATCGCGACATCGTGGAGGGTCGCCCGTCGGAACTGGAAGCGCAGATTGGTGTGATCGTTGCGCTTGGTGAGTCGGTGGGCGTTGCGACGCCGGTGAATCGCTTCGTGTACGACTGCCTGCAGCCGCAGGAGCGACGCGCACGCGGCCAAGTGAGTTGGTGAGGCCAGTGGTGTGGTGCAGCCAATCGGGCGCTGATGCCCGCACAGGTCAAGCGCCGGCAATCGCGAACGCGGAACGGGCAAAACGCTGACTGGCTGCTGCAAGCGCCTGCCAGGCTGCGCGGCGCGATCGGCTCAAGTGCGCCACATACAGCGCGTTGTACTCAGTTGAAGCGTGACCACCGCGTCGGCGCTTGAACTCACCGGCGCCCGAGCTGAAGTTCAGTTGCTCATGTCGCTCGGCGATGCGCGTGAGCAACAGCATGACCAGGCGACGATAGAGGGCGAGCTGTTCAGGCAATTGTGTGTCATAGCCCAGCACGGGTGTGGACACACTGCCGTCCCTGCGCAGGCAACCCAGCACGGCATCGATCTGCCCATCCGGTCCGCGCAGCCCGAAGAACTCAAGCCAGCGTTCATGCAACGCGCGGGCGAAGAAGCCATCGTGATAGTCCGCGTTCAGCCGCGAGTGCTTCTGGATGTACACGCGTCTATACAGTTCGGCGATGCGTGGCACGTCGGTTGGAACGAACTGCTCGTGCTCACAGAACGTGTAGCCGTTCTGCAGTTGCAGCAGCTTGCGCTCGCGACGCGTTGTACTCTGGGAGAAGTAGTCCGCGCTGCGCCCGTCGAAGTGGTACACGCGTCTACTGGCGATCAGCAGGTATCCCGATTGCACCAGGGCCGCGCCGCAGCCTTGCTGAGTGTGTTCGTCGATACAGCGCACCAGCAGCGCATCTTGTGGGAAGCGAGCGATCAATGCGCCGGTGACGTCCGGCACGATCTGCTGCAGGTTGGCTGGCAGTGGATTTGTGGAGAACAACCAGCTGTTCCACTGCACTACCCGTTCGGCCTGTGCGGCGCGCAGCACAGCAGCCGCAGCGCACAGTGCGGCGCGCGCGGTCATGCGAAGTGCAGGCGTTGCGAGCCTGCCGACTTCTTCGCGTGCGTAGTGGATGTACTGCGTGGTCAACGATGCGCTGTAGGCGTTGGCTGTGCGATGCGTGCAGTCCTGATGCCGAGCAATGGGCAGGTGCAGCGCATGGGTCGTGAGATCGCCTGCGACGACGTGCAGATTGCTTGCCAACGCGCGCGTGCCATCGCTGCGCACCGCGTTCCAGTAGCGCGTCAGCGCGTCGCCTGAATCAACGCAGCAGTTCGGCAATGTAGAAACTGCCGTAGGTGCGCACGCGATCGCGTTGCTGGCAGTTGAACGCAGTGTCGTGGTCGTAGCACAACAGGTCGCCGACCCGTCGCGTGCAATCGCGATGACGGATCTGCACAGGATCAACGAAGTCGACCTGTGCGCCGCCGCTGCGCCAGAGCAGCTTGGCCCCCGGCCTGGCGCGGTCGAAGATGGCCTGCCACTCTGCGGCGAGCAACGCAGGTGCTTCGCGCGCAAGCCAGTCCATGTGATCGAGCAGCACCAGATGTGACGGCGAGCCCTTGTAGTCGTACAGAAAGCTTGTCACGTCGCTTGTGTGCGTGTGGATCCGGTCGACCAGTCCATCGCGCAGGCGTGTGAAGGATTCTGGTTGAAGGTAGCGCGGGCAGCATTGCCGGCTGTAGCGACCGAACAGGTACAGGCGCCAGAAGTAGTTGTCGGCCGTTGGGATCTCGGTGAACACCGACTCCACGACACGCATGATGAAGTCAGCCACGCTGCCACCAGTGGTGCGTTCGATGTGCAGCCGTTGCGCGCGTGGTACGCCCAGCATGGACAAGACGGCGTCGCCATTGAGGATGCGCATGAGTAACGGGCGCCACAGGCGCTCGCGGATCTCATCGTGATAGATCGCGCGCTGCTCGCGGAGCGTCCGCGCATCGAACAATCGGATGCAGGCATCGTGGACGCCCGCGCTGCGCAGGTAGCCCACCATGAGCCGACCGAACACGCCCGTGGTGCCATGGTGATAGAACGACGAATGCAGTGTGGGACGCATGAGCTGCCTGGCGTTGCGGTCCCAGAAATCGCGTGCAGACAGTGACAGGTATGAGCGCAGCGACGTCTCGTACCAGCGCCCGAAGTCTGCGTGTCCACCGTCGCCAAACAACGCAAAGAAGTCTTCGTAGTCCAGTTCGCCAATCGCAGCCTGCTTGAGTTCAAGCAAGGCGTTCTGCCGGTAGTTGAGGTCTACGGCATGAATGTGCGCCGGACCCTCCAGCGCATAGTCCAACGCATTGCAGCCTGCGGACGTGATGACCAGGACATCTGAGTCTGCATCGAGGTGCATGGCTTCGAGATCGAGCCGCGGATCTTCCCAGCAGCTGTTGTACACGAGGTAGTTCCCGTGCACATGCCGGAACAGGGCGCGTGAAAGTGCTCCGCTGACTTGCCCCACAACACTGGCCTTGGCAACGATCGATGCGCAAAGGCTAGACAGCTTGGGCGTGGTTTGTGTGACGAAACAGTGGCGTTTTTGTGACGCCTATCGGGTCGATTGGAGCGAATGGCCGTGCTGAGTATTCGCTGATCAAGCCGCTCCTGCGGCTCGATCAGGTCGGAGCGCTATGCGCTCCTCGCATGTTCCCAGCGTTTCACGCTGGGAACATGGTGGGGCTTCCATGCCCCACACGGGAAACTCTGCTTGAACAGAGTTTCCTTACGCGCTGCGGTAGCCCCAGAAGATGTAGTAGGGCACGCGCAGGCCCGGCAGAAACGGCACACGGCCGCGCGCCTGAATGCAATTGACCTCGTGCAGTCGCTGCCGCAGGTACGGCAGGTGTTCGGCGGACAGGTGTACGCCGTCGTGTGCAAACCAACGCTGCCACAGGCGATCGCGCAGCGTGCCTTGCCCTGGCACGTGAAAGTCCACGGCCGCAAACATGCCGCCTGGCCGCAGCATGGAAATTGCGTTGTCGATCGCGAGCCGCCAGTCGGGAATCATGGTCAGCGCATACGAGAAGTACACGCAGTCCTGCGGTGCTTGTGCGCGGTAGGTTGTGACGTCGGCAGTGCGTAGTTGAATGTCGCATTGCCACGCGGCCCGCAGTTGCGCTGCGCGCTTTTCTGCGACGGCGAGAAGCGGCTCGCACAGATCGACCAGGTCTACCGACTGCAGGCTGGCCAGGCGTTCGCCGAAGTGTTCGAGGTTGCGGCCGGTGCCGCCGCCAAGTTCGGTCACGCGCGAACCAACGGCCAGAGGCAGTTCGTCGATCAGCTGCTTTCGACCATGCAGCATGCGTTCGCGAAATGCGTCGTACGACGCGGCCTGGGGCGCATAGAAGTCGCGCAGTTGCTCGGCATGAGTGCCATGCCTGCGAACACCACGCAGCATCTTCCACAGCACCCGGATGGAGTCGCGATGTTGCAGCGTCGGCGTGGCAGTCCGCTGGCCGTGCGTGCGCTCGTGCCCGTGCGTGCGCTCGTGCTGTTCTGTGCGCGCTGCTGCTTGCCGAACGTCGTGCTTATCTGCATTCAAGGCGGGGTTCGATATGAATTCGAAAGCAGCGCGCAGTCTGCGCCGCCAACATGACAGTTCCGTCACTCGACCTGACTGGCGTCGAGCGGCGGACCCCAGCCCGAGAGAACTGGGCCAGGGCGATCTATCCAGGTCTATCTATCCAGGTCGATAGAGCGCGCAGATCTTGTTGCCGTCCGGATCGCGCAGGTAGGCAAGGTAGATCTTGCCTGCGGCGTTCTCGCGGAAGCCCGGCGGGTCTTCGCACGTCGTGCCGCCGTTTGCGACGCCTGCCGCATGAAATGCGTTGCCCTGCTCGGCCGATGTCACTGCAAAGCCGATGGTGCTGCCATTGCCATGCGTGGCAGGTTGCCCGTCGATGGGCGTCGTGATGGCGAAGTTGCCCGTCGGACTGCGATAGAAGTAACGATTGTTGTTCTTGAATCCGGGTCCGACGCCCAGTGTGCCGAGTACCGCGTCGTAGAACTTCTTGGACGCCTCAAGATCATTAACGCCGAGCATCACGTGACTGAACATGGTTGTCTCCATCCAGGTACTTTTTTAAGGTCAAGCCGGACGTTCTTAAGGTCAAGCCGGACGTTGCGGGGTCGCAAGCGTCGCCCGGATGGTAACCGAGCACCGTCGGGCCAGGTCCAGCGGCGGCGTCGTTCTCGTAGCAACACAAGCGACCATTGGTTTGATGGCAAGTGGTTTGATAGGACAAGTGGTTTGATAGGAAAGGCAGCGGACATGAACGAGCACAGTCAGAACCCATACTCGGCCGTCAGCGCGCTGCAGTCAGAGGCGCGGTCGCTGCCGCGGCATGTCTATACAGATGCAGCCGTGTTCCGTTGGGACGCCGAGCACGTGCTGCAGGCCGGTTGGTTGCCTGTTGCGCGGGTCAGTGAGCTCGCGAACGTAGGTGACTATCGCAGCGTCGATCTGCTTGGCACGCCGCTGCTGGTCACGCGTGACGCAGCGGGCCTGCATGTGCTGTCGCGGGTGTGCAGGCATCGTGGCATGCCCGTCATTGATGGGCATGGCAATCGCAGCGATTTCAGTTGCCCGTATCACTTATGGCGTTATGCGCTGGATGGCCAACTGCTTTTCGCGCCGGCAATGGAGCAGTCTGCGTCGTTTGACCCGGCGCGCTGCGGCCTTCCGGCAGTTGCGCACGAGCAGTGGGGCGGTTGGGTGTTCGCCAATCTGTCCGGCACGGCAGCGCCGTTGACGCCCGCTCTTGCCGACCTGGATGTTCGTCTGCTCAACGCGCATCCCGAACACTTCGTTACTGCGGCGACGCTCGAGTTCGACTCGCCATGGAACTGGAAGATCATGGTTGAGAATTTTCTTGAGTCCTACCACCACATCGGTCCGCATGCGTCCTCGTTGCACCAGCTCAACCCGGCGTTCGGCACCTATGCGTCAGCGCACGACGGTGCGTTCACTTTGCTCGAGAACCCGCCGAAGGGCGAGGCGGATCACTTCGTGGTGGGCTGCGTGTTTCCGCTGACCTTGTTCGCTGTGACAGAGAGCGCGACGCCCTGGGCGGTCTGGTACGAATTCGACACGTTGGAACAGCAGCGCTTCCTGCTGCGCATTCATCTGCTGACGACGCCGGAACACGCAAAGATGCCGCGCATGATCGCGGCTTACGTCGATGCGATTCGCGCGATTCACATTGAAGACATCGACGTGTGCGCAGGTGTACAGGCCGGCTATCGCAGTGCGCTGTCGGTGAGCGGGCCGCTCAGTCATCTGGAGGGCTGCTTGTGGCACTTCCACCGTTACCTGCAGCGCGCAGGCGGTTGATCCGCAACTCAGCTGTTTGGACCGTGGCTGTCCGGTAGCGAGGCGGGCTGTTGCTCGATCATGCGTCGTACGCGCGGCGGGCCTGGCCGTTGATGCAACGCCTGCAGTCGTTCCGGAATCACCGCGTCGTCCTGCGTCAGGCGATTGTTGTGCCGCAGGTAGTCGAGCCAGGTCGGCGTTTCGTAGCGCTCGATCCAGATCGTTGGATCAGACAGGTCGCGCAGCAGTCGCCAGTGCAAGGCACCGTCACGCAAACGCACGCGCCGACGTTCGGCCATCGCGGCGAGGAATGGCAGCACGTCTTCCTCGCGAATGACGAACTCAAGGTTGATGACGACAGGACCCGATTGCGGATTGACCGGTACTTCAGTGGCCGGCGCAGTCCAGGTACGCAACGGATCGAGATTGAGCTGTTCAGCCTGCACCAATGGCAGCCACCAGCCCAGCAGCGCACTGCCGAAGGTTGTTGCCGCAGCGATCAGCACGGCTTCGCCGACGCCCTGGCCATGTGCCACCGTGCCCCAGGCCCAACTGCCCAGTGCAAGGCCGCCGAAGGTTGCCATCTGATAGAGCGACATCGCACGCGCAACGACCCAGCGCGGCGCCGACATCTGCACCGCCACGTTGAAGGTCGACAACGTGGTGACCCAGCCAGCACCTGCGAGCATCAGCGCGAACATGGTCAGCGGCAATGTCCTGCTGATGCCGGCCAATGCAAGCGCTGCCGCGAAGCCGATGATGGCGCAACGAATCAATATCTCGGTCGGCATCTTCTGGCGCAGCCGCGCCGTGCCGATGGCACCGCACACCGCGCCTACGCCGAATGCGCCCAACAGCAGTCCATAGGTGAGCGGCCCGCCGCCGATCAGCGCGGTTGCCATCACCGGCATGAGTGCAAGCACGGCGATACCACCGAAGCCGAACACCCCGCCCCGTACGAGCACCGTGCGGATGGCGGGTGACATCGATACGTAACGCACGCCTGCAGCAATCGCGGTGCCCAACGCTTCACGCGGCAGCAGTTGCACGCTGGCAGTTGGGCGCCAGCGCGCGAGTACGGTGAGCAGTGCTGTGTAGCTGAACGCGTTGATCGCAAATGCAGCCGCAGCACCACCGGCAGCCACAATGGCGCCCCCGAGTGCAGGGCCAACGCTGCGCGCCATGTTGAAGCCCATGCTGTTCAGCGCGACGGCGCCAGGCAGTTCGCTGCGCGGCACCATGTCGCCGACCGCTGCCTGCCAGGCGGGTGCATTGAATGCACCGCCGCAGCCTATGAGAAACGTGAACAGCAGCAGCGTCCAGGGCGTCAGCAGCCCGGTCCACGCGAATGCCGACAACACCAGCGACACCATGAACATGAAGCCCTGCGCGGCCAGCAGCACCTTGCGGCGATCGAGGCTGTCGGCGATTGCACCGGCCAGCAGCGACAGCAGCATCACGGGCAACGTCACCGATGCCTGCACCAGCGCAACCATGTCAGCGGATGGGGCAAGCGTGATCATCATCCAGGACGCACCGACCGACTGCACCATGCCGCCGAGATTGGACAGCATGCTGGCCATCCAGACCGCGCGGAAGATCGGTTGACGGAATGGCGACAGCGCAGAAGGCACAGACACAGCTGACACTGTGGGGCTGGTGTCGGAGTCAGGCCGGGCCGTCAAAAGCGTGCGCCGTGTTCAGCGGAAGTGGCCGCAGTGTAAGCGACGCGTTGATCGGTCAGCGCGAGGGCCTGATGCGTGGTTGCTGGTTTGCAGCGTTGTTGGCGCTGCTGGAGTGTTCCGATGCACATGCCGACGCGTTCATCGACAAGCAGGTATCGAAGCAGACCGATGTCAGTGCAGGTGCCGCGCTTGGGCAGCGCCTGCTCCTCACCCGCAAGCCGTGGCTACTCGCTGCAACTGGAGCACGTGCCGTTCGGTCATGCGGGCGACTGGCTTGCGCCAAACGTCAACGTGCGGCTGGGTGTGCAGTACACCGGTTACACCAAGTTCAACGGTGGCAGCGCCAACTACGACGGCTTCGGCCGCGATGCGCATGCCAACAACACGTTGCTGCTGTTCGCCTGGGCGCCGAATCGCACCTGCAGTCAATGCGCGCTGTATCGGGGTGGATCCGCTGACGCTGACTCTGGCGCCGTGTGCCCGGTGATGGGCAACAAGGTCGTTGCCGCCAGCGGTTGGTGCTCGGCGTGGACGAAAAACGGTCGATTCGGCGCTGCGGCTGAGCGGCTAGAACGGCGTGCCGGTACTGGCCGTCAAGCCGCCGTCGGCCACGATCGTTGTGCCATTGATGAAGGCCGCGTCATCGCTCGCCAGAAATACGGCGATTGCAGCGATGTCCTGCGGCTTGCCGATTCGGCCGAGCGGCGTGGCCGACTCCATGGCCGCGCGCCGTTCATCGGTGAACATGCGCAGGATGACGGGCGTGCCGATTGGCCCGGGGCAGATGCAATTGGTGCGAACGCCTTGCGCGCCGAAGTCGATGGCCATGGATCGGCTGAGGTTGATCACGCCTGCCTTGGCTGCGTTGTAGGCGGCCATGTTGGGGTCGCCAGCAAGGCCGTCCACCGAGCCCATGTTGATGATCACGCCGTCACCGCGTGCCAGCATCTGTGGCAGCACGGCGCGCGAGACCAGGAACGTGCCGCGCAGATTGACGTCCAGCACCATCTCCCAATCAGCCAGGCTCACGCTGAGTACGCTGCCGGCGCGCGTCGTGCCGGCATCGTTGAACAGAACGTCTATGCGGCCAAACGCAGCGATTGCCTGATCAACGGCGGCCTGCACTTCGTCCGCATTGCGCACGTCGCAGACAAACGCTTGGGCGTGGCCGCCGGCTTCACGTACCTGCTGCGCCGTCTGTACGGCGCGGTCACCGCGCACGTCTACAACGGCCACGGCGGCGCCTTCGCGCGCGAAGGCCAGCGCAGAATCGCGACCGATGCCCGCGCCGCCGCCAGTGATCATGACAACGCGTTGATCAAGCTTGCCCATGCCTGTGCTGCTCCTGGTCTGCAATCCGGTTGGGAGACTGTTTTGCGCTCGCCGTCGCAGGTTGTCCAGCAGCGTCAGGCCGGCATGTCGAACAGCAGTACTTCTGACGTAGAAACACCCGTGAACTGCAGTAGACCCGGCGCGCGGATGCCGAGTCCATCACCAGCGTCCAGTTGCTGTCCGTTGACCTGGACCGCGCCGGCCGCGATCTGGATCCACGTCATGCGCCCTTCGCGCGCGATATGGGTTGTGCGCATGCCATCGGTCAGCAGCGCCGCATATAGATCGATGTCCTGGTGCAGTGTGACCGACTGGTTGCGGCCATCACGGGACGCAATGAGACGGAAGCTGTCGCGCTGTTCCGCGCGGGAAAACGTCTTCTACTCGTAGCCGGGTTGCAGGCCGTTCTGCTCGGGAAGAATCCAGATCTGCAGGAAATGCACAGGGGTGGTCTGGGATGAGTTGAACTCGCTGTGCGTAACGCCCGTACCTGCCGTCATGCGTTGCACATCGCCGGCGCGAATGATTGAACCGGTGCCAAGGCTGTCTTTGTGTGCAAGCTCGCCGGACAGCACGTAGGAGAGAATCTCCATATCGCGATGTCCGTGGGTACCGAAGCCTTGCCCTGGCGAAACGCGATCCTCGTTGATGACGCGCAGGCATCCAAAGCCCATGCGCGTTGGTTCGAAGTAATCGCCGAATGAGAAGCTGTGTCTCGAGCGCAGCCAACCATGGTCGGCATTGCCGCGATCATCGGACTTGATCAACAGGTTCATGGGAGCTCCTTCGGCCGGGCTGGGCGGCGCTGGTAGTGGGTGTCGTTGTGCGATCGATATCGCGCTGTCACCACACTGACTGCCGCAGGCTGGCGAGACAATCCTCCACTCTTGAATGACTCGTTCAATTTTGTTGAACGAATTTGGCTGGGGGAGGCAAGCCGGGTTTTCCTTCGCCTGAGATGCAGGGGATTTATCGTCGGGCGGTTTTGGCAGCGCGCGCCGGTGACATTACTTGCCAATGGCGCGTGAACACTGCGGGCGGTTTTCCGTTCGACGTGCGACGTAGTCGCACATGTGCACGGGTAGTTGTTTGCGGTGTTGTATTGATGCGCTGGTGCAGATGATCCGGCTGCTCGGTTTCGAAGGCTGAGTGCCGCATTCTGCAGGACTCAGCCTGCGTCCAGGCTCTGTGCTCGCTGCCCGGCGTCAAGGGTTCGCGATGCGCAGGCTGCGCCCGCCCTTGACCCCGGGCAGCGAGCGGGAGCGGCGAGCGCGAGTGCCGAGTACGAACGGCGAGCACGAGCACCGAGAAACGCGCACGGGCAACGAGCACGGAACGACCAGCCCGAACTGCCAGCACATGTTGCGGTCCTGCTTGGACAGAGTGCACCCCTTTCTGGTGGTTAGATCAATTAATTCGTTGATGGATATCTTTTGGTATGGAACTGTTAGGTCATACAGTCGAGTGGCAAGATCATGAATCAGGGCATTGCTTTTGAAGGGCTTGAGGCCCAGTCCATGTGTGTCATCGAACAGGAACTGCTGGCCCTCAACGCCAATCTGAATGCCGCGACCTATCGCTTCCTGGTGCTGGCCCGGGAGTTCGACCGGCGCATGGCCTGGGCCGACTGGGGCATGCGCTCCATGGCGCACTGGCTTGGCTGGAAGTGCGGCATTGGCCCGGTCGCGGCGCGTGAGCAGATGCGCGTGGCACATGCGTTGGTTGGTTTGCCTGATACGGCAGCTGCGTTCTCTGCTGGGTGCATCAGTTACTCGAAGGTGCGTGCGCTCTCCCGTGTGGCAACTCGCGAGACCGAAGGCTTCTTCCTGAACATCGCCGAGCACGGCACGGCAGGACACCTTGAACGCATCGTGCGGTATGCCAAGGGCGGGTTGGCACTGGATGACCGCCAACGCCTGCAGGCCGTGGTCGAGAACAGTGCATGCGACTGGTACTACGACGATGACGGCATGCTGGTGCTGCGGGCTCGCCTCATGCCGGATGATGGGGCTCGTTTGGTCTCAGCCTTGAATGCCATGCAGCAGCATGTTCCGTCGGTGCCGGTATTTGCC
>CAMAVY010000094.1 GCA_945861675.1 Klebsiella pneumoniae | reverse complement strand
ATGGCCAGCCCCATGTCGCGTTGCAGCTCCAGCAGCAGGTTGACGATCTGCGCCTGCACCGACACGTCCAGCGCTGATACAGCTTCGTCACAGACCAGCAGCCGGGGTCGAAGCGCAATCGCGCGCGCGATACCGATGCGCTGGCGTTGGCCGCCGGAAAACTCGTGCGGAAAGCGCTCTCGGGCGCTGGCCGGCAGGCCAACGCGATCGAGCAGCTCGCGCACCCAACGATCCCGCTCGGCGGAGTCGCCCAGGCCGTGAATGGCAAAGGGCTCGCTCAGGATGCCGGCGATCGTGTGCCGGCTGTTCAGCGACTCGAAGGGGTCTTGAAAGACGATCTGCATCTGCTTGCGCATGGTGCGCAGGTCGCCACGATGCAACGCGCGCAACTGCGTACCGGCGATCGCAACGTCGCCCTGCTCGGGCACATCGAGCCACAGCAGCGCGCGGCCCAAGGTGCTTTTCCCGCAGCCGGATTCGCCGACGATGCCCAGCGTGTCGCCAGCGGCTACGTCGAGCGACACGTCGTCGACCGCGTGCACGAATTCCCGCGTCCGGGCAAACAGATTGCGCCGCACCGGGAAGCGTTTGACGATGCCGCGCGCTGACAGCACGGTCGCACTCATGACGCGAGCGACCGCCAGCGGATGCACGCCACCGTGTGCGCGTCCGGGTGTGAATCGGGATGCGCTGTTGGGCCGACGCGCGCCTGCTCCTGTGCATGTTCCAACTCTGGCGCCAACACCGACTCCAAGCTCGGCACTACCGCCGCGCAGTCCGGTAGAAAGTGCGCGCAGCGATTGCCGAAGCGGCAGCCTGCGGGCAGGGCGTTGAGCGCGGGCACGACACCGCTGATCACGGGCAAGGGCGTTTTCGGGATGCCGTCCAAGCGCGGAATAGATCCAAGGAGCCCGCGTGTGTAGGGGTGTCTGGGACGATGAAAAAGCGCCTCGGCAGATGCGCGTTCGGCGATGCGGCCGGCGTACATCACCACCACATCGCTGCACACTTCCGCGACCACGCCCAGGTCGTGTGTGATCAACAGCACGGCCATGCCCGTGTCCTGCTGCAGTTCTGCGATCAGATCGAGAATCTGCGCCTGTACGGTGACATCCAGCGCCGTGGTGGGCTCGTCAGCGATCAACAGCCCAGGCCGCAGCGACAGCGCCATCGCAATCATCACCCGCTGCCGCATGCCGCCGGACAGTTGATGCGGGTAATCCTCCAGGCGCTGCAGTGGCGCTGGAATGCCAACGCGTTCAAACATGGTCTGAGCGTGCCGGCGTCGTTCGCGCGCGGCCGTCGCGGGCTGGTGCACGCGCAACAGTTCCTCCAGTTGCCGGCCCACGCGTTGCACCGGATTCAGCGCCGTCATGGGCTCCTGAAAGATCATGGCCATGCGACGACCGCGAATGGTGCCCATTGCGGCGGCGCCCGTGCGCGAAATCTCTGTGCCTTCGAAATGCACCTGACCTTGGGTGATCTGCCCGGACGGTTGCGGCAGCAGGCGCATCAGTGCCAATGCGGTCACGCTCTTGCCGCAGCCCGACTCGCCGACCAGGCCAACAGTACTACCCGGGCGCACATCGAAGTCGATGCCATTGAGCACCTCGACATCGTGCTCTTCATCGCGAAAAGCGACGTGCAGATTGCGCACGGACAGCAGCGCAGTCATCGGCGTGCGCTTCTCATCCTGGCTTGCGCCAGGTTGTGTCGGTGATGTTCACAGGTGGCAGACGCTTGTTGCCGGCCTTGGCCTGTGCCACTTCGGCTTGCGCCTGCGCGTCGATCCAGAACAGTCCGTCGTAGAACGGATCGAAAATGCCGCCACTCAGGCCATAGCCGGTTGTTCGCGTCGCATTCCAGGCCGGCAGTTTCAGGTAACGCCAGTAGCCTTCGCGCACAAATGGCACACGCAGGCCGGGGATGAGCACGGCGGCATCCTGCGTGCGCCGCTCTATCTGGAACGCCAGCTTCACCCGTTCTGCCTTGTCGGCTGAACTACGAAATGCATCGATCAGACGATCGGTCTCAGGGTCGCTGTAGTTGCTGACGTTGTTGGTCTGCGGCTTGTGTGCATTGACGGAGTGGTAGTACTCCCAGAACGGCGGCACGGTGGAGGCACCTGCCCAGCCCATCCACGATGCCTGGTGTTTCTTCTCACGCGCCATCTTGAACGCGGCAGCGCCATCGAGCCGCTGCAGCACCAGTTCTACACCGGCCAGCTTGGCCTCCTGAGCGAGCACGCTGAGTCGGTCGGTATGGGTGGGACTGCCGTACACCACCTGCACTGACAAGCGCTCGGTGCCACGCTGGCGGATGCCATCCGCGCCGCGCGTGTTGAAGCCTGCCGCATTGAACGCTTTGTCTGCGGCAGCCAGATCAAAGGGCAGTGCGTGCAGATCGGGATCGGAGTAATCGAAGAAACCTTCGAAGTGGCTCTTGGAACGTACGTAGTCGTTGCGCAGAACGGTCTTGATCACTTTGTCGAAATTCATCGAGTACGAAAGGCCGAGGCGCACATTGCGATCCTTCAGCAGCGGGTCGTCGGTGTTCAGGAAGAACCCGTTGCCCGACTCGGGATGATCCGTGTAGTAGGTGATGCGATTGATCCAGCCATTGTCGATCGCAGGGCCTTTCGCCTTGTCGTACCAGTACAGCGGCAGTGTCAGCGGGAAGGCATCGAGTTCACCTTTCAGGAAGAACTGCAGCGCCGTGTCTGGCTCGCGAATCACAGTCAGGCGCACCGTGTCCGGGTTGAAGCGATGGCGCAGATAGCGCTGGTCGTCCCCCCACCAGTTGGCGATACGTTTCAGCTCGACGAACTTGCCGCGCTCGACGCGGCTGATCTGATACGGCCCGACGGTGGGTTCCACAAGCCAGTTGTAGTCCCGCACCCACGTGTCATCGAGCTTGTGCGCATGACATGCGGTCGGCCGCAGTTCGTACTCTTCCAGCATTTCGTCGGCGGGCCGCGCCGCCACGCCCAGCACGCCGATGGTGTGATCGTCGTACTTCATTACGTCCACGATTACGTTGGTGTACTGGTCGTTGTACCAGGGATCAACAATGGCCTTCGAGCGCATCTGCTTGATGTTGAACAGGTAGTCGTCGGCGGTCACGGGCTTGCCGTCGGACCAGCGGGCCTTCGGGTTCAGGCGGTAGAACACGCTGCGCCCATCGGCGCCGAATGCCCAGTGTGTGGCCATCATCGGAATGTGTTTGAAGCTGTTCGGATGGCGCCGCGTGGTCTGCATCTGATTCGCGCGCACGATGCTGGCAAAGCTGCCATTGGAGTCCGGGCCGACCAGGCGAAATGTCGCGGGGTAGCTGGTCATGAACGTACGGAACGTGCCGCCGCGTTGTGCCTGCGGATCGGAAAATTCCGGATCTGTGTCGTTGGTCAACCAGGTCAGACCTTCTGGCAGCTTGGCGGGCAACTGGTGCGGCGCGAGCTCTTCATTCGTCACCGTGCAGGCAAGCGTCGGCGTGAACTGCGCTCCGGTGGCGGTGCCGCCAGCGTCGTCGCTATCGGACTGCGCTGCGCCGCAGCCGAACAACAACGCGGCAATACACATGGTCAGTGCAATGTGCGCGATCGACTTCGCCGTTGACTGGCCCAGTGTTTGGGCGTTTGGCGTGCGATGCGATTTGGGGCGCGTTGGGCTAGTGGTCATGAGCTCTACTCGTAGTAGCTGAACTTGCGTGGATCGAAGGCTTCGCGGACGGCTTCGCCGATGAAAGTGACCATCAGCAGCACTGCAGACATTGCGCCCACCACCGAACTGACAATCCAGCTGTGCTGCAGGTTGGCCGTGCCTTGCGCGAGCAACTCGCCCCAGGACGGTGTGGGCGGCGGCAGGCCGAAGCCGAGGTAGTCGAGCGCCGTCAGTGACGTGATGCCGCTGGCGATCGCGAACGGTGCAAAGGTCACAATGAGCGACAGCGTGTTCGGCAGGACATGGTGAAAAATCACGCGCCCGGGTCCTGCGCCGAGTGCGCGGGCGGCCAGTACGTAGTCGCGGCTCTTCTCGCGATAGGTGGCCGTGCGCATGTACCAGGTCAGATTCATCCAGCCGAACAGCACCATCAACAACACCAGCGTGGTGAAGCTCGGGACCACGATGGACGCAATGATCATGATCACGTACAGGAACGGGACGTTCGACCAGACTTCGATCAAGCGCTGCCCCAACAAGTCCAGCGCGCCGCTGAAGTAGCCCATCGCACAGCCCACTGAAATGCCGATGGCGTAGGTGCACAGCAGCAGCGTCATGGAAAAAACCATCGCTGTGCGGAAGCCGTAGACCAGCCGTGCCAGGATGTCGCGGCCCGTTGTATCCGTGCCAAGCCAGTGTGTGCTGGACGGCGCATCGGGCGGGAAGCGGCCGGGGACGTAGTCGTTCTCAATTGGCGAATAGGGCACCGGCGGCAGCCATACGAAGTCGCCTGTTGCGGGCAGTCCGCGCGCGCGGTGTGTGGCGTCCTGTTGCGCAATGCGGCGCTGCAGATCGCGATAGTTGGTTTCATAGGCGTAGTCGAAGCCGAATACCTTGCCCGGCAGAAACGCGGCATAGGTTGGAAAGAACCATTCACCCTGGTAGCGAACGACGAGAGCACGGCTGTTTACCAACAGTTCTGCGCCGGCGCTCAACATCAGCAGCAGCAACAGGATCAGCGCCGAGTAGTAGCCGCGCCGGACGCGCCGGAAACGCGCCAGCTGCCGGCGCAGCAGTGGTGACAGGAAGGGTGACAGCGCCACCATCAGCGTGCCCCGCCGAACTTGACGCGCGGATCGACCCACGCGACGCAGATGTCCGACAGGATGTTGCCAAGCAGATACACCACGGCGCTGATGACCAGAATGCCCATCACCACCGGATAGTCGCGTTGCACCAGCGACTCGAAGCCAAGCAGGCCGAAGCCGTCGATGTTGAAGACCTTCTCGATCAGGAATGACCCGCCCACGATGGCCGTGAGGTGCTGACCGAAGCTGGTGGCAATGGGAATGAGGCTGTTGCGCACGCCATGCCGAAGCACCGCGGTGCGGAACGGCAGGCCCTTGGCGACGGCGGTGCGGATGTAGTCCGCTGACAGCTGGTCCATCAGGGTGTTCTTCATCAACAGCGTGGTCACCGCCATGCTGCCGGCAAGGTAAGCGCAGACGGGCAGCACGCCATGCCAGATCAGGTCGCGCAGTTGGGCGCCGCGGCTCAAGGTCGCGAAGTCGTCGCTGACGAATCCGCGCAGGGGGAACCACTCGAGGTTGAAGGCGAAGAACGCCAGCAGGCCAATCGCGATGACATAGGACGGCACGGCGTAGCCGACGAAGATAAGCACCGACGATGCGTTGTCGAACAGCGATCGATGACCCAGTGCCTTTGCAATGCCAAGCGGGATGCAGATCCCGTAGGTCAGGATCAAAGTGACGATGCCGTAGAGCGCGGAGATGGGCAGCCGCGCGCGGATGCTGTCCCACACAGGCTCGTAGTAGCGCGTCGACTCGCCGAGATCCAGGCGCACGACCTTGCCCAACCATTCGCCGTACGACACCAGAATGGGTTTGTCGAAGCCGTAGTAGGCCTGCAGTTCCGCCAGCTGATCGTCGGACAGCACATTGCCGCCGACGTTGCGTCCGCCGCCGCCGGCGTCCGACGCGATGGCTGCGTTGGTCATCATCTGCTCGAGCGGTCCACCGGGCACCAGCCGCGTCAGCGTGAACACCAGCAGGGTGACGCCGAGGAAGGTGGGCACAAGCAGCAGCAGCCGCCGGATCAGGTAGTCGGTCATGAGCGCATAGTTTGGAAGCGCTGCAAGCCTACACCGGGCTGCGGTGGTTCAGCGGTACTTCCCGGCATCTGCTGGCGCCCACAGCCGTGCAGTGGTGGGCGCACCGAATGCGTGGGCGCGGCGGGTTCGTCTGGCATATTGCCCGCATGGATTCGTCTACTCACTTGTTCCAGGCGCCCGCAAGCATCAGCACGCAATGATGAACAAGCAGCCGTGACCGACATTCAACATTCCGCGGCACCCCCAGCCGTCCGACTGGGCTTTCTTGATCGCAATCTCACGCTGTGGATTTTTCTGGCGATGGGGCTCGGCATTGCGCTGGGCTTCCTTGCGCCCGGGTTCACGCAATGGCTGGGCAGCATGAGTGTGGGCACCACCTCGGTACCGATCGCTGTCGGACTGGTGCTGATGATGTATCCCCCGCTTGCCAAGGTACGGTACGAGCAACTCGGCAAGGTGTTCCGCAACCGGCGCGTGTTCGCACTGTCGCTGTTGTACAACTGGGTTGTTGCACCCACGCTGATGTTTGCACTTGCGGTCACGCTGCTGCCCGACAAGCCCGAGTACATGGTTGGGCTGATTCTGGTGGGCATTTCGCCCTGCATTGCGATGGTCATCGTCTGGAACGACCTGGCCCGTGGCGATGCCGACTATTGCGCCGGCCTGGTGGCGTTCAATTCGCAGTTTCAGGTGTTGTTCTTTTCGCTGTACGCGTACTTTTTCGCGACCGTGCTGCCGACCTGGCTGGGCCTGTCCGGGGCGGTCATCGATATCTCGATCATCGAGATCGCCAAGACGGTGGCGATTTATCTTGGCGTGCCGTTCGCGGCTGGCTTTCTCAGTCGCAAGCTATTGGTGCGGGCGCGTGGTCGGGACTGGTACGAAGAGAAGTTCGTGCCGCGCATCGCACCGATGACACTCATTGCGCTGCTGTTCACGATTGTCGTGATGTTCTCGCTGAAGGGCGACAGCATTGTGCAGTTGCCCATGGATGCAGTGCGTATCGCCATTCCGCTGGTGATCTATTTCGCGTTGATGTTCCTGCTGGCGTTTGTGCTCAGCCGACGCCTGGGCGCCACCTACCCGCAGGTCGCCACACTGTCGTTCACTGCAGCATCGAACAACTTCGAGCTGGCCATTGCTGTGGCCGTGGCGAGCTTCGGCATACACAGCGGCCAGGCGTTCGCGGCGGTCATCGGACCACTGGTGGAAGTGCCTGTGCTGGTCGGGCTGGTCAGCGTTGCGCTGTGGGCGCACAAGCGCTGCTTTGCGGCAGATCGCCGCGCCACCCCGATTGCGCCTGCGAACGTCAGCTGAACTGCGCGAATGCCGGATACCATGGGCAGCTTGAGTCCCCGCCATCCTGGCACCGCGAACAGCTGGAAACGCGCACATGACCATTCAGATCGAACAGTTCGGTTGCCTGCAGGACAACTATGGCTACCTGGTGCATGACCCTGTGGGTAATGTCACCGCGGCGATCGACAGCCCGGATGTCGCGGCCATCGAAGCCGCACTGGCGCGCCGCGGCTGGCGCCTGACACACATCCTCAACACGCACCACCACGCGGATCATGCGGGCGGCAATCTCGAGCTGAAGGCGAAGTGGCACTGCACGATGGTCGGACCGCGTGCAGATCGCGATCGCATTCCCGGCATCGAAGTGCAAGTCGGGGACGGCGATGTGTACCAGTTGGGCTCAGTGGCCGTACGCGTGTTCGACGTACCCGGGCACACCCGCGGTCATATTGCGTATTACTTCGCCGCTGACGGCGTGGCGTTTGTCGGTGACACGCTGTTTGCACTTGGCTGTGGACGCATGTTCGAGGGCACCCAGGAGCAGATGTGGGCGAGCCTGGCAAAGCTCATGACGCTGCCTGACGAAACGGTGCTGTACTGCGCACATGAATACACGGCGTCGAATGCGCGCTTTGCGTTGTCGGTTGAGCCCGGCAATGCGGCGCTGCAGGCACGTGCTGAAGAGGTGCGCGTGCTGCGCGAGGCGGGCAAGCCCACGGTGCCTTCGGTGCTGGGGGTGGAGAAGGAGACCAATCCATTCCTGCGGCCGAACAGCGAAGAACTGCAGCGCAACATCGGCATGCTTGGCCGGCCGCTTGCGGAAGTGTTCGGTGAGACGCGGCGGCGCAAAGACGTGTTCTGACGCGCGCGCCGTTCAGGGCGACATCTGATGCGGCAGCCGCGGCTCTCGGAAACCACCATTGGCGTGCTGCTGGCACTGATCTCGGGTCTGATCTGGGGCGCAGCGCCCCTGTACTTCCGTTGGGTCGGTGCCGCGCTTCCCGTGGAGATCGTGCTGCACCGCGTGCTGTGGTCTGTGCCGCTGCTTGCGCTGGCCATTACGCTGACGAAGCGCTGGCCGCAGGTGCGAGCCGTCCTCGGCGTTGCGCGCAAGTGGCGGGTGCTGTTGTGCACGGCGGTGCTGATCGCCGGCAACTGGTTCGTGTTCGTCTATGCGGTCAGCACGCAGCAGCTTGTCGAAGCCAGCCTTGGCTACTTCATCAATCCGTTGTTCAGCGCATTTCTCGGCGTCATCGTGCTGGGCGAGCGGCCGCGCCCGCTGGGTTGGATCGCGCTCGCGATCGCGGCGAGCGGTGTGTTGAACGAACTCGTGCAGTTCGGTTCGCCGCCGTGGATTGCGCTGGGTCTTGCGGGCAGCTTTGGCACCTATGGGCTGCTGCGCAAACAGCTCGGAGTCGCATCCGACGTCGGTCTGCTCGTGGAGACCGGGCTGCTGCTGCCGATTGCGATCGCCATCCTGGTCGTATTGCTCAGCACCGGTCGATCCCATTTTGGTGTCGATGCTGAACTCACCGTCGGGCTGATGCTGGGCAGCATCATCACCATCGTGCCGCTGATGTGCTTTGCGGGCGCTGCCATGCGCCTGCCATTGACCACGCTGGGCATGTTTCAGTACCTGTCGCCGTCGCTCTCGCTGGCGCTCGCCGTGTGGGTGTTCGCTGAGCCGTTGCCGTCGGTGCGCGCGCTGACGTTTGCCAGCATCTGGCTGGCGCTGCTCGTTTCCAGCGTGGACGCAATGCTGCACCATCGACGCACGACGATCGCGGCGCGCGGCTGAACACGCGTGCGGGCACGTCGCATTGCCCATGAGTTTCAAGACGATCCAACGGAAACCCTCGCACATGACAACTCAAGTCACGAACTTCGAACAGATCGAGCTCAAGGTCAGCGCTGGCATTGCCACCGTGACACTGAATCGACCAGAGCGAATGAACGCCTGGACCAATCGTATGAACGGCGAACTCACGGCCGCCATGCGGGCCTGCGAAGCCGACGACGCGGTACGCGTCGTGGTCATCACGGGTGCGGGCCGGGCGTTCTGTGCCGGTGCCGATCTGTCGGGCGGCGAGAGTTCGTTTGCAGGGCAGCGTGCAGGCGACACGGCGCGACCGGCCGAGCCATTCTGGCCGTATCAGGTGCGCAAGCCCGTGATTGCTGCGATCAATGGCGCAGCGATTGGCGTCGGGATCACCTATCCCATGCTGGCCGACATACGACTGGTGTCCACGACTGCGAAGGTTTCCTTCGCCATGGTGCGTCGCGGTGTGCTGCCGGAGCTCGCATCGCACATCACTGCGGCGCAGGTCTGTGGTTTTTCGCGCGCCGCTGATCTGCTGCTGACCGGACGAACCATCACTGGCGCCGAGGCGCAAGCCATGGGGCTGGCCAGCGAAGTGCTGCTGCCTGATCAGCTGATGCCGCGGGCGATGGCCATGGCTGCCGACATCGTGGCGAACACGGCGCCGGTCTCCGTCGCGCTGGCCAAGGCGCTGTTGTGGGAGGAGGTTGCCGCGCGCATTCCGGGCATGATGGCCAAGGAAGGACGACTGCTCGCGTGGCTTGGCACACAGGCAGACGTCAAGGAAGGCGTGATGTCGTTTCTCGAGAAGCGCGCGCCGGACTGGCGTATGCGTGTGAGTACGGATTTTCCCGACGCGCTGCTCAAGGCATGACGACAGGCGGCTCGCGCCGCCTCATGCACCCATCCGTGCCCAGTGCTGTGCCCGCTATTTGCGTGTGAGCGGGCTGATGCGCGTCGCTTCATTCATCGCGTCCTGCAGTGGCCCGATGGGGCGCAGCCAGGGTTTCAACTTCTGCAGCGCCGCCGGCAGCGCGTTCATCGCCGCGGTGGCGCTGGCGCGATCCTGATACACATCCCAGATCAGTGCGTAACGAACCACGTTGCCACTGGCAAGGCGTACGGCGGGGTGGTCGTAGAGCTTGTGCTGTTCGGCAATATGCTCGAGTGCCTCGCGCGACTGGGTTGCAATCAGTTGAATGGCCCAGGCCGTGCGGGGCTGCGCCAGGATGCGCACCTTGGGACGCGGCTGCGCGCTGTTGTTGGCGTCAGCGGAGTTGTCGGTGGCACGCGCTTCCGCTGGTTGAGGCGGTGTCTGCTGCGCAGGCAGCGCGGGCGCGTTTGCCGGTACAACCTTCGCACCGCTGCTCGCCGACACCGGCACGCTGCGTGGCGCAGGAGCGGGCGCAGCAATTCGTGTGTCCGGTGGTGGAACGGGCGCGCCATTGCGTTGTCTTGGGAAGGGTGCCGTTGCATCGCTGCAGTTCCACTGCCCATCGGCGGCGGGCTGACAGAGCTTCTTTGCTGACTGGGGGGCTGACTGGGGGGCGCGTTCAGGCGCGTGTTCTGCGTGAACCTGCACATTGACCATCACGCAGCACATGCAGCAATACACGCTGACGAGTGCGGCCAAGCGACTGCGGCGCGCGCGCCGTGCGCGTACGACGCACGCAGATCGGAATAGGTTTGGGGCAGGCCCCGGACGTGTGTGAATCATTTGTGAACCTTAACCAAAGCGCTTTCCTGCTGCATCTTAAGAACTGTGGCCGCAGCCTCTGATCCGCGTGCGTATGCGGGCGTGTGCGACCGCCGCCAGGCAGTTTGCTTCGTCATGACGCATTCGCCATGATCGGTCAACCTCACGTCAAGTACGCGAGCTTCATTCGGCATTTGATGATGACTTTCAATCAGACCTACAGCATCTCCACAACCAACGATGGGTTGCACGCAGTCGCCGATTCCGGCGCGGGTCGTCCACGCATCCTGCGGTTGAATCGCGCAGGTCACCCGGTTGACTGGGTGAGCTGGCAGGACGCTGTGTGCCTGTATTCCCGGGAACTGGTGTTGTGGACGCTCGGCGAAGAGGTCGTGCGTGTGCGCGGCGGCTTCTCCAAGAAGCTGCGTCGGCGCAGTGAGATGGGCATCAACAGCATCATCGCCTGCGATGGTCGCCTGATTGTGCCGCAGCGCTCGGTGCCGCCGTTGACGAACCGCGCCCTGTTTCGTCGGGATCGCAATTTGTGCCTGTATTGCGCCGGCCATTTCCAGGACACCGAACTTACGCGTGACCACGTGCAGCCACGCTCGCGTGGGGGCCTGGATACCTGGGACAACGTGGTGGCCGCGTGCAAACGCTGCAATCATCAGAAAGGCCACCGGTTGCTCGAAGAAACCAAACTTGAGCTGCTCGCATTGCCGTACGTGCCGAATTTCCCCGAGTACCTGGCATTGATCAACAGTGGCCGCATTCTCGGCGATCAGATGGAGTTTCTGCGCGCGCAGTTCAGCAAGGAAAGCCGGCTGCGGCGGCAGTAGTCGTCACTTTGGTGCGTCAAGCGCTGCGCCAAGCGCCGCAGGCAATTGCGCCAGTACTTCCGCCACACAGCAGGTCACTTTGGTTGCGCACCCGATGTCCAGGAACTCGTTGGGCCCGTGGGCGTTGGAGTGCGGCCCCAGAACGCCGGTGACCAGAAACGCCACGTCGGGAAAGCGGTCGCCCAACATTTTCATGAAGGGAATGGTGCCGCCGGTACCCATGTAGCGCGGTGCCTGGCCGAAGTGCGTGTGCGAGGCTGCCTCGGCGGCCGTCACCAGCCAGTCCGGTGTGACGGGTGAGTACCAACCTGTTTCCGCGCTGCCAAGCCTGTACTGCACGGTGGCGCCATACGGTGGGTTGTGGGTCAGCGTCTGCTCGATAGCAGTCGCAGCGATGTGCGCATCCATGCTGGGTGGCAGGCGCATCGACAGCTTCAGTGTGGTGAAAGGGTGCAGCGTGTTGCCGGCCGCAGCCGGGGCCGGCAGGCCATCGGCGCCGGTAACGGCAAGCGCAGGCCGCCAGGTGTTGTTCAACACCAACTCAGCGCGGTTGTCAGTCAGTGGCTGCAGACCCGGCAGCATCGGAAAGCGTGTGACGACTTCGGCGCCCAGGGTGGTTGCGACATCTTCGGCCTGTTGGAGCACGGCCTGTGGAATGTCCACATGCAGCGCTTGCAGCACGTCGCCACTGTTGCTGTCTTCCAGGCGTTGCAGCAGTTCGCGCATGATGCGAAAGCTCGACGGCACGATGCCGGACGCAGCGCCCGAGTGCACACCTTCGCTGAGCACGCCGACCGACAGTGTGCCAATCGCGAGCCCGCGCAGGCTGGTCGTGATCCACCAGCGGTCGTAGCTGCCGCATTCGGCGTCCAGCGCGACCACGAGATCCGGCGTGCCGATGCGTGAAGCCAGCGCCTCGATGTAATACGGCAGGTCCGGGCTGCCACTTTCCTCGCAGCCTTCGATGAGGATCAGGCAACGTGGATGCGCAATGCCCTGGCGCTGCAGCGCTTCGATGGCCACCAGCGCGGCGGGTAGTGCATAGCCGTCGTCGGCGCCGCCGCGGCCGTACAGACGTCCGTCCTGTATGACGGGCGTCCACGGGCCGAGGCCCTCGCGCCAACCGGTGAATTCGGGTTGCTTGTCGTAGTGGCCGTACATCAGCACATTGCCTGGCGCGGTGCCTGCGATGTCGCAGAGGATCACCGGTGTGCGGCCCGGCAGCGTGTACAGCTCGAATTGTCGTTTGCGCACCGGTTGGCCCTTGGCCCACAGCAGCAGCAACGACGCCGCGCGATTCATGTGCCCGTGCTTCTGCCAGTCGGGGTCGAAACTCGGTGACTTGTTGGGAATGCCGATGTAGTCGCTGAGCAGTGGAATCACACGTTCCTGGTACGCCTGCTCGACGAATACGCGCAGCGCCTGTGAATCCACGGGCTTTGCATCCACTGCGTTTGCATCCACTGCATTTGAATCCCCTGCCTTTGAGTCTGGGGCGTGTGACTCGAATGCCATCAGGGTGCTCCTGTCTGCTGCCGCGGTGAACCGGCGCAGCGACCACCGTTGTAGGTTTTCCACGCCGCGTCCGCCCAGGCATCGTCGTCCCAACGAAACGTGTTGCGGAACAGCGCACAGCGTTCGTCATCGCTGATCGGCTCCTGTGCCATGTCCTGCAGCAGGCTGGCGCGCGTGACCTCTTGCGGTGACATGCGCAGACCGCCACCCGCGGCGCTATCCAGCAGCATCATCTTGCTGCCGCCGGCGGTGCTGGACCAGGCGCTCCACAGCGGCAGCTTGCCGTCACTGCCGCGGCCAGGATCACCGCTGCGCGCGAAGTTGGCCCAGTAGGACATCATGGCGTCGCTGAGCACACTGCGCCCCTCAAGGCTGTCGTCTGCGAACAGGAAGGACGACTGCGGACCGATGTCGAAGTGCCCGAACACGAACGGAATCTCCAGGCCATGCGCAGCGCCAAGCAGGCGCGAGAGGTCAATGAAGCCCATGCGTGTGCCTTCTTCGTCCCACTCCCAGCGATAGGCAAACGCCGGTGCGCCGTTGCGCGCGAGCCGCGCGGCCACTTCGTCAACGCCGCGGACCTTCCACGACAACGCACCGTACCTGGCCTCACGGTCGTAGCGGTCGCCGTCTTTCATGAGAATCGGCAGGCCTGCAAGCCGGTAGACGTGCTCGGGGTTGAACGCCATGAAGATCTTGGGTTCGTCGCGATTGGTGCCGAGCAACGTCGGCACATCGATGTGCGTGCTGGGATCGCTGAGCAACTGCAGCGGGTCGCCGACGCGAATGACTGCGCCGTCCTGGAACACGGTCGGCACTTGTGGACCCAACAGCCCCGGGCCCGCGTAGGCGGCGTACAGCGTCCAGGGATTGATGCCGCGCAGGAAACCCGCGATCTGCACACGCGACATCGAGGCCGCCATCGTTTTGGCTTCGGCGCGCGTTGCGGCCCGACGCTGGCTTACCAGCAGCTTCAACAGAATTTCACCGCTGCTGGAGTTGGCGCCTGGTTCAGGAGCGTCGGTGTAGTTGCTTGCGCGCGCCAGACTGTCGAACCCCAAGCCGCCGCTTTGCACGATGGCGCGTTGGAACAATCCGCCGGCCAATGGCGACAGCAGCAGTGCCAGCGTGTTGGTACCCCCCGCCGACTCACCGAACACAGTGACGTTGTCCGGACTGCCGCCGAACGCACTGATGTTCTGTTTCACCCAGCGCAGCGCCGCGATGGTGTCCAGCGTGCCCCAGTTGCCGGACGCGGCGATTGCAGCGTCTTCGGGGCTGGGTTGATCTTTGCTGTGCGGTGGATTGTTCAACGGCGTGCCGGGCAGCACGAACCAACCGAACGGCCCGAGTCGGTAGTTGATCATGACCACGATGACGCCTTGCGCCTGGGCAAGGTGCGCGCCGTTGTAGAAGCCTGCGTAGCCCACGGTGTTGCCGCCGCCATGAATCCAGACCATCACCGGCAGGTTTGCCTGCGCGACCTTGTCGGCGGCCAGGCGCGGCGCATGCACGTTCAAGTACAGGCAATCCTCACTGCCTTCGCGGCTGCCTGGCTCGCCCACGCCACCAAGCGGCGAGCCGAACTGGATGCACGGCGAACCGCCGGTCAATGCGTTCCTGTTGCCCGGCAGCGGCGCGGCCGGCAGCGGTGCGTGCCAGCGCAGCTCGCCGATCGGCGGCGCTGCGTAGGCAATGCCCATCCAGCTGTGACTGCCGTATTCGTTCACGAAGCCGGTCACGCTGCCGCCTTGCAGTGGACGCACGCTGTCGGGCGCTACCACCGGAGCAGGCTTCGGCGGTGGCGCGGCGCTACAGCCTGCGAGCGCACCGAACAGCGCCGTTACGAGCAGCAACAGAGTCGCGCGCTTAGGCGCGTTCATCGCGCACGTATGCGCGTTCATCGCGCACGCAGCCAGCGGGTGCCGCCCGCGGTGTCTTCGAGTTCAATGCCGGCGGTGGTCAGGTCCTTGCGGATCTGATCAGCGGTCGCGAAGTCACGTGCGGCCCGCGCCGCCGTGCGCGCAGCAATCTGCGCTTCGATCTGTTCGTCGCTCATGCCTTGCGCCCCGTCGGTGGCTTTGGCGGTGTCGGTGCCCTTGAAGTAGCGCTCCGGATCTTTCTGCAGCAACCCCAACAGGCCAGCGCTGCTGCGCAACGACGCGCGCAATTGCGCAGCGTCTTCTGCCCGTGTGGCGCGGTTCACCTCGCCGGCCAGTTCGTGCAGACCCGCAAGCGCCTGTGGTGTGTTCATGTCGTCGAGCATCGGGTTCAGGACGGCGGGCGCGATGCTGCCGGCGGAGACCAAGGTCTGGGCCGTTGGCCCGCGCAGTGCGCCATACAGCCGGTCGAGGCTGGCGCTGGCCTGATCAAGCAAGCGCTGGTCCCACTCCAGCGGCGAACGGTAGTGGCCCGAGAGCAACGCATAGCGGAGCACTTCGCCGTCGTATTTCTGCCGCAGCGCGTGAATGGTCACGCCATTGCCTTCGGACTTCGCCATCTTGGCGCCGCGCGTTGTCAGCATGCCGTTGTGCAGCCAGTAGCCCACGAACTGCTGGTTGCCGTGCGCGCAGCCACTCTGCGCGAGCTCGTTCTCGTGATGCGGGAAGATCAGATCTGTACCGCCGCCGTGAATGTCGATGCTGTTGCCCAGGTGCGCCTCGATCATCGCCGAGCACTCGATGTGCCAGCCCGGTCGGCCGCGGCCCCACGGGCTGTCCCAACCCGGCAACTGCGGTGTGGACGGTTTCCACAACACGAAGTCCGCAGGGTGACGCTTGTACGGTGCCACGTCGATGCGTGCGCCCGCGATCATGTCGTCCAGTTCGCGATGCGACAGCGCGCCGTAGTTGGGATCGGACGGCACGTTGAACAGCACATGGCCTTCGGCTGCGTAGGCATGCCCGAGGCTGATCAGGCGCTCGATCATCGATGTGATTTCGCCAATGTGGTGCGTGGCGCGCGGCTCGACGTCGGCGTCCAGTACGCCAAGCGCCCGAACGTCCTCGTTGTAGGCAACAACGAAGCGTTCGGTCAGCGTGGCAATGGGTTCGCCGCTGGCCGCAGCAGCTGCGTTGATCTTGTCATCGACGTCTGTGACGTTGCGTGCGTAGCGCACCCGTGGGTACAGCAGCCGCAGCAGCCGTACCAGCACATCGAACACCACGGCTGGGCGGCCATTGCCGATGTGCACGAAGTTGTACACGGTCGGCCCGCATACATAGACCGTGACGTTGTTCGGGTCCGCCGGGACAAACGGACGTTTGCCGCCAGTGAGCGAGTCGTGCAGTTGAAGTGTGTATTGCGATTGCGCGCTGGTCATAAGGTCGCCGCTTCGAGTTGGGTCGAGTGTCGGGCTTTGTTGCCCGAGAGATCGATTGTGTTGCTGATCATCGTTGGCTCGGCGGTCCCGTTGTCTTGCGGGCCGGGCGAACGCATGCGCTGCTGTGCGATTGGCAGATCAGCGCCGACAACAATCGATGCGATTGCGAAAGGCCTGCGCGCAGGACGCACGCAACGATTGCGCCCACACAGCCACGGGCGTGCGGGGATCGTGTTTGGATGCAGATCGATCAGCCGCGGCGGCCATGGCGACACGTATCGGGCAATGAAGGGCTCGAATTCTAGGGGCCGGCGATGCAATTGCACAGGCTGCGAGGCCTATCTGTCGCCGTAAAGGGCGTCGGGGTCGATCAGCACATCGCCACTGAGCACGGCGCCCGAGGCATCCACGTGCCAGTAGAAGCAATCGCGCCGACCGGTGTGGCAGGCCGGGCCCTGCTGATCGACCAGCACCAGCAACGCATCGCCATCACAGTCCAGGCGCAGTCCGCGTAGTTGCTGCACCTGGCCCGAGCGTTCGCCCTTGCGCCACAGTGCCTGGCGGCTGCGTGAGTAGTAGGTGACCTGGCCGGAACTGAGCGTCAGTCGCAGCGCTGCCTCGTTCATCCAACCCAGCATGAGCACTTCGCCGGAGTCGATCTGTTGGGCAATGGCCGCGATCAGGCCGCCGCTCGCTGCGGCGCCTGGCGCCATGGTGTCGAAGGGGATTGCTGCGATCAGCTCGTCGAGGGTCAGCCGTGTGCCGGCGGGCGCGTGTTCCATCTCCTTCAAGCGGTTCATGGCGCGGTGTCTTCCGTCTGCTCGTCCATGTTCTGAAACTGCAGCGTATGCAGGGTGTAGTACACACCCTTCAGCGCCAGCAGTTCAGCGTGGGTGCCGATCTCTGCAACTTCGCCCTGCTGCAGTACCAGCACGCGATCCGCTTCCTGGATGGTCTGCAGGCGATGGGCGATCAGGATCGACGTGCGACCCGCGGTCAGTTTGCGCAATGCGTCCTGTATGAGCAGCTCGGTCTCCGTGTCGATGCTGGCGGTGGCCTCGTCCAGCACCAGGATCTCCGGGTCGGCGGCGAGGACGCGTGCGAATGCCAGCAGCTGACGTTGGCCTTGTGACAGGTTGCCGCCGCGCTCGGCGAGCTCGGTGTCGTAGCCCTTGGGCTGCGCGCTGATAAAGCC